>JALVMN010000375.1 GCA_027027005.1 Desulfobacterales bacterium | reverse complement strand
CAATGTAACACCAATAAAACCGCACCCCGGCACTGGTGGACCTGGAAGGTGGAGCATTTGGATCCACGGAAAGCGTCATGGCCAATGCCTGAAAAAGAGGGCCAAGAAAACAAATCCTCCAAAGGCAAGAAGTCCTGTAAGCCCAAAGAGGGCTCCCAGGCCTGCTGACTGGGAAAGAGCGCCTGATACCAGGCCACCGGTGATAAAGCCCGTGTCATAGACAGCGGTAAAGATCGCCATGGTGGCGGGTTTCTCTTGCCGGGTGCCGTGGTCGGCTGCCAGGGCGTTGAGGGCCGGAAAAAGGAGCCCCATGGCGCAGCCAAAAAATAGCGCCGGGAGGAAAAAGAGGTTGGAACCGATAAAGAGCGGGATCAGTCCCACACCCAGTGCCAGGGAGGGATACGAAGTTCTTAGCACCCATAGCTTACCCCTTCTTTGGATGAATCTCCCTGCACTGAGCAGGATGAGGATTGCAAGGGCAAACGAGACGAAAAAGAAGCCCCCGCTTTCCACCCCCTTCTCCTTTGCCAGGAGGGCCACGAAATTGACCACGGTTGACTGGGTGTGTGAAAACACAAAGGTGACCACCAACAAGTATATGTATGATCTTTTTAAAAGAAGCGACATGTAATCAATAGAGGCACCACCATGAAGGTCTGGCCCGTTTGGATTGCTGCCTGGCAGGGCCCCTACAACAACCGATGCAATTAGGGTCGTAACGGCTGCCGCTGCAAATACCCAAGAAAACCCTCTCCACTGTATCAGCAATTCCCCCAATGGAGGGGCCAGGGCCACGGCGGCCATGAGGGCTGCACCCACAATCCCGTATGCCTCGGCGTGCCTGTAAGGAGAAATCTCCCTTGCAACCAGGGAAAAACCACCAGAGACAAAGGCAGAAAAACCGATTCCATGAACCACCCTTACCACCAGCAAGGGGAATCCAAACCCCTTTATCCATAGGTAAGCCGCCGAGGCCGCCGTCATCAGGACCATCCCCCACCAAATCACCATGCGTTCTCCCTTCTTGGAGACCAGGTGCCCCATAAGGGGCCTGGAGAGCACCGTGGAAAGGGAGAATATGCCCATGACCCAGCCGATGAGGGCCTTGCTTATCCCAACGGCATCCAGGGCCAGTGGGTAGAGGTAAAAAAAGGAGATGTTGGAAAAGGCCAGGAAGAAGCAGGCGGTAAGTACCAAGAAGGGCCTGGTCCAAAGGGGGGTGCGCTGTGTATTCATGAAATATTATCCCAGGTCATATGATTCCAAGGTCAGTTTATTTACAAGAGACAAGGGCAACTTACAGCCTTTGACCGCAGTAAGGGCAGAACCGAAAGTGCGGCTCAACCTGGGCCTTACACATGGGGCACAATTCCCCCGTTCCCACCTCTGGCTCAGGGGCTACTTCCCGGCCTCCCGGGCCCACCTCTGCCCCAACCGGCCCGCATATATCACAAACCAGCATGGGCTCCCCTTTCTTGATCCTGAAAAGGGGGATGAAAAAGACAGAAAGGTAATGATCAATCCGTTTCAGCTTTGCACGATTGAGCCCACAGACCGGACAAAGCCTGGGATTGGGATCCAGGACCTTTGTCTTTGGCTGAACACCTGCTATGAAAAAAAACATAAATTTTCACCCTTCGGTTCCAACTCAAGGATCCCGGGCTCCTCTCTCCCAAATATAAGGGGCAAGGTGATTGTTGGCAAGGGAGGAAAGACCTGATTGGCCTTTGCCGGGCCCCTGCTTTTTTGATAAAAGAGGGAAAAACGGCCATCTGTCGAATCAAGAAAGTGCCAGAACAAGTCACGAAGAAAGGGGGAGCCACATGAACAGGACCGGAGTGGTTAAGGACGAGCGGTACTTGAAGCATGACCCTGGTGCTTATCACCCTGAGAGCCCGAGGCGGCTTGAGGTAATCTACGAGATGCTGAAACAGGAGGATATGGCAGGGAATTTTTCGAATATAACCCCTGAACCAGCCCAGGAGGAACACCTCCTCTGGGTCCACAGTGATTCGCTGGTCAAGATCGTGGCAAGTACTGCGGGAAAGCCCTCCTATTCACTGGATCCCGACACTTCCACCTCTCCGGGGTCTTATGAAGCGGCCCTGCTTGCAGCAGGTGGGACATGTAAGGCAATCTCAATGGTAATGGATGGCACGCTGGACAATGCCTTTGCCCTCATAAGGCCTCCTGGTCACCATGCAGAAAAGAACAGGGCAATGGGCTTTTGCCTGTTCAATAACGTGGCCGTTGGTGCCAGATATGCCCAGGAGATTTGTGGCGCCGAAAGGGTGGTCATCATTGATTGGGACCTACACCACGGAAACGGCACCCAACACATCTTTGAGCATGATCCTTCTGTGCTCTATTTTTCCACCCATCAGTATCCGTATTACCCGGGGAGTGGTTCATTCCAGGAGGTGGGCCAGGGCCAGGGAGAGGGTTACACCGTCAATGTCCCACTTTCCACCGGATATGGTGATGCAGAATACGTGGCAATCTACCAAAATATCCTTCGCCCCATCGTGCTGGAATTTCGGCCTGACCTTGTGCTGGTCTCAGCCGGTTTCGATATCTATGAAGGAGACCCGCTGGGAGGAATGCGCGTAACTTCTCAAGGGTTTGCAGGACTTGCCAGGTCCATACTCAACATGGCGCAGGAGGCATGCGGCGGGAAAATGGTGGCCTGCCTGGAGGGGGGATACAACTTGCAGGGCCTCAGGGATGGGGTCCGCGCCGTGCTTCGGGAGATGGCCGGCAAGGAAGAGACTTCCTTGGGGGAGATCATGGATAGGGCAAACCAGGGCTCTTTGGAAGAAATTCTTAAGACCAGCCAAAGGGTTCATGGGAGATACTGGAAGTCCCTCCAGGGATGACTTTTTGGATATATTTTAACTGAGGAGAGTTGATGGCGAGACGCGGGAGATTCGGTAAATACGGTGACTTCAAACGAAAGCAGAAGCTGAGACACCTGCGCTTCACACCCCCTGCGGCCACCAAGACCAAGATCACCAAACCAAGCAAGCATCTTCCAAGGCCTGAATACCATTCGGCCAAACCTTCCATTGAAGTGAGAGAGGCCGTTGCCTCGGACACCCCCTTTATCCGCTCCCTTTCCACGGAAGCATTCCAGCAATACGGCCCCTATGATACAAGCATACCTGAGTGGCTCTCATCGGGCCTTACAATCACCCTGGTGGCCACTAAAGATGGTAAGCCGGCTGGGTTTGCCATGCTGGGCGTAGGGCTCGGTAGAGGCGAACTATTGGCCATTGCCGTATCTGAAGAGTTTCGGAGGCAGTCGATCGGCTCAACACTTCTGCGATCCATAGAAAAGAAGGCCTGGGAAGTGGGGATCGGGCGGATAATCCTTCACACCGCAGTTGAAAACTCTGCTGCCAAGGCCTTGTTCCGCAAGATGGGCTACAGGGAGTTGGAGGTCAAGAAAGGATTTTATCCTGCCGGACAAGATGCCCTCATGATGGCCAAGGACCTTTCTACGGTTCCAGAATGAGAGAAAACTGTTAGGGAAGCAGCTAAATCTTCCTTCAGCCCTTTTCACCCCCTTTTCAACTTGAGTCAATTAAACAAAATAAGATTGTGAAAGATTTCTTTTGACAGGAGAAATAGCTGTGTGCTAATGGGAATTTTTGATGAATTACTGAAAGAGCGGGAGGCAAGTGATGTTCGAGATATTGCGACGAGAGGAAATGGCCCAGGGCACCGTGGTGCTGAACGAGATAAGCGCCCCACTCATTGCCAAGAAGGCCAAGCCGGGGCAGTTCGTTATCCTGAAGGCCAATGAAACAGGGGAAAGGATCCCCTTGACCATGGCTGACACTGATCCCAAGAAGGGCACCATTACCATCATATACCAGGTGGTTGGGAAATCCACGGCGCTTTTTAAGACACTTCAGGTGGGTGACAGGTACCAGGATGTGATCGGCCCGCTCGGCAGTCCAACCCACATAGAAAAGGTGGGAACCGTGGTCTGTGTGGGAGGAGGAACCGGGGTGGCGGTACTTCACCCCATAACACGGGCCCTCAAGGAGATCGGCAACCATGTGATAGCCATAATAGGTGCCCGCACAAAAGATCTCCTTATCTTGGAGGAGAAGATGAAGGCCGCATCTCACGAGCTCTTCGTGTGCACCGACGATGGCTCCTATGGGCATCACGGCTTTGTGACAGACGTTCTCAAAGAGATACTGGAAAAACAGGATGTAAAGCTCGTGGTGGGAATAGGGCCGGTGCCCATGATGAAGTTTTTGGCCAAGATGACGGCTGAATACAATGTAAAGACAATCGTAAGCTTGAACCCCATCATGGTGGACGGTACCGGCATGTGCGGGTGCTGCAGGGTTACCGTTGGTGGCGAAACCAAGTTTGCCTGTGTGGATGGACCTGAATTTGACGGTCACCAGGTGGATTTTGACGAACTCATGCAGAGGCTTGCTGCCTACAAGGAACAAGAGGCCCTTGCCTATGAGAAGTTCAAGGGTGAGTGCAAGGCCGCATGATATGGAATAATATGGAGTTGGAGGAAGGTAATGGCGAAAGCAGTAAAAAAGGAAAAGATCCCACGCCAGCCCATGCCCGAGCAGGACCCGGGGGTCCGCAGGCGCAACTTTGACGAGGTTCCGCTGGGTTACACGCCGGAGCTGGCCATGAAGGAGGCTGAAAGATGTCTCCAGTGCAAGAAGCCGAACTGTGTGGCAGGGTGTCCGGTGGCCATTGATATACCTGGATTTATTCGGCTCATAAAGGAGGAGGATTTTCAGGGGGCCATAAGGAAGATCTGGGAGCGCAACAGCCTCCCTGCTGTATGCGGAAGGGTGTGCCCCCAGGAGATACAGTGCGAGGGGGCGTGTATCCTTGCCAAGAAGGATGAGCCAGTGGCCATCGGGAACCTGGAGCGCTTTGCCGCAGACTGGGAGAGGGCCCATGGGAAAGGGGAACTTCCTCCCAAGGCCGAACCCACTGGAAAGCGGGTGGCAGTGGTCGGCTCCGGCCCTTCAGGGCTGACGGTGGCCGGCGACCTGATCCTCAAAGGTCATGAGGTGACGGTATTCGAGGCTTTCCACAAGCCAGGGGGGGTGCTGGTCTATGGCATACCCGAGTTCAGGCTGCCCAAGGAGATCGTATTCCAAGAGGTAAACTTCCTGGAGCGTCTGGGCGTAAAGGTGGAGTGCAACGTGGTGGTGGGCCGCTCAGTTACCGTGGACGAGTTGTTCGAGCAAGGTTACGACGCTGTCTTCATAGGGGTGGGGGCAGGGCTTCCGTGGTTCCTCAACATCCCTGGAGAGAATCTGATAGGGATCTATTCTGCCAACGAATACTTGACCAGGGCAAACCTGATGAAGGCCTACCTGTTTCCCGAATACGACACCCCCATTGCCCGTGGAAAGGACGTGGTGGTCTTAGGGGCTGGCAATGTGGCCATGGATGCCGCTAGGACGGCCATGCGCCTGGGTGCGGACCGCGTAAGGATCGTCTATAGGCGATCGCGCCAGGAGATGCCGGCCAGGGCAGCAGAGATACACCATGCCGAGGAAGAAGGCATTGAGTTCTTTCTCCTTACGGCCCCGAAGAGATTCCTGGGCGATGATCAGGGCCGGGTAAGAGGAATGGAGTGTATCAAGATGGAATTGGGTGAGCCGGATGAATCGGGCAGGCGCAGACCCGTGCCCATCGAAGGCTCGGAATTTGAACTGGAGTGCGATCTGGCAGTGATTGCAGTGGGTTCGGGGGCAAATCCCGTGCTCACCAAGAGCACCCCCGGCCTGGAACTGAACAAATGGGGTTACATTGTGGCCGACCCTGATACCGGTAAGACCACGAAGAAGGGTGTGTGGGCAGGAGGCGATATAGTGACAGGGGCAGCCACCGTGATCCTTGCCATGGGGGCCGGGAGAAAGGCCTCGGATTCCATACACAAATATCTGACTTGGGGCTGGTAGCTCCCCTCAACTAACTGGAATCGACTCGAAAAAAAGCTTTCCTGGGGCCGCAAATCTGGTAAATTGGCCCCCAAGGAAAGCTTTTTATTTGGAGGGAAGCCATGGAAGCCAAGGGAAAGAAAGTCATCTTGCTGGTTGAGGAGATGTTCAACGACCACGAGTTCTGGTACCCATATTACCGCCTCAAGGAGGCAGGGGCCCAGGTGGTGGTAGTGGGAGGTGAAAAGGGAAAACAATACACCGGAAAGGCAGGGACCACGGCAAAGGCGGACGCAGGAGCTTCTGACATCCAGTGGAAGGAATTCCACGGCATTGTGATTCCAGGAGGTTATGCCCCTGATCACATGCGGCGTCACAGGGCAATGGTGGAGCTGGTGGGCAACCTGTTCAGGGCAGGCAGGGTGGTGGCGGCCATATGCCATGCCGGCTGGATGCTGGCCTCTGCCGGAATCCTCCAAGGCAAAAAGGTCACCTCCTTTTTTGCCATAAAGGACGATCTGGTAAATGCCGGTGCCCGATGGGTGGATGAAGAGGTGGTGGTGGACGGCAACCTGATTACCAGCCGCACGCCCGATGACCTTCCCGCATTCATGCGCGCCATCCTGGCCGCCCTGGCACAGCAGGAGGATGAGTCATGATCCCTCGTTACACAAGGGCCCGGATGGGAAGCATCTGGGAGGACCAAAACAAGTTCCAGAAGTGGCTGGAGGTGGAACTTGCAGCCTGTGAGGCCATGGCCGAAGAGGGGATTATCCCTGCCGAGGCCCTCAACAACATAAAGGAGCGCGCAGCGTTTTCGGTGGAGAGAATCCTTGAGATCGAAGAGGAGACCAAGCACGATGTCATAGCCTTTCTGACCAACCTGGAGGAGACGGTAGGGCCTGACTCCCGTTACATACACCTGGGGCTGACATCCTCGGATATCCTGGACACCAGCTTTGCCCTCCAGCTAAAGGAGGCCATGGAGATCATCATCCAGGATGTGGAAGGGCTCATGGAGGTGCTCAAGCGCAGGGCCTTTGAGCACAAGGACACGGTCATGATAGGGAGGTCCCACGGAATACACGCCGAACCCATCACCTTCGGGTTGAAGCTTGCTGTGTGGTATTCGGAAATGGAGCGAAACCTCCACCGGCTCCATCATGCCCTGGAGATGATCAGCTATGGTAAGCTCTCAGGCGCAGTGGGCACCTTTGCAAATGTCTCACCCAGGGTGGAGGAGAGGGCCTGTGAGATACTGGGTCTAAAACCTGCCAAGATCTCCACCCAGATAATCCAAAGGGATCGACATGCCTACTATTTTGCCACCCTGGCCGTCCTGGCAGGCAGTCTGGAAAAAATCGCGGTGGAGATTCGTCACCTCCAGCGAACAGAGGTGCTAGAGGCAGAAGAGCCCTTTTCCAAGGGTCAAAAGGGTTCTTCTGCCATGCCCCACAAGAAGAATCCCATTGGAAGCGAAAACATATCAGGGCTTGCCCGCCTTGTGAGGACCAACTGCCTTGCCGCCATGGAGAATCAGGCCCTGTGGCACGAAAGAGACATAAGTCATTCTTCTGTGGAGCGGGTGATTGGACCTGATTCCACCATCCTGGTGGACTTCATGCTGAATCGGCTCACAAGGATACTTGAGGGCCTGGTGGTTCACCCCGAAAAAATGGCAAATAATCTGAACCTTACCCGGGGTCTCATTTTTTCTCAGCAAGTCCTGTTGAAACTGGCCCAAAAAGGAGTGGAAAGGCAGCGGGCATACGCGATGGTCCAGAGAAACGCCCTCAAGGTCTGGGAAGGAGAGGCTGACTTCAAGGAATTGATACTTGCCGACACGGAGATAATGGAATACCTGAGCCCAAAAGAGGTCGAAGAGATATTTGACCTCAAGGTGCACCTGAGATACGTGGACCACATATTCAAGCGGGTATTCGGCTGAGTCGGCCCAGACGTCGTCATCCAGTGGTAAAAGGCAGATGAAAGAGACAAAAGGCAGGGGCAAGAGGCGTCCCTCAGAGCTTGACATCGTGATCATGAGCGGGGTGGGTAGGGTCAGGAAGTTCAGGGTGGCCACCTGGGTGCTTTGGACGGCCGCCCTATTCCTTGCACTCTACCTTGTGGGGAGCATCCTCGTGATAAACGGCTATGTGCGCCTCATCCAAAAGGGCGATGAAGTGGCAAGGGAGCTTGATCGCCTGAGGGCCGGTGAAAAGGAACTCAAAAAGAAACTCTTCAAGAGCGAGCAGACCATCTCTTTCCTTAGGGATTACATCGCCTCCCTGTCAAAAGAGAAAAAAAATAGTTCAAAAGGGAAAAAAGTAGCCCGCCAACCTCTTGCAAAAGTGGGACCAAGGGCAAAGGAAAAAGCCCCCCCTCCCAAACGAACCGAAACTGCTCAAGAACAACAGGCTGCTCAAAAGAAGCAAGCCCTGGCAAAGGGGTCGCCAACTCCGCCCTCTGGGGGGACTCAGCCAGAAAAGGTACCCCTTGAGATCAGGAAGTTCCAAGCCTCCCTTGCCCGGGACCATATAGAGGTAAGTTTCAGGCTTTACAGGTTAAAGAAGGGGACAAAACCTGCGGAAGGTTACGTACACCTGGTGGCAATAAACCACAAGCACGATCCCCCATATCTCGGCAACTGGCCGAAGGTCAAGCTGGTGGATGGAAGGCCTGAGCCATACCACAGAGGTGAGCCATTTGTCATAAAGAGGAGCTATCGGACCTTCAAGGGCAAGATTCCGCTCTCCGGTAAAGAAAACATGCCTACCCACATAAAGGTCCTGGTCTATGACAAGGACGGAAATACATTGCTGGAAAAAGGAATTGCATTTTCAGTCAAGGATAAAACAATCAAATCAGGTACAGGGAGCACATCCAGGACGAGCCAAAAGCCAGAGACCCAAGCTATTCCACCACCTTGACCACCAGGGTGTCCTCCCAGGGATCGGCCTTTACCACCTCAACCAAGACCTCCTGGCCTGGCCCAAGTAGCGGGGCCTGATCCTTCTTGACCTCAGTGGTTATCAGGAACTGGCTCAAAACCAACCTGTACTTGGTGTTCAGCTCATCCAGCACCACCGCGGGAAATGCCTTGCCAATGTTCTGGCTGAAGAATTTGAGCAGCCAGTACCTCAGCCTCACCCTCTTGATCCTGGCCAATTCCCTTAAGGTGGGCTCTGTGGCCATCCTTATCTTTTCCAGGTCATCTTGGTTGTAAGGGGGCGTTTGACCAAGAAGAGAGGCCCTGATCTGGCGTTGCACCACCAGGTCAAGGTATCGACGAATGGGAGAACTCACCTGGCTATAGACCTCAAGGCCAAGGGTGCTGTGAGGGGCAGGGGTCGTGTCGATGAGGAGGGGGTGGAGCTTTCGCCTTTGATGAAAAACATAATAGATGAAAGGCTTCGAGCCCTGCTCAATCAATTCCGAGGGTGGGGGCTGGGTCCTGTAGAGGGCCGGGATTTGGTGCTCCTTACAAAATCGGCCTGCCAGCCAGTTGAACAGGATCATGAACTCGGCAATAATCATCCTGGAGGGGCTCCCCTGATCCAGGAGATAGGGCTGGACCGTGCCTTCCTGGTCCACAGAGATCTGGAGCTCAGGGAGGCTCAGGTTGAGCGCCCCCCGCAGCCGCCTCTTTTCCTTGAGGGCCTTTGCAAGGGCGAACATCTTTTTTAGCTCTGGATCTTTTTCCAGATCACGGTTTACCTGCTCATAGGTGAGCTGCCTCTTGACCCTCACCACCGAAGCCACAAATCTATAGTCTTTCACTTCCCCGGCTTGGTCCAGGGTGCAGAGCAGTGTTATGGCCGGCCTGTCCAGGCCCTCTTTAAGGCTCAACTTGTTTTCAGATAGAACCTGGGGGATCATGGATACGGAGCGGCGAGGCAGGTAAAGGGATGAGGCCCGCTGGAATGCCTCCCTGTCAAGCGGGGTTTCCGGCTCGACAACGGATGCAACATCTGCAATGTGAATGAAAAGTTGGGTGCCCTGGTCAGTCTCCTGGAGGCTTATGGCATCATCAAAGTCCCTGGTAAAGGGCCCGTCAATGGTGACGGTATCAAGCCCTGTCATGTCCTCGACTCCCGCCCTTTCAATTTCTCTTGCAGAAAGGGAGTCGGCCTCCTGGAGTTGCTCCGGCGTAAAGTCCACCGGGATCCCTGCGCGCAGTATTTCCAGGTTCTCATCCTCCTGCCAGATCCCAAGCTCCACCAGCAGTTGCCTTGCCTTTTCAGGACCAGGCACACCGGCTCTTTCCAGAAGCTCCTTTGCCTCGTCGTATTGCTTGGCCTCCCTTCCGTGGAGGGCCAGTTGCTGGAGGAGTTCCACCACATAGGCCTTCCATTGAGGCTCGGGAGGCTGCCCCCCCTTTAGTGCAGCCTTGAGCCACTCAGCCCCACGGCAAAGCCTTTCTTCTCGCCTTGCCTCTTCCTCCCTTTGTAAGATAATCTGCTCCACCCTCTGAGGGGTATTGGGCACAAATATGCCCTCCTTCAGCTTGAAATAAAGCCGGTCTTCGAAAAGGGCCCTTACAACGGCACTCACATGGTGGTCGGTTATTTCAGGGCCAAAACAGAGTTGGGCAAGGTCCTTGTGCGTAAAGCCCTCGTTTTCGTCGTGGACCAACTCCCACAGTTCTTTCACGTCCACCTGGGCTTTCAGGCGGTTTCTCTCCTCCTCTGCCTTCCTCAAATGGTCGAGCAGCACATCTCTGGGCCTTGCAGTGCTGACCGTGTCCTCAGAGATCAAAATGGCCCTTTTGGGCGATATGTTTACCTCACGGTTGGTCGGGGTGAGCAGATGGAGCCTCTTGCCTTTTTCCTGGAGGCATAAGGCACAGATAAGTTTCCCTTGTTCGATATACTCTATTGTCTTGCCCTCGCTCACCAAGCGCGCCTCCCTTGAGTCTTTACAAAAAACACCCAGATTCTAGTAACAACTGCGCCGTGTCCTGTCAATGAAACCGCAAATCCCTTGGGGTGAGGATGGTGGCCCCAAATTGCAATGGCCCCTCTGATCTGGTATTATTGTGGGGTACTGCAAGTTTCTCCCATCTGAGGTATAGCCCGTCATCTTTTCAGAGGGTTATTGGATACTGGCCCATGGGCCACTGGAGCCACCATGCAAGAGAATTCCATTTACGCAGAGCGCATAGAGGGACTTCGAGCCAGGATGACCCAAAAGGAACTGGATGCCGTCTGGATCCTCCAGCCTGAAAACAGAAGGTATTTGTCAGGCTTCAAGGCCACTGATCCCCAGCTCACAGAATCGGCCGGCTCTCTTTTTATAAGTGAAAGACAACAGGTTCTCTTGACCGACTCGCGCTATGCCACAGAGGCTGAAAAAGAGGCGGCTCACTTTGAATTGCACCTGGTAAAAGGGGAACTTGCAAGTGCCCTGGCCGCCTTGATACTGGAGACCGGTGTCAAAAGGGTGGGGTTTGAGGAGGAGCATGTCACCTGGAGGCTTTATACCGATGTAGCGGCAGAATTGGACAAGGGGGCCACAGAGCTGATCCCCATGGAAGGCCTGGTGGCAGCCATGAGAGAGATAAAAGACTCCCATGAAATAGAGGCCCTGAAGGCCTCTGCCCGGATGATTTCCACCATCATGGGAGAAATCATCGGATGGCTTGACCAAGGCCGGGTGGAAAGAGATGTGGCGTGGCGCATCCAGACCTTGGCCCGCCAGATGGGCGCAGAGGATGTGGCCTTTCCCCCCATTGTGGCCTCTGGCCCCAATTCGGCCCTCCCCCATGCCGTGGCAAGTGACAGGAAGATAGGCCCTGGAGAGCCGGTGGTCCTGGACATGGGAGTGAAACTTGATGGTTACTGTTCAGACATCACCAGGACCGTGTTTGTGAGCGAGCCACCCCCTCAGTTTAAAGAGATTTACAAGGTGGTCCGCCAGGCCCAATTAAAGGCCATGGAAATCATGCGCCACGGCGTAATGAGTAATGAGGCCGATGGAGCTGCCCGCGGGGTCATCAAGGATGCAGGCTACGGAGAATATTTCGGCCATGCACTGGGCCACGGGGTGGGGCTTGCCACCCACGAGGCCCCCAGGGTCGGGCCTTTAAAACCTGTGGAACTACAGGCCGGAATGGTGGTTACAGTGGAGCCGGGGATCTACATCCCTGGAAAGGGCGGGGTAAGGCTGGAAGAGACCGTGCTTATAAAAGAGGATGGCGTGGAACTCCTCACCACTGATGCCAACTTTTACCAGTTTTAGGCCGAAAGGGGTACCATGTCCCAGCCCCAACACACATCCCTCCTGGTGGACAGATTCCTGGACTTTCTCAGGGTTGAGAGGGGGCTTTCCCGAAACACGGTGGAGGCCTATGGGAGAGATCTGGCAGGATTTGTCTCCCATCTGGAAGGGATCGGCAAAGAGGTCACGGATGTGACCCCTGACCTGATTTCCGATTATATGGGATTTTTGGCCCGCACCCTCTCAAGGGCCACCGTTGCCAGAAAGACCTCTTCGGTGAAGATGTTTTTTCGGTTTCTTGCCTCAGAAGGCATCATTCCCACTAATCCTGCCCGTCTCATAAGCACTCCGAAACTCGGCCGTCGTCTCCCAGGGGTATTGAGCCTCCAGGAGGTGGAAAGGCTCCTTTCAGAGCCCGATACCAGCACTACCAAGGGCCTGAGAGACAGGGCCATGCTGGAGGTCCTTTATGGGGCAGGGCTGAGGGTGAGTGAGCTGGTGGGACTAAAGGTCTCGGACATAAACCTGGAGGCAGGCTTCCTAAAGACCATGGGAAAGGGGCAGAAGGAGAGGGTTGTGCCCTTGGGCGCCAAGGCCATTGAGGCCGTAAAAGAATATTTGGCCAGTGCAAGACCACTCCTTCTTAGAAAAGCCCGGCCCACCTCTTTTCTCTTCTTGAATTCCAGGGGAAGGCCCCTTAGCCGCCAGGGATTCTGGAAGATAATCAAGCAGTATGCAAGGGAGGCTGGTATTGGGAGAAGGCTGAGCCCTCACAGCTTGCGCCACAGCTTTGCAAGCCATCTGCTGGAAGGTGGGGCAGATCTTCGCTCGGTCCAGATGCTGCTGGGCCATGCCGACATTGCAACCACGCAGATCTACACCCACGTGACCAGAGAGAGGTTAAAGGAGATCCACCGCAAATGTCATCCCAGACCATAGGCGAGGCTGGAAGGGCCAGGCCAGGTGCGGGGTTTTAGGTTCAGGGGGACCATGGCAAGGGTCATAAAAATCCACAAGTACGGACATGGGCCCAATGATAATGTCATAACCCTGAGGCCTTTTGAGTTCCGGCACGCTCACTGGGAATCTGCCCATTTCATCCAGATGCTGAAGTCCCAGTCCAGCAGGTTTGAGCAGGAGAGGGTCCAGCACATGGATCAGGGAAAGGACGGGGTGCAACAGCTCCCTCCACATTTCACCCTGAGGGGTAGCGTGGCCTCCACCATCAGGGGGCTGTTCCTCTACAGGGAGGACGAAAAGAAGATGCGGGAGGTATACTTCCTGGTCGGAATCATTGATTGCATGATCAATCAGGTAAACCCGGTCCTTAGGACTGATTTGATCCGTGATGTGTTCAAAAAATTCTTTCACTTGAAACAGGAGTTTGGCTTGAACTGGAACCCTCCCTTGGACCAAGTCCTCCTGCCCATTGACTCTCACCTATATAATGAATCGGAATACAGGAACTCTGTTGCCTCGGCCCCGACTCTCAAGAGACTGTACCAGGAGATAAGGGAAGGTACTGAAGAGATGTTCCAGATTATCTCCACCAGCTATGTGTTTTACTGCCCCCGCGGGAGGGTGTAATGTCTGAAGCTCCGGAAAAATCCTCCTTGGTTTCCCAGATAGCCCGACTAAAGGCCCTCCTTGCCCAGAGGGAGAAGGAACTGGAACAAATGAGGCGTTCCCGCCTTTTCCTGGAAACCCTCTTTGACGGTATTGAAGAAGAGATAATGATCCTGAAGCCTGATTTTACCATTGTGGATGTAAACAGGGCCCTTCTGCGGAACTGGGGCATGGAAAAGGGGGACGTGGTGGGGAGAAGGTGCCACGAAATCGCCGAAAAGAGGGGCTCTCCTTGTAGCGTGGATCCTGACCGCTGCCCTCTGGAGCGGGCCAGGGAAAATTGGACAAGGGTGGAAGTGGAGCACAAGGTCCCTCACCGGGATCGGACGAGGGAGTTTATCAGGGTAATGTATCCGCTGGGTAGCCCGGGGGACGAAGAAGGGGGTTATTTTGTTGAAATAACAAGGGAAGTGACAGAGCACAGGGAACTTCTCCGAAAGGTAAGGGCATCTGAGCAAAAATTCAAGGCCATTCTGGATACTGCCAATGACGCCATTCTGAGCATTGATGAGCAGAACCGGATCATCCTTTTCAATGACGCAGCTGAGAGGATTTTCGGATACAAAAGGGAAGAGGTGATAGGCAAGAGCCTCAACATGCTGGTGCCCCCCCAGTATGGAGATCATTACCTCTATGTAAGGAGGTTTGTCGAGACCGGCAGGTCCGCCATAATGGGAAAGACCCTCTCTCTTACTGCCTTGAGAAAAGGAGGAGAAGAATTTCCAATAGAGCTTGGACTTTCCTATTTCGAGATGGAAGAGAGCACCTCATCTTCCCACAAGCAGGCCGGCTTTACCGCAATAATAAGGGATGTCTCTGAACAAAGACAGCTTGAGAAAAAACTGCTCCGCTCGGAGCGGCTTGCGGCCGTGGGTGAGGCAGTGGCCCATGTGGCCCACGAGATAAGGAATCCTCTTATGATCATCGGGGGGTTTTCGCGACAGATCCGAAACGCCCTGACCGACCAAAAGGCCCTGCAAAAGCTCGACATGATACTGGAGGAGGTCGAACGACTAGAGCGACTCGTCCAGGAGCTGGGGGATTTCACCAGGGACTACAAGCTGATAAAAAGACCGGCCCAGGTCAATTCCGTGGTAAATGATGTGCTCAGCATCATGATAGAGGCCTACCCAAGAGAGAGATATCGATTCTTGGCAGATCTTGATCCAAATCTTGGAGAAATATACTGTGATCCTGACAAGCTCAAGCAGGTATTTATCAATATCGTTTCAAACAGCATCGAGGCCATGGAGGCAGGTGGCACGGTGATGGTATCCACCCGGAAGATCCCCGAAGGGGTGGAGATTCGAATAAGTGATCAGGGAACAGGAATAAAGGAGCAGGACCTCCTCCGCATATTTGAGCCCTTTTACACCACGCGCGAGAGGGGCTCAGGCCTGGGGCTGGCTATTTCTTACAGGATTGTCGAGGCCCACCGCGGGGATATCTGGGCAGAAAGCCGGCCCGGGGAGGGGGCAACCTTTGTGATCCGCCTCCCCGAACGATAGTTCATAGCACGGTTCAAGCTAAATCTTTCCCCCAGCGGTTGACTATCAGGACCCGAGTGAATATAATAAAAAAATGTCGCGGGGTGGAGCAGTCAGGTAGCTCGTCGGGCTCATAACCCGAAGGTCGGTGGTTCGAATCCGCCCCCCGCTACCAAAAGAAAATATCTGCCTTCCCAAAGGCAAAAAGGGTTGCATCGATATGCAACCCTTTTTCGGTTCTAGAAGTTGGGGGCTTAGCGGCCGCAATACTAATCTTACCTCCTACATCAGGTTAGGTGTTGGCAATACCGTTTAGGACTGCCCTTATCTCATAATCGTTTTTCCGCTTGACTTGCCCTTTTAACTCCATTGCAGTAAGAAAGCTAAGATAGCATTTATGGACTCGAGGAGTTACGGGGGTAATAGGATGGCAATGAAAAAGAAGATTTGGGTAAAAAAGATAAGCGGACTTGAACAAGAGAATAAAGCTGATCTGGAATATTATTTGGCCATGACCCCTGAAGAACGGCTAGACATTGTTCAACTTTTGAGGGATGTGCACGTTAAATTCACCGGAGCTAGAAGCTATGAGGATAGAAAAGGATTACGAAGATCTATTAAGATCGTTGAACGAAAATGAGGTCAGGTACTGCATCGTAGGGTCCTTTGCGTTGGCCTTCCATTGCAAACCCAGGTACACCAAGGATATGGATATCTTCATAGAGCCTTCCAGGTCCAATGCCAGGAATCTCCTAAGAGCACTCGATGACTTCGGAGTTGGTTCATTAGGGCTGTCTGAGGAAGACTTCATTCAGCCGGGACAAATAATCCAACTAGGATACGAACCTGTTCGTGTAGATTTGATGACTTCCATTCCTGGAGTTGACTTTTCCACTGTATGGAAAAATCGGGTTATGGGCAAGTACGGCGAGCTAGAGGTACCCTTCATCAGCCTTCTGGACTTGATCACAAGTAAAAAAGCTTCAGGCAGGGCCCAAGATATGGCAGACCTGGAAATCCTTGAAAAACTCGTATCAAAGAAGTAACAAGGATTATAACAACTGCCTTAGCTACGATCAAATCTGACACTTAATCCCAAAAATCCGCTAGTGGTGTTACATGAGGTGGAGGCTTGCGCTTGATTGCATCGAAAAACTTCCCCCTCAGGTCTGTGCTCTCTCGGTGGGAGGCCATTTGGGCACAACTGTGAGTTTCATGAACCATAAACGGCGGATATCGCCTAATCTGGACATACCTCAGAACCGGGATATGAAGGACTGCTTTGTGGCCTGTG
This sequence comes from Desulfobacterales bacterium, assembly GCA_027027005.1. GTDB lineage: Bacteria > Desulfobacterota > DSM-4660 > Desulfatiglandales > Desulfatiglandaceae > JALVMN01. The sequence goes on along the minus strand of JALVMN010000375.1, from coordinate 46,359 downwards.
TAGATGGGTTGAAATGTCTGCCTGAGGCACTTGAGGCAATGTTTCCTGAGCCCCAGGTGGTGCAGCCACCCCTAAGGAGGCCAACTCGGGCCTTAGACGAATTCTCCAGGCCCTGGGATGAGAAATCCTGCCATTTCTCCTAGTTGGAGCCCAGACTGAGAAAGGCTCACGGTATTCTTTGACCACTCTCCAGAGATCTACAGGGGAATCTATTCCATTAATGTTATAGAGTCACTGAACTACACACTTCGCAAGATTCTAAAGACCCAGGGAATTTTCCCACCCGCCTGCAGCAGGCAGAAATGATGATTCGATCCTCAATCCGTTATTTTCGCCAATCCGTTTGTTCTAGTTTTGAGAGCCGCTGAACTTTTTGAAGACAGGATGATTTTGGAGGCCCTTTATCCCTTTGGGAGGGGGTGTGTTTGATGTGATTTTGTCCACCATGTCAGAGAGCTTCTTCATTTCAGGGGTTTCCACAACAGGTGGTGTAGGAATGGAATCAAGTATTTCTTGCACCCGTCTTTGGTTATTGGCTATATGGTCTGGATTGCTGTCTTGCTCAATCTCTGTCGGGACGTCTCGGTCAATCGTGCTTTGTCCACCAGTATTGGCCAACCCTGCCTCACTTTGACCTTTCTTCCTCATTTGTTGCATCCTCAAAGAATTTTCCCTGGCCTGTTTGAGCGAAAGCTTCCTGAACTCCGGGTCTTCAAGAAATCTGTCAAGCTCTTCTCTGGATATCTTGTATGCTGGTTTCATCTTCGCAAGTGCTAGGGTGCGCCGAGCCTCTCGGAGTCTATATACCCTTGTGTCGACCTTTTTCCTGTATTCTCCCTCATTGAGGTAACGCTCAGCTTCCTGTCCTGATATATCGTCAGGGGCGACCCCCCTGGCTTCTGCAATGGTGCGCTTTGCGTGACGCAATGCCAAATGATACTTGTAAGCGGCAATGGCTTTTTCATTGGCCTGTTTTTTCAACATCTCATTCTTTATCCGGTTTTGCTCCAGGGCCTGTTTACGAATTTTTTTCCTAAACTCAGAGTCATTGTACCATTTGACAATCTCCTCATCGCTCAAACCCTTTCCCCTCAATTTGTTTACCTGAGCGATAAGATCCTCATAGTTGCTCTGAGAATAGAGGTATGCCCTTTCAGCAGCCAGGAAAACTTCGGAGGCCATGGCGATAATGTTCAACTTGTCCAATGCTCTTTTAGTGAATCGCTTCCTGATAAAGCCTTTTTCATAGGCCTTGGCATCCAATAGCTCCCTCGTTTTATCAACAAGTTTATCTTCTAAGTATTCAGCAGCATGCTCGATGGGTGTCTTTATCTTTGTTGCTCCCTTTCCAGAAAGGAGTTCCCACTGCTCCCTTGCGATTGGCTCAGGCACCCCCTTTCGCTCCATGTAACTCAAGAAGCTTTTTTCGCACTTCTTGATGGCCATGTTCTTAAGGAATGTGACAGGGTTTAAGTTCTTCAGACCATCTTCCTGTATAGCCTCGTTTATGTCGTCCATGGTCATGATCCAGCCCGACTTTTGAGGATTAAGGCTTTGCCAGCAAATATCCTCAAGCTTGTTCAGCCTGAGGTATTCTTCTCTTGTGCGATATCGCTCTTCGGGCGTCCTAGCCTTGGGAATGCGTTTCGAAGCCCTTAGCTTTCTGAGTTTTACCACGTACATCAATTCATCAAGCCCTTTTCTGTAAAGCTCGGCTCGGTGAGATTTGGTCTTGCCCTTTTTCTCGGCAGCCTTTTTCCACCACAAATAATTTTTTGCGGCATCTTTTATGTTCTCCTCCAGTTCCTCATCTGTCATTGAACTTACGTCCTTTCCCAGATAGACTCCAGGCTTCCAGATGACCTGGGCTCTCAATTCTTGCGGCACCTGTAAGATGAATAGGAGTGTTGCTAGAAAAATCAGACTAATACCACAGAGCAAGCCTGAAATTCTCGTCATTTTCTATCCTCCTGAACCTCAGTGAATACCCGGACCTTGTGGACACGAGATAGTCGGGACCATCGGCTAATATCTGCGTGATCTCAAACGGTGCGTCAACCTGAACATTTCGAAATCTTTTAAGAAAAGAAGCTAACAGATCTGGACTTTCCATTACCAGGCGCTGGCTTTCCTCGTCCAGATAGGGCAGGTAATCGGAAGGGCGCATTGTCTTGACAATCAATTGATTCAACTTCTCCACAATATAAAATGGGGTCATTTTTTCCACGTGGGAGGCATCGGCTGATAATTCTGTCTCCTTGACCTCGAAAAACGCGCTATCAAGCGTCTTAGAGCCGAGAATAATGTCAACCCGGTATTTGCCGGAAGGCCACTTCTTTCCCGCTGCCAGTTCGTAATTGAATTGAACCCAGTCCGACTCCAGCACTGTGTCAACTCCACCCTCACCAATCTTGTAAGGCTTGCCTCTGCCCAGATAGTGCCATATGCACCTGATCTTGCTCCCCTTTGGGATATTCTTATACCTGAACCATACATAGATGGGATTTGTGTCAGGATCAAAAACACTGCTTATCCCGTAAGGCTTGCCGTTTTCAATACCCTTTGCAAACTTTATCTCAAATACCTGGGGGGTGGCTTTGATCCCCTTTGACCGAGTCAATGGCCGATACGGCATAAAGGTCAAATTAGGCAATATCTCAGTGATCGCCTTTTCGGTGTTTTCCGCGTCGTGCCCTGTTGATACAGCCAGGACGATGTAAAAGGAGGACCCTATCTCATTGGGTGAGGCCGATATTATCGCCGCTGTTCTTACCTGGGATCCATCCTTGCCCCTGATCTTCATGATATAGCAATCTCTGCCAAGGTTTTGGAACTCCCCCCTGCTGGTGCCCAAGACCTCGAAGTCGCTGCTCTCACTGCGGAATAGAGAGACGAGGCGCTCGAAGTATTCTTTTGTAGAAAAGGATGAGTCCTCCTCCACCACTTGTATTCCTGCCACCACTTTCATTTTCTTGTTTACAAGGGTGATATCCGCTGCCTCGATGGGCGAATCCTCCACCCGTTCCCACCCGGCTGGTATCTTGAGTCTATATCCGTGTTGTTCGTGAACATAGACTTTCTGGCTGTTTATTTTATTCCCCTCATTTTCTCTTCTCTCAGCCTTTAGCTGTGGCTTCTGACTCAATTTTGATCCTGAGGACCTTTTTGTGGCCGACTCAAACAGGAAGCTCTCCTTTATCTTTTCAAATACCCTTCTTCCATAAGCAATGGCATTGGAGGACTGGCCGGGGCTGATTGTCAGTTTAAGGCTATAATATAGGCTGTCATCATGGGGGTCTCTGGTGATCAAAGTTAACAAGGTTTCTCTTCTGTTTTTTCGTGAATTCTTATACTTGAATTCTGCCTCTAAGGCTGTGCGGGATGAGAGTTTTATCTGATTCTTGGAAATAAGGACCACTTCATCATAGATCATTTTCAGCATTTTGATTTCTCTTTCCAGGACCTTTTCAATGGCAGTGCCGGGATATGAAATCAGGGCCTTGGATCTGAGAAAAAACTCGACATCTCCTTTGGAAAAATGGCAAATGATCCCGTATTGCTCTTCCCCTTCCTTGACGTCACCCTTCCAGTCCTTGGGGATCAAAAACGAAAAATATCTCGTGCCCACCACCTGGTATTCGGGATCAGGTTCTTGTGACTCGCTGTATTTGATGGTCCCATCGCCTGTGTCAGCTTGCTCAAGTTTCAGCCTGCCAAGTATTTCTTCGAGGGCATGCTCTGCCTGTTTACTTCTGCTGGGCCGGGCCATGGCCCTTACAAGATAGTGCACGCGGTTTTCGGGCCCAAGCGAGCGCGGAACAAAGGCCACGGCACGGATATGGCTCTTGTCTTTAGCCTTTAGGAAAAGGATAAAGGCCTTGGTGTCCAATCGGGGCAAATCCATGTGCCTGGTCTTGAGCAGATCAAAGTCCTTATCACTACGAAAGAAATCCTCCATCAGCCTGCAATACTCCTCATATGCTGACGGCTCGGATTCCTCTAGATATTGGATATCTACAACGACTCCCATGTCCTTGTTAACCAACGTTAAGTCAGAGCCCTGACTGATAGATTCCGTGCTTTGTTCCCATCCGGCTGGTATTTCAAGACTGTAATGGTGAGCCTCGTTATGATAAAAGGGGGATGCAGCCGTCTCACTGTTCCAAATAAACAAAGCAGAGAAAGCAAAAAATAGTATCCCCAAAGAAGCATAATAACACCTTGAAGCACGAAGCATTATCACCCTCCTTTTTTCCCTAATAAGTTTGTGGGGTATAGTCGGTTGCCGATTTTTTTCTGGTAGCGACAACACAAAAACGAAGAGAGCTTAAGCATTCACCCTGGCTCGCTGACCCTTTTAAACTCACAGACTATTGAATCAAGCTAGATCGGAGAGCAGAAGGGGTTATTTCTGCCCCTATGCCGATCCCAGCGTCGTTCAAGATTGAAGAAAGCGAAAGTAATCAGCTAATTTTTTATCGGACGGCAGGTGATTTCCTTGAATCATGACCAGGCAAGAGCAGTATATATAGACAGCGCACCCTGTAAGGATGCTTTTCAGGGCCAAGAATTGAATCCAAAGCAAACTGATGGCTATTATCCACTGAGCAGATTGTTAACAATTGAGGATTACAATGTTTTCAAGACCTGTCTCCACTTCCGAAGAACCCATTCCCTCATTCCCTTCCATTATTAAATGACCCTTGATATAAGGAAACATCGCCCGAAGAATTCACTTGTAAGAGGTATGCCTTGAACCGTTTGATTTCATGCTTCCGTAACAGGAACTTTATTTTTTCGCTGGCTATCTTTTGTGGACTCTTTCTTGGTAAATGGGCGGCTGTCACCAAATGGGCAGTGCTGCCAGCCCTTGCCATAGTGATGACGGTCTCCACCCTTGGTATTCCAGGCGAGTTTTTCAGGGTAAATCGTTCCATGACCCTTCCCATATTGACGGGATTGTTAATGAACTTCGTGGTCCAGGCAGGAGTCCTCATTGGACTGGGAAGAGTTCTCATCTCTGATGAGATGCTGTGGACCGGGATCGTGCTGGTGGCCTCGGTACCTCCGGCTGTGGCTGTGATACCATTTACAGGGCTGCTCGGGGGTGATACGGCCTTTTCTCTGATGGCCACAATCGGGGGTTATCTCGGCGGGCTCGTAATAACGCCTCTGATTTGCCTGACCTTCCTGGGAACAACTATCATAGATCCTGTAAAGGTCTTGATTATCTTGGGCCAGTTGGTGATCGCCCCCATCGTGGCCTCAAGGATCTTGATATTCCTCGGGGCTGACAGGCCCATCCTGCCCCACAAAGGAACCATCACCAATTGGGGTTTTTTTGTGGTGATCTATACCATCATAGGGCTGAACAGGAAGGTGTTTTTCAATGACCTGGATGTGATTGCTCCTTTACTTGTCGTTTGCCTTTCATCAACTTTCTTGTTGGGCGCACTCACAGATTTTGTTTCAGGACGGCTGGGCCTGGATCCAGCCAGACGCATAAGCATCAAACTCTTGGGAACCCTTAAGAATGCCGGCACGGCAGCAGGGATCGCTTTGGTATTGTTTGGCAAGAAGGCTGCTCTTCCTGCTGCAATTGTTACGACCTTTATGATAATTTACTTCATGTGGCTGAGCATGAGAAAACACCTGGGAGACAAAAGGCGTGAACCTTCATAATGGGGTGGCACCATGAACTATCCTGCGTGGTTTCTACCCGCCATAGGCGGTGGGAGCTTGATTGCCCTCATAGCAGTAACCCACGTGTTTGTGGCCCATTTTGCTGTGGGCGGCGGGTTGTACCTGGTTCTTGCGGAAAGGAAGGGGCTAAAGGAGAGGAGCGGCAAGATCCTGGAGTTCACCAGATCGCACGCAAAGTTCTTTATCCTGGTTACCCTTGTCTATGGGTCTATTACAGGCGTTGGAATATGGTGGATCATTTCTCTTGTCAATCCTGCTGCCACCTCCCTTTTGATTCACAACTTTGTATTTGGATGGGCCGCTGAATGGGTGTTTTTCGTGGTGGAGATCCTGGCCGCCTTTATCTATTTCTACATGTTCGGCAAGATGGAACCCTCCTCACACCAAAAGATCGGCTGGATGTATTTCTTCAGCGCGTGGATGAGCCTGGTCCTCATAAACGGGATAGTGGCCTTCATGTTGACTCCAGGTAGATGGGTTCAAGATCAAAACTTCTGGTCAGGCTTTTTAAACCCGAGCTTTCTTCCTTCCATGTTCTTCAGGACATTTCTCGCTTTTCTCATGGCAGGGGCATTCGGTTATGTGACTTCATCCTTTTCAAAGGACCGAGTGGTCCGAGTCCAAATGACCAGGTTTTCTGCAAAGTGGTGCCTGGTGGCAGTGGCAGGCATCATCCCCTCTGCTTACTGGTATCTGAAGGCCCTTCCCACCCCTGCCCAGGAGCTGATTATGGGCAAATCGCCCACCATAGAAGTAGCCAAGCTCTGGGGCCTGGGCTCACTTGTTGCGATCATCGTCGTCTCTATTGTTGCAGGCATGGTGCTGCCCAAGCTTAACAACAAGATCACCTCTCTCGTTGTCTTTGTGAGCGCGCTTCTGTTCATGGGCTCCTTTGAGTGGACCAGGGAGGCTGCAAGACGACCCTATGTGATAAATCAAGTCATGTATTCAAACATGATATTTGAAAATGACCTCCCTCAGATAAACGAGACAGGGTTCTTGAAGATGGCCAAGTGGGTTAAGAATCGGAATGTTGCAGAAAGCAAACTAATCGATGCCGGCAGAGAGATATTCATCCACCAGTGCTATGCCTGCCACACCATCGGGGGTATTAATAATGACATCGTTGTTAGGACCAAGGGGATGAGCCTTCGGGGCATGGTCAAATACATAGAGAGGATACACCGGGTGCGATACTTCATGCCCCCCTTTGCAGGCACCGAGGAGGAGGCCAAGGCACTTGCTGCCTTCATTGTGGGAGGGCTCCACGGAAAACCCATCGAAAAAGAACTCCCTCCTGTCGCCGCATTACCCACACGGGGCGATACACTGTTCGAGGACAACTGCTCCTCCTGCCATTCCATTGAAGAGATGAGAGAGCTGATTGCTGATCGAGACAGGGACACCCTTAGAGATATGCTGGACAGGCTGGAGGAACTTTCAGATGAAATGCCCCCCTTTGAGGGAACATCCCAGGAAAAGGACCTGCTTGCTGACTATCTTTACACCATAAAGGAGGGGAGGTCATGAACTTCATCCCTGTACCAGACCCCATACCAGTGCAGTGGTGGTGGTTCCAGGCATTCTTGCTGCTCCTCTTTCCCATCCACCTCCTGGCCATGAACGCCATGGTTGGAGGCCTTGGCCTGAGTATTTTTGAATGGTTCAGAGGCGGCCCTGCAAACCGTAGAGTTGCCCACACAGTGGCGGTTTCTCTGCCCGTGGTGGTGGCCTTTGCAGTGAATATGGGGGTTGCCCCCCTGCTTTTCCTGCAGGTGCTGTACGGCCATCTCATTTACACCAGCACCATATTGATGGGGGCTTTCTGGATACTGGTGATACCCATGCTCATTGCGGCATATTACGGGCTTTATCTCTATGACTTCCGCTTTAAGCAACTGGGTGGCCTGGGGGTGATAATTGCGATAGGGGCCTTGGCCCTCCTGGTAGTGATCGGCTACATGTTCAGCAACAACATGACCTTTATGACCCTGCCGCACCTCTTCTCTGAATACTTTGACCACATGGGAGGAGACATGCTGGTCTCATGGCATGCCATGTTTCTGCCCAGATTTCTTCACATGATGGCAGGGTCTGTGGCAATAGGTGGGCTGTTTGTGGCTGTGCTGGGTGAACTGAAAAGAAAGGTGGACCCTGAAATGGCGGATCAGGCAAAGAGCGTGGGCATGAAGACATTTTTCTGGGTAACCCTTCTTAACATCGCCATAGGCACCTGGTTCCTGCTCAGGATACCTGGAGACAGCAAGATGATATTCTTGGGGGCCAAGATATGGCCCACATTGCTTTTTGGAGTCGCCATACTCCTCGTGATATCGGCCCTGCTGGCCTCCCGGAGGCAAAGGCTTTGGCCCACGGTGGTGCTTTCTGTCTTGGTCATCTATGTTATGACATTCATGCGAGCGTATCTTCGGGGTGAACTGCTTCAGGGCTACTTCTACCCATCTACACTCAAGGTAACCTGCCAATATTCTCCCTTGGTCTTTTTTCTGGCGGTATTGTTGTTCGGCATGGGATGTATCGTGTGGATGGTAAGGATTACGAGGAAGGCAAGAGTCAAGGCATAGGAAAGGAGAGGTCAATTGACAACCTCCCCTCTCATGCCTCGTATGTCTAAAGGATTATTTCTTTTTCTTCTGGTGGCACTGTGAGCACTTCTTGAAAGGTGCCTTTCCCTTACCTGCTTTTACCAATTTTTTGTGACAGCTCTTGCAGTTCTTGTGATATGCGTTCTGGAGCTTTAAGACTTTCCCCTCTTTTTTCTTGGGATTGTGGCACTCGCTACACTTTTTGACAGGGTCTCCTTCCTTCCAGACATTCTTGCCATCCTTGTATTCGTGATGGCACTCTGTGCAGGCGACCTTGTATTCAGCAGAATGTTTTTTGTGGGCTAGTTTAACCGGGCCTTTTTTGTCCTTCTTATACCCGGTATTCTCTATCGTCACTTGTTCGGGCACATCAGTGGCTGTCAACACCCCCACAGCCAGAAACATGAAACCTGCCAAAATGGCCACCATAACCATCAGAACCTTCTGTTTCATCCCCGCATCCACCTCCTTTTCGGCTAACTGTTAACCCCTATGTTTTGATTGAAAGAGCCTGGGTCCCACTTGTGAAAACTTGCACAACCCTAATAAAAAAAACCAACCTTGTCAAGCAAATATGAATATGCCCTTTTTCATGTATTGTCCTCTGCTGCAAAGGCTGCAAGTTCCCTCAAGACCTTCAAAGACTCTTGGGCCTCTCGTTCGTCCACCTTGTGGATGGCAAAGCCGGCGTGCACAATCACATACTCGCCCACCTTGGGGTCTTCCAGAAGAAGGAGGCTTACCTCCCTCCTGGTGCCCTCCATGTCGATTATTCCCATTCCATCACGTATCTCAACTATCTTGGCAGGTATTGCAAGGCACATGCGTGTTGGTCCCTCCAGAGCCCTTTGGTGTTGGTGTGACATTTAGCCGGGCCAGCTCCTCCAGCACACTTTGGATAAGTTGGTCCACCCTTGCCTTAACTGTGTCGGTAAGTTCTATGTCCAGTGAGTCTATATCTTCTGGTTCCACGCCAATGATCACGGTCTCAGGGACCTTGTCCAGGGCCTGACACAGGGTCAAGGCCTCCAGGAGATCCACCTGGTGAAGGGAGTTCTTTGCAAAGATCCTCTTGGGGATTTCTTCGCCGCAGAGCCTGTACAAGGTCCCAGGAGTCCCCCCGTTTCTTATGGCATCCACTACTATCAGGTGGTCCGCCTGGGAGATGGTCCCCAAAAGTCCCAAGCCCAATACCCCTCCGTCGACCACTGAGACATTTTCGGGAAAATCATAGAGTTCCTGAATTCGTTCGATGACCCTGACCCCAAGGCCTTCATCCTTGAAAAGGATGTTGCCTACACCCAGGATCATTATGTGTGGTTCGGGTTTTTTTTCCATGCGGCGGAGTATATTGAAAATATTCGCCTCATTCAAGTGGTTTATTTTTTTGTGGGACGACTCTAAGGCCCTCCAGGTTGACAAAAAAGAGCCACAGCCTTTAGATTGTTCGACATATTACTCATTTTGCCCCACTAAAGGATAAAAAGGGGGATTTCATGCAGGATACAGTCATACTGGCCATGGTCTTTGTGGCAGGTTTCCTGGTGGGCCTGGGGGCGGCCTTTTTGCTCAGGGTGATCCAGTCAAAGACCTCTGATAACCTTGCCAAACAAACCCAGAGTGCCATGGAGGCCATGGTTCAAGAACTGAAGAGCAGTTTTGATAGCCTCTCCCGGGAGGCCCTGAGGAGGTCAAATGAAGAATTCCTGACGCTGGCTAAGACCAGGCTGGATACCGACAGGCAGCTCACCGCCAAAGAACTGGATGTCCGAAAGGAGCTGATAGACCAGCAATTGAAGATAATGAATCGAGAGCTGGACAATTTGTCCAACCTGGTAAAAGAGCTTGAAAAGGACAGGGCGGCCAAGTTCGGTGAGCTGGCCCGCCAGCTCAAGTCCGCCCAGGAGCAGACTCAGGCCTTGCTTCAGACCACCAGTTCCCTGAGGGAGGCACTTTCCAGCAGCAAGGCCAGGGGCCAATGGGGCGAGAGGATGGCAGAGGATGTGCTGCGGCTGGCAGGATTTGTGGAAAACATCAACTATCTCAAGCAAAAGGCCATGGATGGGGCCAGGGCGAGGCCGGATTATACATTCTTGTTACCCAGGGGGTTCAAGCTGAACATGGACGTGAAATTTCCCCTGGACAATTACCTCAGGTATCTGCAGGCAGGGAGCGACATGGAAAGGGCCAAGTACCGCAATGATTTCTTGAGGGATGTAAGGGCAAGGATCAAGGAGATCACCACGCGTGACTATATTGACCCGGCCAATAACACCCTGGACTATGTGCTCCTCTTCATCCCCAACGAGCAGGTATATGCCTTTATCCATGAGCAGGACAGCAGCATCCTGGACGAAAGTATCAAACACAAAGTGGTCCCTTGTTCTCCTTTGACCCTGTTTGCAGTGCTTTCAGTAATCCGCCAGGCAGTGGACAACTTCACCCTGGAGCAGACCTCCACCGAGATCCTCTCGCTCCTGGGCTCTTTCAGGAAACAGTGGGATCAATTCCTCAAGAAATTGGAAGTGCTGGGAAAGCGCATCAATGACGCCCAAAAGGAGTATGAATCTCTGGTCACCACCAGGCGAAGGCAACTGGAGCGGCCCCTAAACAGGATCGAGGAAATAAGGAGGGCCCGCTCCATCTCCCTTCCTGCCCAAGGCGACTCGGGGAAGAACACCCAAGAGGAGTGAAGAGAGACGAAAGGGGGGCCCTCTCCTGACACGGTTCAGCTTGTTTACGAACTCTTGAGGTCGAAGCGATCCAGGTTCATGACCTTGCCCCATGCAGCAACAAAGTCATGAACGAATTTTTCCCTCGCGTCTGAGGCAGCGTAGGCCTCTGCCACTGCTCGGAGTTCATCGTGGTGGCCGAAGATCAGGTCCACCCTGGTGGCGGTCCACTTCAATTCACCTGTCTTTCTGTCGTATCCATTGAATAGGTACCGCCGCTGGTCGGCTGCCTTCCACTCAATTCCCATGTCCAGCAGATTCACAAAGAAGTCATTTGTGAGGCTCCCTGGCGAATCTGTGAAGACCCCGTGCTTTTGGTATCCATAGATGGCGCCCAGTGCCCTCAGGCCGCCCACCAGGGCCGTCATCTCGGGAACAGTGAGGGTGAGGAGTTGGGCCTTGTCCACCAGGAAATACTCGGGGGTCTTAAACACATCCTCCTCGTCAATGGGGCCTTGGTCTTTCCAGTAATTCCTGAAGCCGTCTGCAAGAGGTTCCATGGCAGAATAAAAGGCCACATCTGTCTGGTCCTGGGTGGCATCAACCCGGCCCGGTGTAAAGGGCACTGAAATCTCAATCCCTGCCTTCTTGGCTGCCTCCTCAACGGCAGCACAACCCCCTAAGACAATGAGATCCGCCATGGAGACCTTTTTGCCGTCCTGCTGTTTTTCATTGAACCTCTGCTGGATTCCCTCGTAAATGGAGAGCACCTTGGCCAGGTCTTCGGGGTGGTTGACCGCCCAATCCTTCTGGGGCAGAAGGCGGATGCGTGCCCCATTTGCCCCTCCCCGCCTGTCAGAATCCCTGTAGGTGGAGGCAGAGGACCAGGCCGTATAAACAAGCTGGGCGATGCTGAGACCTGAGGCCAGTATCTCTTGCTTCAGCGCGTGTATGTCTTCTTCGTCAATGAGGCCGAAGTCGCGCTCTGGCAAAGGATCCTGCCACAGATGGACCTCTTCTGGCACTTCGGGACCGAAGTAGCAGGAGCGGGGGCCCAGGTCCCTGTGTATGAGCTTGAACCAGGCCCTTGCAAATGCCTTTTCAAATTCTTTGGGGTCCTTGAGAAACCGCTGGGCGATCTCGGAATAGGCCGGATCAAATCTCAGGGCCAGATCAGCCGTGAGCATCATGGGCGGGTGTTTCTTGTCCGGGTCATGGGCGTCAGGTATGATGGCCTGGGCGTTTTTGGCTACCCACTGCTGCTTTCCTGCCGGGCTCTTGGTGAGTTCCCACTCATTGTTGAAGAGGAGGTGGAGGTACTGGACCCCAAAGCGCGTGGGTGTGGGGGACCAGGCAAGCTCAAACCCTGAGGTGAAGCTATCCGCCCCCTTACCGCTCTTATAATCGAATTTCCAGCCCAGTCCCTGCTGTTCCAGAGGGGATGAGGCAGGATCAGGGCCAAGATGCTTATCCTCGGCTGCTCCATGGCATTTTCCAAAGGCATGACCACCTGCGATCAAGGCCACGGTCTCTTCGTCGTTCATCCCCATGCGCGCAAAGGCCATCCTGATCTCCTTGGCTGACTCCACGGGATCAGGGTTGCCTCCAGGACCCTCGGGATTGACATATATAAGCCCCATTTCGGTGGCTGCAAAGGGCTTTTCGAGGGCCCCCTCCTTAAAACGCTCTTTACCGGTAAGCATCTCCTCTTCAGGGCCCCAGTCCGTGCCTTCATCTGGGTCCCAGATGTCCTCTCTTCCCAGGGCAAATCCCTCAACCTTCATGCCCATGGATTCCAGGGCCACATTGCCTGAAAGCACGATGAGATCCGCCCATGAGAGTTTGCGTCCATACTTTTGCTTTACAGGCCAAAGCAGTCGAATGGCCTTGTCAAGGCCGATGTTGTCAGGCCAGTTGATCCTGGGGGCAAAACGGATCTCCCCGGTCCTGGCCCCCCCTCTGCCGTCGAAAACCCGATAGCTCCCTGCACTGTGCCAGGCCAGGCGGATGAAAAGGGGGCCGTAATGGCCAAAGTCGGCCGGCCACCAGCCCTGGGACTGGGTCATGATTTCCTGGAGATCATTTTTCACTGCAGCCAGGTCCAGTTCCTGGCATTCCTTGGTATAGTCGTAGTCTGGTCCATAAGGATTGGAGCTTGCACAATTCTGGCGCAAGACCTTGAGGTTCAACCTGTTGGGCCACCAGTCGGTTAGCCACCTCTTTCTAATCTTTTTGCCTTTCTTTTCCATGTCACCCTCCTTTCTTGTTGTTCATATGGTTGTAAATACTGGTAGCGGATTTGGGACTCTGGGAACTGGCCACTATCACCTCCCCCCTAGAGCATCAGTTCAGCCACATTTTCTGCTATTGCCACAAAGAGGTGGGGTCTACAGGGACAAGGTAAGCCTTTTGGCTCAGCCCATTATACACCTCCTTGCGGCCCTAGTTAATCAATATCCATTTTCGTTACAGAACAGCTATTTTCAAATAATAATTATCATTAAGTGGCAAAAAAATATATGTTCCTCAATTTTTGCCCTGGCATTCAGGACATATCCCGAAGAAATCCAGCCTGTGGGTGACGATGTTGAACCCTGTCTTTTGCGCCGCTTCACTGGTTAGATCCGATAGGGAGTCGAGCGGCGGATCAACTATCTTCTTGCAACTGATACAGATCATGTGAGGATGAGGTGAGGGCTCGTTTCCATCAAATCGATTGCTGCCTTCAGGAAAGCCCAATTCCAAGACCTGGCCAAGCTCCTTCAGGAGGGTCACGGTCTTGTAAATGGTTGCAAGACTTGTGGTGGGAAAATCCCGCCTCACCTCCTCGTAAATCATGTCCACACTGGGATGATTCTCGCTTCGGGCAAGGATTTTTAGCACCGCAAGCCTCTGGGGGGTAATCCTGAACCTCCGCTCCCTCAGCTTCTGGAGCATCTCTTTGAGCCTGACTTCAGGGTCGTTCATAAATGGACTTCCTGGAATGCCAAATAATAGATAATGGTTTTCTTTAAAGTTTAATTTGTTATAGCGAGACTGTCAACAAAAAATTGGGGCCTCCACCTTAATCAAGCAGTGGAGAAGGAGTCCAGCACAGAGAAGAACCTGTCCAAGTCTTCTTCATTATTATAAAAGTGGGGTGAGACACGAATCAGGTTGTTTCTCTCTGAGACCACGACGCCATTTTTCATGAAATGCGAAATGAGGGCCTTTGGGTCACCTTTGGGCAGGAAGGTTATGATCCCGGCTCTCTCTCGAGGGTTGAGAGGAGTGGCGATTTGGAGATCTCTTTCTCGGAGGCCCTCGGCAAGCAGCCCCACAAGCTCCGTGACCCTTTCGTGGATCGCACCGATACCCACTTCCAGCAATAGCTTGATGGCAGCACCCAGGGCGTAGATTCCCACAACATTGGGGGTGCCCGGCTCAAACCTGGCAGCCCCTGGCTTCAATTCAAAGTGTATGTCAAAGAAGTCTTCCTCCCTGGTCACACTCCTCCATCCCACCACCACAGGATCCAGTAGGCCCACTACCTCACGGTCAACGAAAAGCCCGCCACATCCCATGGGCCCCAGGAGCCATTTCTGTCCCCCTGCTGCCAGAAAATGTATTCCGGATCGCTTCACATCCAACGGGACCACACCAAGGCTCTGGATGGCATCCACACAAAAGAGCAGCCCATTTTGCTTGCAAAAATCACCAATGGATTCCAAGTCACAGTAAAAGCCTGTTAAAAAATCCACAGAGCTTACCACCACCATCCTGGCTCCTGGACTGAGCGCCCTTTGAAAGTCCCCCACTGCCAGTCTGCCACCCTCACGCCTCCTCACCTCCACCACCCCCACGCCCCTGGATTCAAGGTTCAGCCAGGGATAGATATTGGTGGGAAAGTCGGGCATGGAGACCAGGACCTTTTCGCCTGGTTTCCACCTGATCCCTGAGGCCACGATGCTCAGGCCCTCTGAGGTGTTGCCCATGAAGGCAATTTCATCATCTCCTGCCCCCACCAGGGTGGCAAATAGCCTCCTTGCCTCCTGGATACGCTTCATCCACCGGGGATAGGCAGCAATTCCCTCATGCTCGAATTCCTCCAGCAATTCCATTGCTGCGTTGCAAACCCGGCTGGACCAGGGAGAGATGGCCGCATGATTGAGGAAGCAGTATTTTTCAGTGATTGGAAAGAGCTTCCTGTATTGTTTGAAATCAATCTGGGAATGGTTGGCCTTATTCTTCATGGGATCAAATTTTCAGGTCTTTCTTAAAAGGGCTGAGACAGGGCACACATCCACACAAAGGGAACAGGTGTAGCAGGGAAGATCGATCCTGTCAGAAGCCCCGTAGAGGCTAACCACCGTGTCAAAGCCCCGTTTTGCAAAGGAGAGCATGGGCCGAGGGTGCTCTCTTTTGCAGACATAAATGCACCTTCCACAGAGAACGCACCTGTTGGGATAATACACCAGACAAGGGTGTGAGTCATCAATTTCAGGCTCCTTCAAGAATTGGTCCAGCCCCTTAGGCTTGAGCCCTATCTGGAGAAACTTGGCCATATCTTGAAGTGCACACCTCTTGTTTGCCTGGCAGTGGGCGCAATCCACCAGGTGGGCCGAAAGCAGCAACCTGAGGGCCGAGCGTTGAAGCTCCCTTACCAGCGGAGTATTGGTCCTTACCACCATTGGACCAGCCACCTTTACGGTGCAGGCTGTCACTGGTCTCTCCTCCCCCTCCACTTCCACCAGGCAGAGCCTGCAGGATGCCGGGGGCTCTTCCATGCCCTTGAGGTGGCATAGATTTGGGATGTAGATGCCGCCCTCAAGGCATGCCTCCAGGAGATTTCCACCTTGCTCCACCCTCAGCGATTTTCCGTCCACTATGATTTCAACCATCTCCATGGCCTTACTTTTCAGAGGGACCTTCCTTGGGTCTTTCCACAATGGGCACCTGGTGGGCCGGGGATATCTTTCTCACTGCATCGTATTCCGGGGGGCAGGCCACCACACATTCGCCGCACTTTACGCATAGCTCCTGGTCTATGGCCTTTTTCCGGTCTCTCGTGGTAAAAATGGCCTCGGTGGGGCAAGAGCCCACGCATGCATCACACCCCCGGGCGCATTTTTCCAGATCGATGTAGAATGCTGTGAGCGTCCTGCAAACCATTGCAGGACATCTTTTTTCCTTTACATGGGCCTCGTATTCTTCCCTGAAGTACTTGAGCGATGTGAGCACCGGGTTGGGCGCGGTCTTCCCCAACCCGCAAAGGGAGCCCAGTTTTATGTGGCGAGAAAGGGTCTCGAGGATTTGAAGGTCACCCTCCTTGCCTTCCCCCCTGGTGATCCTTTCCAGTATCTCCAGCAGATGCCTGGTCCCTATCCTGCAAAATGTGCACTTTCCGCATGACTCCTTTTGGGTGAAATCCAGGAAATAGCGGGCCACATCCACCATGCAGGCATCCTTGTCCAGGACCACCATGCCCCCGGAGCCCATCATGGCCCCTGCCTCTGTGAGGGAGTCAAAGTCTATGGGGATATCCAGGAATTCATCGGGTAGGCACCCTCCAGAGGGGCCGCCTATCTGGACCGCCTTGAACGCCTTTTTCTCCGGGGGGCCGCCACAAATCTTGAATATCAAGGTCCTGAGGGTAACACCCATGGGGATTTCCACAAGGCCCGGGTGTGTGACATTTCCCACAATAGAAAAGATGGCAGTGCCTGGGCTGTGCTCTGTGCCAATACCCCTGAACCAGCCTGCCCCCCTGGTCACTATAGGAGGGACTGATGCAAAGGTCTTCACATTATTTATTACTGTGGGATGTCCCCAGAGGCCCCTTTCCACGGGATAGGGGGGGCGGTGCCGGGGTGTGCCTCTCTTACCCTCAATGGAATGGATGAGGGCTGTTTCTTCCCCGCACACAAAGGCCCCAGAGCCTTGAAATACGGTGACATCAACATGGAATGAACTTCCAAGGATGGAATCGCCCAAAAGACCCAGTTCCCTGGCATCCTCAATGGCCTTGGTGACAATCTTTACGGCCAGAGGGTATTCAGCCCGGATGTATATGAAACACCTGGACGCCCCTATGGCATAAGCGCAGATTATCATCCCCTCAATCACTTGATGGGGATTGCTCTCAAGTATGGTCCTGTCCATGTAAGCGCCCGGGTCACCTTCGTCGGCATTGCATATGACGTATTTCTCCCGGCCTGGTCCCAGGGCCCCTGCTGCCAGCCCCCACTTTTCTCCGGTGGGAAATCCTGCCCCGCCCCTGCCTCGAAGCCCGGAATCCTTTATCTCTTGGATGATCTCCTCTGGTGGAAGGGTGAGGGCCTTTGCAAGGGCCTCATAGCCACCCAGCGCGATATAATCGTGTATATCTTCAGGGTCTATGAGGCCTGACTTTTCCATCACCACCTTGGTCTCCTGACCGAATCTTGGAAAATCCGACACACAGGGGAGCACCTCATTGGGCTCAGTGGCCCCGAGCATGTATTCAAAAAGAGGGTCGCCTTCCTTCAAAAAAGACCTTACCAGCATCCGGGCCTTTCCTGGGCTTACATTGTAGTAAAGGATAGGGGGAAAGTCTGTCTGGGGGTCGTGGATCACTACGGTGGGTTCTGCATAGCAATGCCCCAGGCATCCAACACTACGAACCATTGCCTCTATGCCTTCCTGTTTCAAGGCTTCCTGGAAGGCCTCTTTGGTCTCCAACGCGCCTGCAGCAATCCCGCAGGTGGCCATTCCCACATAAATTTTCGGCAGGGTGGATTTCTCCAGCAGGCTACGCCGCTTGAGAGCCTCTTTCCTCAGCTCCTCATATGCCTTGTTAACTGCTTGACTCGGAGTTCCCATCCTTGCCTGCCTTGTCTTTTTCCCTTGCCTCTTTTTCCTTCTGCAACTGAAACCCCAAAACGATGCCCTCCACCTTGCTGGGAAGCATGTGCCCTTTTATCTCCTCGTCCACCACTGCCACAGGGGCCAGGGCACAGCAGCCAACACAGGCCACACTGTCTAAGCTGAATTCCCTGTCTTGGGTGGTTTCCCCCCTTTTGATACCCAGCTTTCTTTCAAAATTTTCAAGGATTATATCACCACCCCTCACGTGACAGGCAGTGCCCAGACATACCTTGATCTGGTGTTTGCCAGGGGGATGAAACCTGAACTGATTGTAAAAGGTGGCCACCCCATAAACCTCCACAACCGCAAGGCCGAGGTGTTGGGCCACCTTTTCCATTGCCATTGGGTCAATATATCCGTATTTGGCCTGGATGGCCTGGAGGATGGGGATTAGGGCCGAACTCTCTCGTGGAAAGCGTGAGAGGAGTTTCTCAAGATCGGCCGACATGGCCTCCCTCTCCAGTAATGAGGCTTCTTCATTCAAGTTTGTATGGTCTTGTTCACCTAAGTTTTCAGCCCCTGTCTTTCCCAATCCTTTGTCAGTCCTCCTTGTGGATGAGCCGAATTCCCGCTACAATCAGGCTCCTGGTTTGAGATCGGCCATATCCATACCAAGTATTACCTGGAATTCAAAGGAAAAATAGGGGTAATATAGAAGCAAGCGCAACAGGGCATGTGCTGGCTTGATGGATAAAAAATTGCAAAAGGAGTGCTTAAATGGAGACCAACTACCAGAGGGTGTCCCAAACCCACCTGACTTATTTGGGTGTTTTGAGACCGAATTAGACTTACCCCTATCTGCTCAAAGATTTCGATTGGATGGAGACATGAGATATCTTTTACAGGGATGAGAGGGCCCTTTTCAAGTCAATCCCGTACTTCTTCATACGATGCCATACTGTTACCCGGCTGACGCCCAAGATCTCGGCAGCCCTTGTTTGATTTCCGTTACATTTCTTGAGGGCTTCCAGGAGTTCTCTCTTCTGGGTCTCATCCTTATCGTCGGGAGTGAGATATCCTATCATCTTCCTCCGGTTTTTCCCCAGGAGTTCCGGGGGGAGCTCACGCGGGGAGATTATGTCGGTATCAGCGATGACAAAGGCATATTCCATGACGCTTTTGAGCTCTCTCACATTACCAGGCCAGGGGTAGTCCATTAAGACCCTCATGGCTTCCGGGGTCAACCCCTTGATCTCTTTCTGCGAACTTTTGCGCAGGAGATGGATAAAGTGTCTGACCAGCGGTGGGATGTCCTCTCTTCTTTCACGCAGCGGCGGGAGATAGATGGGGATGACATTGATGCGAAAAAAAAGGTCTTCCCTGAACAGCTTTTGTCTGACCAGATCCTTCAGATCGCGGTTGCTTGCGCTGATGATCCGGACATCCACAGAGATGGGACGGCTATCCCCAACCCGCTCGAACTGTTTTGTCTCCAGGACCCTCAGGAGTTTGACCTGGACGTTCATGGGAATATCGCTGATCTCGTCCAGGAAAAGATCTCCTCCGTCCGCCACCTCGAACCGTCCCCGGTGATTGCGAATGGCCCCGGTGAAGGCCCCCTTCATATGGCCGAAAAGTTCGCTTTCAAGGAGGTATTCATTTAGAGCCGCACAGTTGAGCTGAATAAAGGGCCCCTCCCTCCTCCAGCCCAACTGGTGAATCGCCTGTGCCACCAGTTCTTTCCCTGTTCCGGTCTCCCCGTAAATGATGACCGGGGCATCACTGAGGGCGGCCTTTTCAATAATCTGGAAGACCTCTCGCATGGCCGCAGATTCCCCGATCATCCCGCAAAAGCCACTCCTTTTTCCCAGCATCTGACAGAGGTTCTCGATCTTCTGGTCCCGATCGGTGATTTCTGTCAGGTCCGTTAACGTTTCCACGGCGCCCAGTACTGTTCCGTCTGAGCCTTTGAGCAGGGAGGCGTTCTTGACCACGGTCCTTAAGGAGCCATCCTTTCTCATTATTGTACAGCGCTTGGTATGTAGACGACCTTCATCAAAGAGAACGCACCATTTTCCCTCCCCTCCCTTCCTTGCAATAGAACAGACATCGCATCTCAGCATGGAGCAGCTCTTTCCGACGATCTCATCTTTTTCATATCCGGTGATCTCTGAGAAAGCATTGTTCACCATGATAATTGTCCCGTCACCGGCAATCACCATCATCCCATCGTTCATTGCATCGAAGATTTCCCTCCAATAACGGTTGACCTCTCGCTCCTGAAAAATCATTAAGAGCCCTCCTTAACAGTTTAAACGAAAGTTTAAATACTACAGAAATACTCTTAACACAAACTAAAAGATGCGGGGGAAAATTCATCGAAAGATCACCATGTTATGGAACTTCTGTCGGGACATGGGATGTGGCACACCTGTTGCGTTTAAGCAGGTAGGTCCACAAGCACCGGGGAGACGTGGGATGCATGCTGATAAAGAACTGGACCTGAGACACATTCCGATTCCCCTCTGCTTTTTGGAATTCAAGAACACCCTCCAGGCCATAGGCACTGGCGAGATAGCAGAGGTGCTGATTGGAGACCGAGACACCCTTGAGGATCTAAGAAGGATCATCGATCACTCTGGAGATCAGGTCGTTGGCATACAAAAGGAGCATGATTTTTATCGGCTCAGGGTCAAGAGGGGAGGGGAAGATGGTTGAGTGTTATAGCCGCGGTCCGCCATATCCGCACCACCGGCAAGTCCTTCTTGAATGAGTCGTCGAACCACCTTCCTCCCACAGGAGCTTGTGGAAGTGATGGTGGCAAAAGAAAAAATAGAGGAGGGAGAGTAAATGAAAAAGTGGATCCTTGTTTCAATGGTATTGATGTTTTTCAGCTCCCCGTTCAGCGCCTCTGCCAAAATGGGGGAGCTCATTCCGAAAAGCAAGGATATTGAGGTCAAATTTTTTGGAAGCGTCAAAACCTATCCTACCTTTTTGGGTGATGTGGACCTGAACAGCAAAGACACCGAGTATGACCGAATACTGGATGAGAACGGATGGATGGCCGATCACAACGTCCGAAATGAACTCAGGATGGGGTGGGTCGGCAAGGGAGACAACTGGGACTTTCTCATTATCCTGGAGGCCGATTTTAATCTGTCCAAGGCCCATGCCGACCGTGGAGCTGACCTCACACAATCTTTGGACAGCGGCATGACCGGTGAGGATTTTGGTGTGGAAAAACTGAATCTGCGGTACAACTTCGGTCCCGTTGCCATCAAGACCGGGTGGAATACCCGTTTTCTGGATATCATGACCGGCGGGGTTCTTTATGGGGATGATCACCCGTATATCGGTCTTGAAGGCAAGCTCGGCAATAACTTCTCGTGGGAGGCCCTCTATATCATCGTCCAGGACGAGACCTCCACCACTGGAGTGGGCGCTATAGACGCGGACACCCTGGACTGGCGGGTCTACAGCTTGAAAGGGATCTACAAGATGGCCAATGGTTTTGTGATTAGTCCGTTTTACGCGTACAGCGATAACAGCGAGAACCAATCCTCAGATGCTAAGGTCCATTATCTTGGCGCCGAGGCCTATGGAAAACTGGGAATGTTCACGCCCCGTCTCGAGTTTGTGTACGCCACGGGAGACACTGACACATGGCCTGCCACAGGCAAGGACTACAATATCAGCGCCTGGGCAGCCTTTGGATCCGTGGATATCAATGTGTCCCCCAGGTTCATTCCTTATTTCGGCGTGACCTATATGACCGGCGATGATAATGCCAACGACGGGGACATTGAGGCCTTTAACGGGATTACCAACATCTCCCGCTACACCCCCACATTCGGCATGGAAAACGCCTTTATCTATCGCTACATACCTGTTCTAGGGTCCCATCTTTACAGCAACAACTTTGCCACCCTCGGAGGGACAAGTCCGGGTTACGGCGGAATCGGCAACAGCTCCACTGGCGACAGTCCTGGCCTCATTTCCTACGGCCTGGGTGTCAAGGGAAGCATGGGCAAGTTCTCTTACAAGGTTCAGGGCCTGTACATGGAGTTTGAGGAACAGGGCGCCATAGAGGACTTCTATGGAAGGGGCATTGATAACGAGGTGGGCATAGAGTTTGACGTTCTTCTCACTTATAAGTTTAACAAGCACTTCAGTATTGGTAACTGTTTCTCCCTTTTCAATCCCGGTGATGCGGTGGAAGATATCCGCGGATCCAGTTACGACGATATTGGTATGATCGATACAGTAGAGCTGAAGTGGGTGTGGTAATTAGTCTATAATGGTTCCGGATGTTTGAGTTGTGGGTCCAATAACAATCCCTAAGGGCACGAGGCGCAGGTACTAGGGCGGGCTCCTTGCTTTGGCCTGGTAGATGCCTCACACCCTGTGCCTTGTGCCAAACATCCCTGAGCGTATTTGATTAAATGGATAGCGAAGGAGAATAAGGACCCGCTGAGTTTCGCAAATACCTAACCATTCAACCTATAGAAAAGATCGGGGCTATGAAAACAGGAAAGAGTCTCTTTTGGGCCGCGTTTCTGGGAGTTCTCATCTGCCTGGATGCGGCGCAAATACGAGCACAAAACCACCCTTTCCCAGGGCTTTTTATTTTCTTGAAACAGCAATACGAGTCCCCCTCCAGGAGGGTTGGCCGGGTAAAAGAGGTCTCGAGGGAACGAATACTTGTCACCGGGGGAGAGGTCCCTTTCCGGCTGGGGCAGTATCTCTGGGTGAGCGAACACAGGGAGGGAATATCCCCCCCACTCCAGCGCCAGGTGGCCTGGGTCCAGGTAGAGGCGATCCTTCCCCATGGCTTTCTTGCCCGCATCATACAGAACGTAGGAAGAGCCGTTAAAGTACAGGACTGGGTGCTCACGCCCCCTGCCCCTTCCATCTATCTTTACACTAACATCAGGGCAAAACATCGCTTTTCCGCTTATCAGGATCTGCTAAAGGCACTTCTTAAAACCCGCTTTATCATCTACGAAGTAGAAGGGGATTCCATTACCGGGAAACCTGACGTGGCCGATCTCTTGCTGCGCCTGGAAGGAGAGGGCGATCATCTGATCTGCAGGCTCTCATCCCTGTCCAGTGGTCAGATTTTTTTCACCGAAACTCTTCTCCAAGAGGACCGCATCGACACCCTTTTCCCTTTGGGTCACCCCGTGAAGATGAGAGCCTATGGATCGGGTGAAGCCGTCACCTCTTTTGATGCCGCTGCGGCACCGCGGGGGGCCTTTTCCCACCCTGGTATTGGCGCCCGGTCCTTTCATGGGCCTACCCAAGAAGTGAGGGGGGATTTTTTTCGGATCTCCGGGGCTTATTTTCGCGTGGTCAAGTGTGACCTGGAAGGGGATGGGCGAGCAGAGGTTGCTTTGTTGGGCAAGGTGGACCTCCGCGTTTATCAAGTTGAAAAGGCCAGGCTGGTTGAAAAAGCGCGGTATCGAATTAATAAAAAGGAGTATTTTCCCCTCCATCTTCATGCAAAAGACCTGGATGGGGATGGGGGCGATGAACTTTTAATCACCCTGAGTGAGCCTGTATATTATCTGGACAGGTTAGATAATCGGCTATGTTCCCAGGTTATCACCTTCAAGGAAGGAATTTTTCAGGTCCTTGTTCAGGACTGGCCCTACTACCTGCGGGTCATCCAGGACAGGGAAGGGAGGCCGGTGGCCCTTGCGCAGGCAGAGGGAAAATTCAAACAGTATAGCGGTCCGATCTATCGTGTAAGGTGGAGCACCCAGGACAAGGGGGTTCAACTCGGCCCTCCATACGAGCCTGCAAGGGCCATCTATTCCATTTACCAGTTCGCGCTTGTGCCCGGGGAGAGGGAGCGTGTCATGATCCTTGAGCCCAACCATGTGCTGCACGGCTATTTTGCCCCCGAGGAGCGGGTGGAGGCCTCCGGGGAGCGAACATATGGAGCTTATACGGAGATATCCTATCCCCTGAAACTGGAAACGGTCCAATATCTGGGGGGATTTGACCGCAAGAAGACCTTTCGAGAGGTCTTCGCACCCCGACGTCTTGAACTGAGGACAGAGTTTGACGGGCAATTCTTCCTCCTTTACAAAGAGCGTGGCAGAGAAGCGCTTGAGAAAAGCCTGAAGAAGGTCCTGCGCTCCGGGGAGGGATTCGATCAGGTCGTGGGGGTCAAGTGGCAGGGCAACCGGATTATCGAGACCTGGAAATCCAAGAAGCTGGCCAAGGACATACTGGATTTTACGTTTCTGAAAAACCCCGATCGCATCCTGGTGCTTTACCGTGACAGTGACGGATACGCCCTGGAGGCATTTTATTAAGCTTACAGCACCACGCCCCGTGGCGCTGTGGCAGAGCAATAGCTTCGTTGCTCTTTCCTCCTAAGGGATCGAATCCGGGGCGTGGGGCCTCGGATTCGACCCTCTTTTTGAAGAAACAACGGGGGCGGGTACCAAGCGAAACCTGTCTTTCGAGTGCAACCATCCTTCAAGGTATGCCCACAGGACCGGGAAGTCCCTGCCTAACCCGACGCTCTCCCCGGGACTATACCCTTTCTTTGGAGGGCGAGAGAAAGCTGGTCTCGGTGCTGTTTGCTGATGTGACCGATTTTACAGGTATTGAAGAGAGGCTGGTGTCAGTCCTCTTTGTGGATGAGCCGAATTCCCGCTACAATCAGGCTCCTGGTTTGAGATCGGCCATATCCATACCAAGTATTACCTGGAATTCAAAGGAAAAATAGGGGTAATATGGGATCGTATCTCCGGTAGAGCATCTGCTAGCTCGAGGGACAAGGGTTTTTGAAAGGAGCAGACAAATGGAAACCAATTACCAGAGGGTGACACAACTCCATCTGACCTATTTAGAAAATATCGTGGGGCCTGAGCGGCTCTCCACTGGAAAATCCAACCTGGAACTCCACTCCCATGACGAATCCCACCACCGGGCAGTGGAACCAGAGGTGGTCATATGGCCGGTTTCAGCCCAAGAGGTGAGCGAGATCCTGAAATTTTCAAACCAGAACCGCATACCGGTTACTGCATGGGGTGCTGGAAGCAGCCTTGAAGGCAATCCTATCCCGGTCAAAAGAGGCATCGTGCTTGACTTCACGCAGATGAACCGAATCCTTGAGATCAGGGAACAAGACTTTCAGGCAGATGTGGAGCCTGGGGTCATCTATAAGGACCTGAACCAAAAGTTGAGGCACAAAGGCCTCTTCTTTCCGCCAGACCCAGGGGCTGCGGCCACCATTGGGGGGATGATAGCCAACAACGCCAGCGGGACCAGGGCCCTTCGGTACGGCGCCACCAGGGACAACGTGTTGAGGCTCAAGGTTATCATGGCAGACGGCGAGATGATTGAAGTGGGCACCAGGGCCTCCAAAACATCCTCGGGATACAGGCTTCTGGACCTCTTTGTGGGCTCGGAGGGCACTTTGGGGGTGGTGGTGGAGGCCACCATAAGGTTAAGAGGGCTCCCCCAGGAATTCTCGGCAGCCGTGGTGTCATTCCCAGAGGTGGGGGATGCCGCCCGTGCGGTCTTCGAGATGTTGAAAGGGGGGCTTGAGCCTGCAGCCTTGGAGTTGTTGGATGCAGAAACTGCAAGGCTATTCAAGGAGGACAGCGGAATAGAGGCCCCGGTCTCGCCCCTTCTCTTGATTGAGTTTCACGGACCAACCACTTCTTACACCTCTGAACTGGTTGAGATGGCTCGAGAAATAGCCGAAGGGTGCGGGGCCGAGGTGTTTCGCTCAGGCATAGGCCGCCAGGAGCGCGATAATTTATGGAAGACAAGGCACTCCCTCGCTGAAATCATAAAGAGGGTGAATGTGGGCAGAAAGGCGCTCAGCACGGATGTGGCAGTGCCCATAAGCTCGTTTCCAGAGATGGTGGCCTTTGCCTCGGATGAGGTGAGGAAGGCTGGCCTCCCTGGTTACGTGTTCTGTCATGCGGGAAACGGTAACATTCATGTGGTTATGATGGGAAGGGAAGGGGACCAGGCAGAGTGGGCAAGCATCTGGGAACTCAGCAACAAGTTGGTCAAGCAGGCAGTGAGCCTTGGGGGGACCTGTAGCGGGGAGCATGGAATCGGAATCGGGAAGCGGAAATACATGGCCGAAGAACACGGCCGCTCAGTTGCATGGATGAGGAAAATAAAAGACCTCTTTGATCCAAACCACATATTAAACCCACAAAAGGTTCTTCCTTAAAAGAAGATGCGCTCCACCTCCTTTTCCCGGAATTTTTCCAACTGTTCGGCCTCAGCCATTAGTTTTTCTTTCACGGTTTCAGAGTTGTCCACCCTTTCCAGGATGGCCTTGTCCAGTTGGGATTCTGCAGAGGCCAATTCCCTCAGGTACTTATGGTAGCTGGCGCTGGTGCCATAGGCATTCCGCACCATCTCGTCGTAGGTGGAACCTCCTGCCTTGAGCAGCCTCTCGTAATGGGCTTGGCCTTGACCGCTCTAGCCGCAACCGTGAACGCCCAAGCTTTTTCTCTTTGGTGAATGATCCTGTAAATAACATCAAATTTTTTCTGGTCGAGCTGCATACAGGGCCTTTCCCATGAAAAGTCCTGCCGGTGATGATTGAATTCCACCAGGTCTTTGGTATCAGATTTTGGATATAAGATACACGATATAGCCAACATAGGAGCCGAGCAGGACACCTCCACCCAACCTTGTGATGGTGTAGTCTTTTCCCATGAGCGCCAGTGGCAAGGCACTGGTAAGAAACATGACCGAATAGTCTATTACCATCCCGCTTTCAAAAAAGCCGCCCGGGATGGGGATGGGCCGGATGAGGGAGGCCGCTCCAAGGACGCTCATGATGTTGAAGACATTGCTCCCCACCACATTGCCCACCGAGATGTCCATCTCCTTTCGAATGGCAGCCACCACAGAGGTGGCAAGCTCGGGTAGGGATGTGCCAAAGGCCACTATGGTGAGCCCTATGAATTTTTCGTCAACACCAAGGATCTTCATTATCTTCACTGCAGAATCCACCACCACCTGTGCCCCACCAACCACGCTAATGATGCCAACTACAATGAGTAGGATCTGTTTTGGCCTGGAGGCTATGTACTCGATCTCTTCCACCTCGCATGCCACAGGCACCTCACATTTTTCCCCTTTCGCCCTTTTTCCCTTCACATATAGGTAATAGTTGAAAAGGGTGTAGCCTATTATACCTCCAAAAAGTGTTGCCCCCTCCAACCTCCCCAGGTAAGAGTCTATTGTGAGGACCAACAGGTATAAAGAGATGCCAAGCATTATGGGAATGTCGCGCTTCTTGACACACTGGTCACTTGTAAGGGGGTGCAACAGGGCCGAGAGACCCAGGATCAATGCAATGTTACATATATTGCTCCCCACCACATTGCCCACTGCTATCATACTCTTGCCTTTTACGGATGAGATGACGCTCACCACAAGCTCGGGGGCAGAGGTCCCGAAGGCCACCACGGTGAGGCCAATGATTATGGGGCTGACTCCAAGGCTGCGCGCAAAGCTCGACGACCCCTTGACCAGCCACTCGGCCCCAAAGTAGAGGAGCAGAAAACCCACCAGACATAGTATGATCAAAAGAGGAAGTCCCATCTAAATGTTCCTCCTAAAGACAGTAGGGGCATAATAAGAAGGCAAGGCCGCATTTTTAAAAATACCGCATTTTCGCGACATACTAAGTCCCTTCCATGATTTGGGCAAATGATTTCTGCGGCCCAGAGGTGGGCAGGGCAGGACCCTAGAATTTTCAAGGGCCTGCCCTGATCTCCTATACTGGGGAGGGGAAGAAAGTCCCAGACCATATGAGCCATGAAATGAACAAGGTCCAGAAGGCATTGGCTGTCTGAGAGAGCCAGTATGCAATGGCAGGCCTTCCGCCACCCACGGTCACCAATTCCTTGAAGTTGGTCTCAAGGCCTATGCACAGAAAACATATTGCGAAAAACCAGCTCCTGTAAGACTTGCATGCCTTGGCAATCTTCTTGGTGGGCTTTGCGCCCATGGCTGGCTCCACCAGGGATGAGACGATGAGGGATGCCACCATGAAGCCCACCACAAACTTGGGAAACCTGAACCAGACCTCCATGAGGGAGGGCTTTTCTGCCGTGGGGTCTTCCCGCCTGTCAAGGCTAATGGTAGCCCATAGCGCCATGAAAAAGGCGGCAAGCCCCATCATGACATTCTGGGCCATCTTGACCATGGCAGCCGCCTTGACGGCTGCCTCGCCCTTGATCATCTCTCCTGCTGCTATCACCGCGCCTGTGTTGTCAATGACCCTGCCAACCCAGGCCCCTGCCCACGCCTAAGAGAACTGCCCGTCCACATAACAGATCCTGGCGGCAATTGGGGGCATGACAACGATGAGCACCACGGCACACACCAGCACCCAGGCCACCATGTAGCTTATCTCCTTGGGATCGCCTTGGATGGCGCCTCCAGCAGCTATGGTTGCCGAGACCCCGCAGATGGAATTGGCTGTGGCAATAATACTGCTGAACCGCTCAGTAAGCCCGAACTTTCGGCAAATAAAGTAGGTCATGAACCACACCGCAGTGGCAACCACCACGGCCTGCAACACTCCATAAAATCCGGCCTTGAGCACTACAGAAAACATGATGGTGGCACCCATGCAAACCAGGCCGATCTTGATGAAAAACTCTGTTAGCCCTGCTGCCTTCAATATCTTCGGAACCTTGAAGATATTGCTGATTATCAAACCAACCACCAGGGCGAACAGCACATAGGAGATACCCCACTTCTTGATAAACGCCTGCTTGGAAACCACCATGGAGACAAAGGCTATGAGAAAGATAATTACGAACCCCGGGATATAGCGCTTGAGGTCCACTTTCATGAAAATCGCCCCCACAAAAGTAAGGGCGCACATGGTGATGCAAAGCACTATGGTGGTGCCCACTGTTTCCCAACCTTTTGGAAAGGCCTGTGCCAGACTGGTCCACTTGGCTATCTTGGGTGTATGAGGGAGTACCCCTGCAATGGCAAGGAGCGGTTTAACAGGCGAGTGCAGAGATTTTTGAAGGAATCGAGACTACCACTAAAAAAGGATCTCAAAAGTTTTGATATGAAACGGTTGCCTTAAAAGGTGGTGGCCAATGTCAATGCCCTACTAGATGGGTCTTTTTTGGACCGGGCAGAAAACGTACTTGCCTTTGGAAACCCTGGAAGTGGTAAGACGCACCTGTTGTGTGCCATAGGGCAAGAGCTGATCTACAGGGGCCGCAGGATACGTTTTATGCCCTGCAGTCTGCTGGTCCAACAACTCCTCCTTGCAAAGCAGAATCTAAGGCTTCCCCAGGTTCTTAAAAAACTGTCAAGGTATGATGCCATCATAATCAATGATATCGGCTATGTGGAACAAAACAGAGAAGAGATGGAGGTGCTCTTTATCCTGCTCGCAGACCGCTACGACAGGGGCAGTGTAATGATTAGTAGCAATTTACCTTTTTCCAAATGGGATCGGATCTTTAAGGACCACATGACTACTGCTGCTGCCATAGACAGGGTGGTCCATCACAGCATCATCCTTGAAACGAACTTACCCAGCTACAGGCTAGAACAATCAAAGAGGTCTAAGAAACAATAGAAGGCGGAATATATGACAAGATATACTCATAGAGAAAAACGGGAATTTTAATTGTCGCCAACAGGGAAAAATACTTGACGTTGATCAGGATCTGCCTTGTTCATGGGATTCCTGGGCCAAAGGGCCGCCCTTTTATAATGGAAATGGGGAAACCGGTCCTGGAGGTTCTCCATTATGTTTCTGCTCACAAATGAAGTGGACATGCCCTCAGGGAAAAAGATGTTGGCATCCACGTGTTCATAAATCTTGGGCCTCAGGACCTCTTTTACATATGTGCGGATGGCGCTGGCTGTCCCCACAAAGAGTTCTGTCTCCTTGAAGGCATTGATGGTAACCAGATGTCTGAGGAAGGAATAGGCGATGACCGAAAGAAGTATGCTGAATACCAGCAGGATTGCGGCAGCCCCCAGCCTGTAGCGGGTTCTTAATGTAAGCCTTGACATGGCAGGCCTCCTCTAATGCCTGGAGGATTGATCAAGTTTTCCAAGCCATTATGAAGTATCGAAAAAGGGGGTATCAATGCTGAGGGACAATTACGGCTTGAGCAAAACACTGCCTGGGCAGAGCTAAGTTCTGTAAAAAAATTTCCCGGGGAATGAGGATAGCTGGTCTCTATGCTTCTAGCCGGGTATATTTTGGAATTTAAGGACCAGATTTGACAGGGGCCAGTTCACCTTGGGAATGCCGTGTCTTTTGGGTTTCCAGGGTCTCGAAAAAGGCCTCCAGCCTTGTCCGCACCTGTTCTTCTGAATAGTGGCGGAAATCTGTCATATCGGTTTCAATCACAACGGTCTTGACACCCAGCTCGGACGAGAGCAGGCGCCTTATATCGTATTGACCCACGGAATAGGGCTTGCAGCTCCTGTCTGAGTGAAGCACCAGCCCATCAATCTGGTAATCCTCGATCATTTGCCTCATGAGGTTCAGGCGGTGTTTGAGGTTGTTATTGAGGATCACGAGGCTGTAAACTTTTGCCAGGGATTCAAATGGCTTGGAGGGATCAAGATAGTGGATGGTTTCGGCCCAGGCATTGGTATAGGTGGCGGCAACAAAGGCACAGCCCCGCTGGGCAAAAAGATGCGACCAGTCACGCAGCTTGAACCACACGGCAATATTGTCCCACATGAGGCGCCACCTCTCATTCACAACGGCTGAAATACCACTTTTTACCCTCTCCTCCAGTTCTTTGAGGAGGATCTCGTAATACTGCCTTGTTACACCAAGACCTCGGAGGGACACAATGGGAGCAAGGTGTACAAAGGCGTCAAATATGGTCATGGGAGCAGGACGTGCCTTCAATGTGCCCAGGACCTTACCCCAAAGCCTTGCAGATTCCCTGGAAATGGTGATGATTTCTTTTAGCCGCGCTTCGGAATATCTTTTTCCGGATATGGTCTCCAGCTTCGGGATCATCTCTTCCAGCTGTGCCACCATGTAATCAATATCATCCTTTCTTAGTTCTCCGAAGTTGTAGGGGGTATCAAACAGGATCAGTGGGACATTCCAATAATGGGATAACTCCTTGAACCAGTAAAGCACTGTCTGACAGATATTATTGGAACAAAAGAGGATATCAGGCCTTGGAAGTCGGCCCGCAGGGGTCTTTCTTGAAAAGGCATGTCCCAGGTCGATTCTGGCATAGGAGCAGAGATCCGGACAAAAGCCCTCCCTTTCTGCCTCCTGGGAGATTTCAGGCCCCATCTTTTGAGCACCACAAAGCGCGCCGTGGTTTTCTGGATAAAGGGTGTAGAAATCAAAAACCCTCAACAACTCCACAGGTGCTCCACTGCTTACCCATGCCACAGGCATTGCACCCTTTGCAAAGCGGGCAAGAAAGTAATGCCTGGTCATTATCTCTCGCAATCTGGGGGCACATTTGAGGGGCGGACCGAGGTAAGGGCTTGTGCTAAGGGGCCGTCTCCTTTTTTTGACCTTTTGCAACTTCATCAGGCCAGGGGCCAAGAGGTCTTTCATCAAGAGATATCTTATGGAGGCTGTCACACCCATTTGTTAATCTAGCCTTCCCTGCTTGTTTGCGGAGTGCAATAGTTCTGCAAATGCCTCAAGCCTTGTGATCATCTGGCCCGAGAGCCCTTGATTGACTTCTGTTTCAAGCACCAGGGTTGGGATACCTGTCTCCTTGAACGCCTTCTCCAAAAAAGGGATATCAAAAAACTCCGGCTCGCAGAATTTCACCACATTAAAGATGATCCCCCTGGCATTTGTCTTTTTTACCAGGTCTGTCAGAAAATCCAGCCTCTCTTTAACCCGGGACCCTTTGGTGGAGCATGGCGGCTGGCGGAAATATCTTTGTGCCAAGGCCTCAAAGGGGTCAATGGAGGCATCTATTGCCTGGGACAGGAGGCGCCTGCTGGTATTGAAAAGGTCATCTCCTGCCACTACCACACCCAGCTCATCCAACTTGTCCATGAGCTCTAAAGGGTTGGAGAGGATTCCGCTCAGCACAACTGCCGCTTGATCTCCGGACTCCTCTTGGGTGTTCTCTTGAAGGTATTTCCTTAAGACAATTATGAAATCCTCGGGAGCCAGATATTCACCTTTTCGGATTACTTCATAAAAATCTCTCCCCCGCCCCCTGAGTCTTTGCTTTTCCCTGGCCTTGTATAATCTCCAGATTTGATCACTAATCTGGTTAGAAAGCTCAATGGCCCCTTTCAGTCGGCTTAACTTTAGGGGGCCCCACTTTCTTTCCAGCGAGGCTGCCAATCCCCTTAGCTGCTTTTCATAGTATTTTTTTGCGCCTCCTGAAAAGGGTGCCTTGGGGAGATAGAAAAAATGGCACGGCACAGAAGGCCCCAGGTAATCATTTATGACTGAGGCCATGTTCTGCACAGAGTCACAGGTGTGCGGAAACAGGAAACCATCCAAAAAGTCACACTTCCCTTGGACCACCAGCTCCATTGCACTCCTTACCACTGAACAGACGTATGGCTGCAAATGAGCAGAGGCCTTGGTGATCTCAAGCGGTGGGTCCCAAATCTCTGCAGGCAATATGCCCAAGGCCCACAGGATCTCTTTGGGATAATTGCCCGGAAACACCCCCATGACGGCCCGGCCAGCGGCCTTTTGCCTCAGGAGATAGCCCTTGCGCGAAATAGTGCTGAAGGAATCTACTTGGTGGTGGAAATCTTTCAGGGGGCCGTCCTCTTTCATGCCCTCTTTTTAACAAACCTCGCCCATACTTCCTAGTCCTTTTGGATCCAAAAGAATGGGGAGCCTTGCCTGGGGCTTTTGCCTCTGAGTAAAAAATGCTAAAGAGGCTTCAATGCCATAAAAGGGGCTTGGAAAGAAAAAACCCTACTGTTTGCATAGCCATTCTACTTCAGGTATCATGTTCAGTCCTTAGGGGAATATGCTAACTCTGAAGAGAGGTAAATCACACTATGGACAAAAAGGAAGCTATTCAACTGGCAGAGAGAATACTGGAAGGAAGAGAACCTGACCAAGACACCCTGGCCCGCATCGCCCACACACCTGACCATGAGGTGTTTGACCTCATGGCAGGGGCCAGCACATTGAGAAACGCCTTCTTTGGAAACAGGGTGCAGCTTTGCACCATCTGTAATGCCAAGTCAGGGAAATGCTCAGAGGATTGTGCCTTTTGCTCCCAGTCTGCATTCGCCAAAGCCCAGATACCAGTCTATCCCCTTGACCCGGACATAATCAAACAAGGGGCCCAGCATGCCAAGAATGGGGCCGTTGCAAGGTTTTCCGTGGTTACCAGCGGAAAGCGCCTTCCCAAAAACGAGGTCAAGATAGTGGGTGAGACTCTGGCTGCCTGCGGGGCCGATGGAATCAACTATTGCGCATCCCTTGGCACCTTGGGCCCCCAAGACCTCAAGACTTTAAAGGAGGCCGGCGTTACACGCTACCACCACAACCTTGAAACCGCCAAGAGCCACTATCCCCACATCTGCACCACCCACTCCTTTGATGAGAGGGTGGGAACAGTCAAGGCCGCCAAAGATATCGGCCTTTCTGTCTGTTCAGGTGGGCTTTTTGGAATGGGAGAGAGTGACCTCCAGGTCCTTGAACTGGCCTTGACCCTCAAGACCCTCGATGTTGATGCCGTTCCCATAAATTTCTTGACGCCCATCCAGGGCACCAAAATGGAGGGCGCCGGTTACCTGACCCCCCTAAGGTGCCTTAAGATAATTGCACTTTTCCGCTTCGTGCTCCCTCAAAAGGAGATAATTATCTGCGGCGGCAGGGAGGCCAATCTCAAGGAACTTCATCCCTTGGTGTTCTTTGCCGGGGCAAGCGGAATAATGACGGGCAATTACTTGACCACTGAAGGGCGAACCATGGAAAAAGACTTGGAGATGCTGGAGCACCTGGGCCTTGAGCCTATCCAGCCAGGCCTAAAAGAGTCCCTCCCTGCTTGATCCCCAGGGCCACAAAGTAGGCCACCAGCAAGTTGAATCCTATGGAAAAGGCGGCCCAGCCCCACGAACTCTCTTTTTTTATGCTTATTACAGTGGGGAGGCAGGGCACATAAAGCATGGTGAATATGAGGAACACAAAGGCCTGAAGGGGATTCCATGTGGGGTCCTCCTTAATCCTGGCAGAAAGGGAGGCAGAAGAGTCTTCATCAATCTGGCCCAGTGAATAAGCGGTTCCAAGTGTGGAGATCACCACCTCCTTGGCTGCAAATCCTCCCACCAGCGCTATGTTCACCCTATAGTCAAACCCCAGAGGCCTGGTGATTGCCTCAAGCCTTGCACCCAGCCAGCCCGCAACAGTGCTCTGGAGAATGAACCGCTGCCGCTCCAATGAAAGGGCCCTCAACTGTTTTCTGTATTTTACATAGGTGCGGGCAGCCTCCATGGTGCTGGACTTTCTCTCTTCTGCCCACCTTTCACCGCTTTCCAGGATATAGGCGGCTTCTACCAGGGGAAATAGTTTTTCCCTGGAAATTTTCTGAAGGACTTCTTCACCCCCTTTGTCCATACCCCTTGAATACTCGGCATAAAGGGTCTCGAGCCGCCTCAAGCCGGCCCGGTCTTGGACCAGGGTATTAAAAGGGGGAGAGGCAAGGAGTTGTTCTGTGATCTTCTGCCTTTTCTGGTCAAAGGTTTTCAGCCCTTCAGGTGAAGGGCCAGGGTATGTCATCATGGCCCAAAACAGGATGGAAAATCCAAGGATTATGGTCCCAGCCTTCTTGATATACTGCCAGGTCCGCTCCCAGGTATGTATGGCAAGCCCCCGAAGGGTGGGTAGGCGATATGGGGGGAGCTCCATCACAAAAGGGGTCTTGGGGCCCTTGAGCACTGTGGATCTCAAAAGCTTTGCACCCAGCAGGGCAAAGGCCCAAGACAAGATAGTCAGCACAAAGAGCATCTTGGCCTGCTCTCTTGCAAAAAAGGCCGCTATCAACATGGCATAGACGGGCAGCTTTGCCCCGCAGTTCATGAAGGGGACCACCAACAGGGTGGCTATGCGTTCCTTTGGGTCACGAAGGGTGCGGGTTGCAAGCACCCCAGGGACCGCACACCCCCCCGAGATCCCCCCGCTCACGATAAGGGCGATCACAGAGCTTCCATGAAGCCCGAACCAACGAAGCACCCGGTCCATCATGTAAGCCACCCGGGCCATGTAACCAGAATCCTCCAGGATGGCTATGGCAAAAAACATGAACATTATCAAGGGAACGAATCCCAAGACTCCACCCACACCGTCTATAACCCCTGAGACCAGCAATGACTGGAGTGGGCCTTGGGGGATTGTGGTCTCCATCGTCTCTTTTAGCAGTTCAAAGAACCTCTCAACCCATGCCAGGGGCACCTCGCTGGCCCAAAAGGTGAATGAATAGATCCCATAGAGGATGAGCACCATCAGCAAGGGGCCCAAGGCCCGGTTTGTGAGCACCCTGTCAATCTGGTCGGAAAGGTTGAGGCGTGATTCTATGCGCCTCTTGACAACCTTTTTTGTGATGCCCGTTATGTAGCCGTAGCGGTGATCCGCTATGATCCCTTCTGGGTCTTCTTCTAGGGTATCGAGGGTGTGCTTTGCCGTTTGCTGGCAGATCTCTTTTATCCTGGAGCTTGCCTCAGGGTATTGATCCAGAAAATCCAAGATCTGGCTGTCTCCCTCCAGGCATTTCAGTGCCACCCATCGAGGTGGGTATGTGTCTGTCAGCACCCCATTGGCCTCTATGATCTCTTGGATCTTTTCCAGGGCCTGATCAATGTCCATACCATAGGAGATCTTCACCGGCCTCCACCTGGTGCCGTCTTGCCCCGCCTCGGCCACCTTTTCCAGGAGTTCCTGGATCCCCTTGTTGCTCCTTGCCACCATGGGCACCACCGGAACACCCAAAAGTTGCGAAAGCCTGTCGGCGTCCACCTGGATGCCGCGCGCTTCGGCAACATCCATCATATTGAGGGCAATGATTAGTGGGGCGCCAAGTTCCATGAGCTGGACTGCCAGATAAAGGTTGCGGTCCAGGTTGGAGGCATCAACGATGTCAACCACCAGATCGGGTCGCTCTCGCACCAGGAAATCCCTGGCCACTATCTCTTCCAGGGAATATGCAGTCAGGGAATAGGTGCCCGGGAGGTCAACCACCTCTATCTCAATCCCCTTGTGGTATGTGGTGCCGCACTTCTTTTCAACCGTCACTCCTGGGTAGTTGGCAATATGCTGGTGTGCGCCGGTAAGGGCATTGAAGACCGTGGTCTTACCCGCATTGGGATTGCCCGAAAGGGCTATTGTGATCTTTTTCTTCATTCCTAACTTAGTGTCAATCTTCCACTTCCACGAAAATAAAGCTGGCCTCGTTGTTTCTGAGGGTAAGGACATAGTCTTTTATCTTCACTGCCACCGGGTCTTTCAGGGGTGCCCGGCCCTGGACCCTTATCTCCACACCCGGCACTATCCCCATCTCCCTGATCCTTCTGCCCATGTCGCCAGAGGCCGAGACCTTGCGCACCACTCCCTTCTGGTTTTTTTCCATCTGTCTCATCTTTATTATTCTTTTCATCCCAGTCTTCCACCTCACAATCGCCGCCGGCAGCAATTCTCAATGATCATGATCAGCCTCACCAAGAGGAATCCCCTGGGTCCTGGAATGACTGTGGGGAAGGCGACCGAACCCATGGACATGGTAATGGGTATGAGGGACCGCCTCCTCCTCTGAGACAATCCGGCCTTTGAGCATGCCAAAGACCTTGTCGGTGGTCTGAAGGATGAAATCCATGTCGTGCGATATGAACACATAGGAAAGATCAAGACCGTTGAGGATCTCCACCAGTCTCTCAGTGGTCTCCATATCCAGGCCGGTGGTGGGTTCGTCCAGGAGCAGCACCCTGGGTTGCATGGCAAGAACCGTGGCAAGAGAAACCAGCCGCTTCTCACCCCCCGAAAGCTTGTAAGTGATCCGTTCTTCAAAGCCTGCCAATCCCAGTGAGGCAAGGGTTTGGCGGGCTATCTCCTTGGCCTCTTCCATGCTCTTTCCCTGGTTAAGGGGGCCAAAAGCCACATCTTCAAGCACAGTGGGACTGAACAGTTGGTCGTCGGGGTCCTGGAACAGGAGGCCGATCTTTTGCCTTATTGTCCGAAAGTCCTTTTCATCCCTCATGGGGCGGCCGAAGATCTCGATGCTGCCTGCCGTTGGCTTCAGGAGCCCCATGATGATCTGAAAAAGAGTGGTCTTTCCGCTCCCATTGGGCCCGATGAGGCCCACCTTTTCCCCTTCGCGCAATTGGAAATCAAGGCCCTCAAATACCACCCTGCCCCCTGGGTATGCAAAGTGAATCCCCTCCAAGTTTATCAATATGCTATTTTGGTCCATTGCAACACAGCTATGGTTATTACCTGGAGCAGCATCATGGAGCCTGCCACAAGATCCCACCCCGTCAAAGTAAATGTCCACAGATCAGGATAACGGCCCTGGAATCCCCTGGCCAGCATGGCCTTTCTCACCCTCTCAGATCGTTCATAGCTCTTTACCAAGAGCATCCCTATGAGATATGCGTATGTCTTGTAAGTGTGCATATTGGTCCTGGGTTCAAAGCCCCTTACTTTCAATGCGTTCATGAGACGATGGTATTCGGTTTCAATAACATGTATATATCTGTAGGTAAAGAGCAGGAGGTGGACCAGCTTTCTGGGAACACCCAGATGGCCCATGGCTCTCCCCAGAGAAAAGATGGGAGTGGTCCCCACCAGGGCCATGAGGCAGATTACAATAGTATTACTCCTAACCCATATGAGCCCTCCATAGGCAATGCCCTCTTTAGTGGCCATCAGAGGGCCGAGCTCTAAAAGGCCTTGCCCTGGCACAGAAAAGCACAGCATCCCCCAAAGGATTACCAGGAAGAAATTTACCACCAGTAGTCTTCCGAGTATTCTTATGAGAGGTAAGCGGGCAAGCATTGCCCAGGAGAAGGCCGTGGCCAGGGCCACCGCCAAGGCCTGCCACTGATGGCTGAGCGCCACTATCACTGAAAACAGGGAGGTGATTACGAGTTTGAGGCGGGGGTCAAGGCCATGGATAATGCTTTGGCGGTCCAGGTAGGCATTTTCAAACACGTCTCTTTCATGCTCCCCTATTTTATTGACCTAGATTGATTGCAGGCACCCCTTCACCTGCTCAAATGTCTCGGGTCCGCAGACCACCAGGGGCTCCTGTATCTTTTGTCCCTCCAGATATTCATTCAGGTGCAATTCATTGCCGTCCATTTTATAGATCCTTC
Organism: Desulfobacterales bacterium; assembly: GCA_027027005.1. Taxonomy (GTDB): domain Bacteria; phylum Desulfobacterota; class DSM-4660; order Desulfatiglandales; family Desulfatiglandaceae; genus JALVMN01. Next base: position 8,228 of record JALVMN010000375.1, on the reverse strand, counting down.
CGCCTGAGGCCTCCACTATCACCCTTGCTGCGGCAAGATCCTGGAACGACTCGTTGGCGAGCACGGCTGCATCGGCCAGCCCACTTGCCACATAGCATAAGTGGGCCGATGTGCATCCTAGGTTCAGCACCTTGCCTGGGAAATTGCTTCTGAACTGGTGGTGGAATCGTGAAAAGACCAAAAGGAGGCTTTGGTCATCAATGCCGGCCCGCTCGCCCATCTTTATCTCACTATCGCCCCGATACGCCGCCTCCTTTGCCCTTGCTCGAAAGAGATCCCCTGTGGCAGGCATATAAAAAAGCCCAAATATGGGCCAGAAATTTTCCAAGAGTGCAAGCGATATCCCCCACATGGGGATACCTGCCTGAAAATTTGCCACACCGTCAAGTGCATCGTAAACCCACACATAGCGCCTTTCCTCATGGGTGTATGATTCCTCGGTCAAGGCATTGTTGAAAATTTGGTGCTCTGGAAAAGTGCTCCTCAACCTGGAGGTAAACAGGTCCGAGAGGGCCAACTCTGCGCTCGTAACCAGTTCTTCATCGAATCTCACCCCGCCACCCCTCTTTCCGTAAAACCCAAGGGCCTTGCGGCCGGCCTCTTTGACCACATCGGTTGCAAACCGCGTGAGTTCCTCAAGCTCACGGCCATTACTATCGCTCATTGAATCGCTCCTTATACCTCTAACTACTTCGTGATCATAATCCTTGGAACCAATTGGTGTCAAGGAACCAACTGCACATCCTTAGTCACGAAATTGGATTACTCTTGTAAAGAGATCGGCTATTTTTTGAGCTTTTCAGTGAGCACCGGGAGGACCTGGAACAGGTCGGCCACGATGCCGTAATGGGCCACCTTGAATATGGGGGCCTTGGGATCTTTGTTGACGGCTATGATGGTTCCAGAGTTTTTCATGCCTGCCTGATGCTGAAACGCCCCGCTGATCCCCAGGGCAATATACAGTTTCGGCTTTACGGTCTTGCCGGATGTTCCCACCTGTCTGCTCTTGGGAAGCCACCCCTTATCGGCCACAGGCCTCGAGCAACTCAAGGTGGCCCCTATGGCCTCGGCAAATTGCTCCACCAAGGGGATGTTTTCAGGCTTTCCTATCCCCCTCCCTATGGATACAAGGATCTCGGCCTCGGCTATATCCACGTCTTCCTGCTCCAGGACCTTGTATTCCAGAAACCTCCTTCCCCTAAGTTGCTCCCACTTGGACGGAGAGATCTTTTCCACGACCGGCCCCTCACTTATCCCCTGGCCAGCAGAAAAAGCGCCGGGCCTCAAGGTAACCAGGTACTGTTCGGCTGGTTTCAGCCGAAGCCTTTCATCCACCTTGCCCCCATAGACCTGTCTTAAGGTGGTAAGCCCTCCTTCTGCCCACCCTATTTCCAGGCAATCGGTCACCAATGGGATGTGGAGCCTTGCAGCCAAGGCAGGGGCCATATCCATACCCATGGCCGTGTGGCCCACCATGGTAAGCCAGGGCTTGCGGGATGACAGTATCTCAGCCAGCACCGTGAGATACGGATCTGCATTGTAGTGCTCTAGCATTGGGTCTTGCACTTCAACAATCTGATGGGCAAAGCCATCCAGCGCATCACAAATGGGGCGAGTATCCTTTCCCAGTACTAGTGCGGAAACAGTGCAATCAAAGCCCTCTGCTAGATCTGCGGCACAGGCCAACATCTCGTAAGTCATCTCCCTCAAGCTTCCCTGGCGGTGTTCTGCCACAACCATTATCTCTTTCATGATCAGGACACCCCCCCTCTTTCCCGAATTATCTGGGCCGCCCTTTCACATATTTCATCCAGGGTCCCACTGAGTATTTCAGCACCCTCGCCCTCTTCGGGTAGGGAAAGCCTTCTTTGAGCCACACTTGATCCCCTCCAGCCTATCTCGTCTTGAGGGATTTGAAGGTCGTCCACATCAAGCTCTTTTATGGTTATGTTCCTGACCTTCCTGATCCCCATAATGGAGACATAACGGGGTTCATTTATCCCTGTCTGTAGGGTAAGGGCCGCGGGAAGGGGGAGTTCCACGCGCTCCAGTTGATTTGCCTCAAGCTCCCTATCCACTATTATCTTGTGTCCATCCACCGGCTCGATCCCAACCACCAGCGAGGCAAAGGGCAGTTCCAGCCATTCGGCCAGGATCAATCCCACCTGTGCCCAGCCGTCATCAGAGCTTTGCACTCCGGTAAGGAGCAGATCAAACTCAAAATCCTTTATTGCTTCCATAAGCCCCCTTGCCACGCCGAAGGCATCAGAACCCTCGAATCCTTCCTGATCTATCAATATGGCCTCATCAGCCCCCATGGCCAGGGCCCGGCGCAAGACATCTTCTGCGTCCTCGTCGCCCAGGGTGATAACCGTCACCCTTCCCCCCAGCCTTTCCTTCAAGCGGATTGCCTCTTCCACTGCATAATTGTCCCATTCATTGATGGTCATGGCGAGATCTTCCAAGTCGATCTCTGCGCCATCCTCGGTTATCTCCAGTTCGGCATCTGTTATCTCTGGCACCTGTTTGATACAGACAACTATGTTCATCCATTCTCCTCCCTTTTGGATTCAATCCCTAAGGCCTTCAGCACTAATTCATTCAGGTCCAACACCTCCAGGATTTCCTCAAGCCCTGCGGTTTTCCTGGCATCTTCCAGCATTATGAGACACAAGGGGCAGGCAGTGATCAGCACGCCTGCACCGGTCTCTGCAGCCTCTCTTATCCTGATCTCACTGATCTTGGTCTCGGCATCCAGCTCTTCTTGCCACATCCTGGCCCCACCCCCACCACAACAAAGGCTCCCTGTGCCGTGGTTGGGCATCTCCACCAGCCTCACCCCCGGGATGGCCGTGAGCACCCTCCTCGGCTCCTCAAATATCCTGTTGTGGCGCCCAAGGTAACAGGGATCGTGATATGTGACTGTGGCAGGGAATTCTTCTTTGAACTTTAGTTTTCCCTCCTCCAAGAGGCCGAAGAGAAACTGGGTATAGTGGAGGGCCGAAAATGATGGATTGCCATAGTGATTCCTAAGGGTATGGAAACAATGTGGCGAGGAGGTAATCAGCTTGGTAATAGAATACTTTGAAAACAGGCTGTTACACTCCTCCTGCTGGTCTTGAAACAGCCCCAGCTCCCCTGAAACTCTTGCAATATCACCACAGCAGGGTTCCTTCTTTCCCAAGGTTCCGAAGTTCACCCCACTGTGTTCCAGAATAGCGGAAAAAGCCCTGGCAATGCCTTGGGCCCTGGTGTCAAAAGATGTGGTGCATCCCACAAAATAGCATACATCCACCCTCTCATCGGTTCTTGTGATATCTAATATGCCGAGGCCCTTGGACCAGGCGGCCCGCTTCTTCTTGGAGGCCTCCCACGGGTTGTTATACCTGTAAAGTCTCTCCAGTGTCTGGGCCATTAGTGAAGGAAGGGTGGTTCCATCCTCAACCACCCTTGCCCTCTCGGCGAATACTGCCTCAAAAGTAGGACCATGCACAGGGCACACCTCCATGCAGGCACTGCAGGTGGTGCAGTGCCATACGGATGATGGGGGTGGAACAGCGCTGCCGGCCTGGTCCTTGTAATATGATGCCTGGAGGAGATTGGGCCAGTAACGCCTCTTGAGTTCCTGGATCAACTCCCTTGGGGCAAACGGCTCCCCAGCAATGGTTGGAGGGCATTTTTCCACGCATCTTCCACAGCGCATGCAGGCACTGAAAAACACCACATCCTTTATTTTGAATCCTTCTGAAACCGGCTCCCCTGAATCCCGGGATGGAGAACTTTGAAGATAGATGCTCAGGGGGGAGGCCAAGATATGAAAGAGCTTGGTATAAGGGATGGATGCCACAAAGCCCAGGCTAATCATGGCATGGGTCCACCACAGATATACATAGCCCTGTTGGGTTTCGCTAGTGGTGGTGAAAAAAAACGAAAGTCTCTCTCCCACAAAAGACCAGGGGGCCCACTGGGGATCTAGGGCAGAAAGTCTCGCAGCTTCCAGCAAGTAGCCTGACATCGTGATCACCAGCAGCCATAGGGGCAACAAAAGGTCCTGGGGCCGCCTCTCTAACCTTGGCACCCTGGTGATATAGCGCCTCCATAGAGCCCAACACAGGCCGGATGCAAGCATGAGCCCGGCAACTTCCATGGACAAGGAAAATACCAGGTATGGAGTGCCGGTGAGAATTGGAACCAAATAATGATGAACAGAGAGGGTGAGGGTACCCAAGAAAAGAGCCAAAAAGCCCCAGAAAATCAGGAAGTGCATGGTGCCTGCCGCCACATCTCCCTTGAATATCTTTACCCCAAAGAGGCTCTCCAGGGCCATCTTTTTCAGGCCCTCAGGAGAAAACGCCACTTTTCCATGGCCCAAAGAGACCCAGGCCCGGATGTGTCGCCATAGCCCCAGAGAAAAGAAGGCGACTGCCACTGCGGTGGCCGAATAAAACAGCCAAGGGTGTTCTATCTGCCAAAATAGGGGACGATGAGGGTACATGGCTTTGACTCAGAATGCCCTGGGTGTGGAATTTCGGGTCCCGAGGCAGAGCTCAACAAGGTCATCCAGCTTGGCCTCTGCCACCGCAATGCAGGTATCTGCCGCTCCATAGTAGAGTTTGAGGGTATTGTCAGGCTCCAGAACCCCTCCACAAGGGAATACCACATTGGGCACATCGCCCGTCCTCTCATAGGGATACTCAGGGCCGAAGATAAAATACGGGGTGTAACCTATTACCTTTTCCGGGTTTTCCAGGTCCAAGAGCATGGCCCCAACCCTGTAGATCCTGCCTCCGCCAGTCTCCCTCACGCCGTGGTACAGGGCGAGCCAGCCCTTTTCCGTCTTTATGGGGGGATTACACATGCCCAGCTTGGAAGGCCCCCATCCCGGTTCTGGACCCAGTATGATTTCGGCCTTGCCCCAGTAGACCAGGTCAGGGGAATATTTGATCCAGATTGCACCCTTCCGCCCCCCCATACCTCCTGGTCGATCCAATAGGACAAAATTACCGTTGATCTTCTCTGGAAACAAGACCGCGTCCTTGTTGTCTGGCGCGGTTATGAGAGAGATCCTCTCAAAATTCTTGAAGTCCTTTGTCATACCTATTGCAGCCCTCGGGCCATGGGGGCCATATGCCGTGTAGGTGATGAAATAGACATCACCCATCTGAGTTATACGGGGGTCCTCCACACCGTATTGCTCGTGGATTCGAAAGTGGGGGTCTTCAGAAGGCAGTATCCAGGGTTCTTCGTCCACCTGGAAATTGTATCCGTCATCAGAGCGGGCTATGGTGAGGTGACTGTAGCCCCGCAAGTCCTCAACCCTGAGAAGCAAGAGATACTGGCCGTTGAACCTGCAGGCCGCGGCATTAAACACGGTGTTACAAGGATACGGTATGTCATCCCGATCCAGAATGGGATTTCCCTGGTAACGTACAAAGGGGTGAAGGGGCGGCTTCATGGTCAAGAGGCTCCGTCATTCCCTTATGCAGTGGTTATTATCTTTGCCTGGACATTGGGCATATCCGTGATCTTTCTGTATAGGGCCAGGTGCTTGTCTGCCACGATTGACCACGAGATATGCTCTCTTACATACCTCCTGCCGTTTTCAGACAGGGTGCTGGCAAACTCGGGATTAGACAAGATGCGCACGATATTGTCAATAAAATCCATCTCTCCGTCGCACACCAGCCCTGCCTTGGTCTTTGCCACTGCATCCAACAGGGCCTGGCTGTTACTTGCAACAATGGGGCGGCCAAAGGAGAGGCAGTGGGCAAGGATTCCACTTTGGGATGAAAGCTTGTAGGGGAGCACCACCACATCGGCCGCACATAAGAGTTGGTCAAACACATCCTGGGGCAACTGGCCCCTTATTATGATGATATTGTCTTTGGCAGGAGAGCTTGCAATCTTCTGATACAAGAAATTCCTGTAGTCCACATATTCCTGCCCCCTGATCTTTCCTGCCATTACCAGGACTGCGTCCGGATACCTCTCCCGTATCTTGGGGAATATATCTATTACCAGCTCAAAATTCTTTGAGGGCCTGATGTAGCCGATGATGAGGATGATCTTTTTGTCCTCAGGGAGACCCAGTTTCTTTCTGGCACCGGTCAATATCTCCACCTCCCTAGCCCCATGGGGTATGACCGCTATCTTGCTCCTGAGCCCCTGGGGAAGGGTTTGCTCTAGTGTCTTCCTCTGGTATTCCTCGTGGACAATCACACGGTCTGAATTGAGCACTATGGATTCAAGGAGGATCTGATGAGGGGCGTCAATCTCCTGGTACACGGTGTGAAGTGTGGTGACTATAGGGATGCCCAGCATGCGGAACTGGATGAGGAGGGGAACCACTGAGACGCCATAATGCTTTCCAAACAATCCGTACTCGTGCTGGACATGGACCACATCAGGGGTGAACCGAACCATGGTGGAATAGGCTTTTTCTGCAAGGTCGCCATCTTCATAGTCAAAGGCCGGGAATACCTGTGTCCCGCTGCCACCCACATGACAGACCACATAGACATCTGTGGCCTTCTTTCTCAATGCCTCGGTCAGATATTGTGTATAAGTGGCAATCCCACACTCAATGGGCGGATATGTTGAGATAAAACCTACTCTCATGTTCTCACCTTCCTTTCCTCACCCTTGAGGGGCCTTGAGCCCTTATTCATCTCCCGTATCAAGCGCCGGACCATTTGGGATAGATGCGGATCCTTGTAATCCATGTTAAGCACCAAGTCCCTTGTGGCTGGCCGCAACCTTTTTAGGCCCCACAAGGCCCTTTTTTCAACATCTTCCTCGGTGTGCCTCAGGCTGTAGAGGGCCAGATTTGTCTCAAAAAAAGACAGGGCATCGGCCTCCTTGAGGAGGTCTGCCTCAGGGGAGCCACCCCTTTCATGCATTTCCACCAAGTAGCATATCTTATCAATCTCTTCTGGCTCCAGCCCGGAGTCTGCCAAGATCTTTCTCAAGACCCTGGCGCTGTTCTTTGCGTGTGCCTCCTTAAAATCATCAAAGGAGGTAAACTGGTCTCGCTTGACCTTTTCCGCAGGCAAGGCCCTCTCTATGTCATGGCCCAGGGCAGCCAACCTTAAAAGGGGGTCTGAAGAGCCGAGCCTTTCCACCCACTGGGCGGTGTTCCTGGCATGGACAGGGTCCTCGGGCACAGGGGATCGGTCTATGATATCCAGGATTTTCCTCTCTGCCCGTAAAATATCTTGCTTTGTGCTCATGCCGCCTCATTTCCATGCCCATAGAGTAGCCAGACTCTCCTGGCATTTTCAAGATTCATTCCCACACCAAGGACCAGCAAGGTAAAGAGGGCAAGATCCAACAGGGCCCCAAGAAAGATCACCATCATTCGGATGTCTCGCCCGACCCTGAAATATCCTGGTTTTCCATTTCTACCAGGCCGTGCAGCCAGCCTTCTCTTCATGAAGCCATCGTACTTGTCCGCTGTGTAGCTGTTTATGAGTGAACCCGAGATGGCCGCACTACCCAGCAAGAAGACCAACCACGGAGGATGATACCACAGACAGTGGAGGGAAAGACCGGTCAAGAGGAGGGCGTCGGCGTATCTGTCAAGCACTGCATCAAACCAGGCCCCGAATTCGGTCTCCATGAACTTGACCCTGGCCACCTCGCCGTCGCATCCGTCCACAATGGAGGCAGCCTGGGCCAGCATCCCTCCTAGCAAAAGCAGGGCATACGACTTGAACACAAAGCAGACGGCCCCCATGAGACACATGAAGAAAGAAGCCAGGCTGATGGTATTGGGTGTTATGTCCCTTTCCACCAGGAGCTTAGTGATCCTGATGGACAGGGGGCGGTTTATGTAGCGGGAAACAGGCCCGTCCGTGGGTTTTTTCAGGGAGTTAAGAAAGGCCGTTTCTGCCTTTTTCAAGGACCTTTCATCGTCGATGTCAAACCAAAGACCCTCCATGGCAACGGCCTTGGCCTTTCCTTTGGATGCCAGGACCCTGATACCGCCGCTGAGGGTTGTGTCCCCTCTGCCAGAAGATTCGGCCAATGCCTCAAATATGCCTTCAGAACACAGGAACAGGCCGGTGTCCAGGGCCTGAAAATCTTTGATATCCTTGCCAATGCTCACCACTTTTCCTTCGCGGACCTGGACCTTGGTGGCCTCTTCAAGGACGAAAGGGGCTTTTTGCTGGAGGGCAAAATCCACCCCCATGCTCACCCCGCCTGGCTCCACCCCCTCTTGCAACAGC
>JALVMN010000374.1 GCA_027027005.1 Desulfobacterales bacterium | reverse complement strand
GGGGTAAGGGTGGTGCCCTTGCAATCAATCACAAGGTCTGCCGATGCCTCGTCCAGCTCTTCCAGCCTGCCCACCTTGTGGATCAGGCCGTCCTGGATCCTCACCGCGTCTCCTTCCAGGATGGGAGAATTTATGTCACCGCTAACAATGGTCCCGATGTTTTTCAACACCAAACTTGCCATGATGCTTCCTCCTAGGGATTCTTTGTTAAGGCCAGGCAACTCATGCCCATGGCCTTGCCTCCCAGATCTCACTTTTGAGCTCCGGCATGCAATATTTCCCAAATCCTTTCAGGCCTTGCCGGCAACCTGAATACCTGTTTCCCGATGGCATCAAAAATTCCATTCACAATGGCTGGTGCAGTGGGGATAAGGGCGGGCTCTCCCACACCCTTTGCACCGAACGGCCCTGAGGGCTCCTCCTCTTCCACTATGATGCAATCCACCCAAGGGGCATCAAGGGCGGTGGGGATGTGGTATTCGGACATGGATACGCTCTTTCCCACCAAGAACTCCTCCATGATGGCAAAGCCCGTGCCCATGGCGACACCCCCTTGGACCTGGGCCTCCACGGCACAAGGGTTGATGGCCTTGCCCACATCGTGGGCGGCCACCACCTTGTGGACCGTTGTCTCGCCCGTGAGGGTATCCACCTCCACCAGCGCCACCTGGGCTGCAAAGGCATAAGTTGAGTAAGGGGCACCCTGGCCCGTTTCCGGATCCAGGGACGTGGTGGTGGGATCGAATCTCCCTTCAAACACAAGCTCTCTACCGTGGAGCTTCATGGAAGAGGCCAACTGACGAAAAGACGCCTTGAGGTGAGGTTGGCTCCTGTGGAGCACGAATCCCCGGCTGAGATACAGATCTTCCACGGGTGCCTCCAGCAGGGTGGAGGCCTCCTCCAGTAGAGCCCGGGCCAATAAGCTTGCGGCAGCCTTTACAGCATTTCCCGAGATATAGGTCTGCCTGCTGGCAGAGGTGGCCCCTGCATTAGGGGTAAGGGCGGTATCCGCTATCACTAGTTGGAGCTTGCGAGGGTCAATGCCCAGGACCTGAGCCGCGGTCTGGGCAAGCACGGTGGTGGAGCCCTGCCCGATATCGGCAGCCCCCACAAAGAGACTTACATTGCCCTGGAGATCCATCTGTATCCGGGCCGAAGAAGGATTCTTGACCCCGGTGTTTCCGATACCGTACCACATGGCCCCGACACCCACTCCCCGCACCTTTTCCCCTCCGGCCGCAGCACTCCACTCTGCCTTGGCCTGCCTGTAATGAGGCTCAATGGCCTCAAGCGCACTCAAGATCCCCACGCTCTGGGAGAGCTTCTGCCCGGTGCCTGTGAGGTCCCCCGGCCTGAGGGCATTGATCTTCCTCAGCTCCAGGGGGTCCATCCCCAGGGCCCGGGCAAGGGCATCCATTTGGGATTCATAGGCAAAGGCCGCCTGCGGGGCCCCAAACCCCCTCATGGCACCTGCCACCGGGTTGTTGGTATATACGGCAAGGCTTTCCACCTCCAGGTTGGGCACAAGGTATGGCCCTGTCACATGGACTGCGGCCCGGGTGGCAACGGCCGCCCCGTAAGATGCATACGCCCCGGTGTCACAGATCAAGGTTGCCTTGATGGCCGTGAGCCTGCCATCACTCCCAGCCCCTGTTTCCATTTCAATGATAAATGGGTGGCGCTTTGGGGTGGCCTCAAAGCACTCCTCCCTGGTGAAGACCAGGCTCACGGGCCTCCTGAAATGAAAAAGGGCCAGGGCAATGAACCCCTGGACGGTGAGATCCAGCTTTGAGCCGAATCCGCCACCCGTGGGGGCCTGGATGATACGTACCCTTTCCGAAGCGACACCAAGGAGCCTTGCCACCTCCGTCTGATCATAATGTGGATTCTGGGTGGAGGCGTGGATCACGAACCTGCCTTGCCGGTCCATGTAGCCCATGCCCGCATCCGGCTCAAGGTAGCTGTGTTCAAGATGTGGGGTGAAGTAAGTGTTTTTTACGCGCACATGGCTTTTGGAAAGGGCCTGATTCGCACCCCCTTTCCTGATGACCCTGCGATGCAGGATGTTGCCCTCCTGGTGGACAAGGGGGGCCTCGGGCCTCATGGCCTCCATAGGGTCGAATACAGGGGGCAGTTCTTCTAGTTCGAGGTCAATGGCCTTGAGCCCTTCTGCGGCCGCCTCGTGGGTTTCTGCCGCCACCAGGGCCAGGGGCTCCCCCTTGAACCGGACCTTTTTGTGGGCCAGGAGGGGTTGGTCCTTGGTGATCAGCCCGAAGAGCCTTTCCCCTGGAATGTCTTCCCAGGTGAGGACACCCACCACCCGGGGGACCTCCTTTGCCTTGGATGTGTCAAGCTTTCGGATGCGCGCGTGGGCCTTTGGGCTTCTTAGGAGCTTCAAGACCAGGGTGTTATTGGCGGCCAGGTCCTCGCTGAAGCGGGTGCGTCCCTTGGCCAGTTCCACGGCCCCTATCCTGGGTATGGATAGCCCTATGGCCATTTTCTTAAAGGACATCCTCCAGGGTCTTGACTATCTTTATTCCTTTGGCCTTCATCTCGGCTATGGCGGCCTTGGATGTATCAGGGGCCACGCCCCGGCACAACGATTCCACCACTACCACCTGATAACCGGCCTCTGCCGCATCAATTGCAGTGGCCTTCACGCAGTAGTCGGTGGCGATGCCGTATACTATCACCTTTTTGATGCCGTTTCTCTTCAGTATCTCGTCCATCTCCGTCTTTGCGCCCCCGTCGTCCTGGAAGCCGGAGTAGGAATCATACCGAGGATCCTGGCCCTTCTTTACGATGGCAAGGAAGAGGTTGTTGTCTATGAGCACACGGGCGTTTTCCGTGCCCTGAACACAGTGGGGCGGCCAGAGGATCTGGGTGCGGCCGTCGATCTTGATGGCCTCAAAGGGTTTCTTGCCGGGATGATTGGTGTAAAAGGATACATGGTTTGCAGGATGCC
>JALVMN010000373.1 GCA_027027005.1 Desulfobacterales bacterium | reverse complement strand
AGGAGTGCCAAAAAGACTTAGATGCCCGTGGGGAGCAACTCCTGCTATCGGTGGTGGTCCCTGTTCACAATGAGGCTTCAAACATCGGGCCACTGGTCTCTGAGATACGGGAGGCGCTGGAGGGGCGTTTGAACTATGAACTGGTTTATGTAAACGACGGGAGTACGGACGATACACTTAAAGAGCTTCGTGACATGGCCCGAGGATTTCGAAAACTCCGGATCGTCTCCCATGATCGGTGCTATGGCCAGTCGGCCGCCATTTGGTCTGGGGTCAAAAGGGCGAGAGGCGCCTGGATAGCCACACTTGACGGAGACGGCCAAAATGATCCCCGTGACATAGTGAATATTATCGACTCCAGGGGCGGGCTTGGTGCCATGGAGCCAGATCTTGTGATCTGCGGCCACAGGAAGGCGAGGCGTGACCATTGGACCAAGAGGGTCTCGTCTCGTATTGCCAACTTCGTGAGAAAAAGCCTGCTCAGAGATGGAACCCCGGATACCGGATGCGGACTCAAGATCTTCCCCAAGGAACTCTTTTTGTCACTGCCCTTCTTTGATCACATGCACAGGTTCCTTCCAGCCCTTTTCCTGAGTCTTGGGGCTAGGGTGGAGTCCCAGGTGGTCAATCACAGGCCAAGGCAGAGCGGTAAGACCCATTACGGGATCCAGAACAGGCTTTGGGTGGGGATAGTGGACCTCTTCGGGGTCATGTGGCTTTGCAGGCGCATAAAGAATCCACTTGCAAAGGAGGAGGACAGTTGAGCACTGAAACCGCATGGATTCTAGTAGGGTTTCTGGGTCAGGCCCTCTTTTCCATGAGATTCCTGATCCAGTGGATCTACAGTGAAAAAAAGAAACGAAGTGTCATCCCTTTGGCCTTCTGGTTCTTCAGTCTGGCCGGAGGACTTACCCTCCTCAGTTACGCCATTTATCGAAGAGACCCGGTATTCATTGCAGGCCAAGCTGCCGGTGTCTTCATATACACAAGGAACCTCCAGCTAATCGCCCGCGAAAAAAAACTCCAGAAAGGCTAACTCATCCTCTCTGGCCCAAGAAAGGCCTGCCCAATAGGGCAGGCAGGCCCTTTAGCAAGCACCAAATGTCAGATTCCATCGTCTCTAAGGCACTTTAGCACGCGCGCTCTGCACCTGGCGCAAACTCGCAAATAAATTAGTTGTTGAGGGGAGGGGGACATCCACCCGTCCCTGTTGCCATAATAGCCCCATTGAGGGTATTATTATATTTTGATGTTTTTTGAAGGGAGTTAGTAGATAACCAAGGCACAGTGTGTGAGCGCCATGGACAATGAATTCGATGTGATCGTGGTGGGGGCAGGCCATGCAGGGTGCGAGGCAGCCCTTGCCGCTGCTCGCATGGGGCACTCTACCCTGCTTCTCACCATAAATCTTGACCACATAGCCGCCATGAGCTGTAACCCGGCAGTGGGCGGGCTTGCAAAGGGCCACTTGGTCAAGGAGATCGATGCCCTGGGTGGTGAAATGGCAAAAAACGCAGACCAGACCGCAATACAGTTCAGGCGTCTCAATACCCGGAAGGGCCTGGCTGTCCAGTCCACGCGCACCCAGAATGACCGCGATCTCTATCGAAAGCGAATGAAGTCTGTGGTTGAACGCCAGCCCAATCTCCACATCCGCCAGGCCATGGTGGAACGCCTGCTCATAAAGGATGGAAGGGTCCACGGCGTTGAGACCCAGATACACGAAAGATTTTTCTCGAAGGCAGTGATCCTCACCACAGGCACCTTTCTGCGCGGCCTAATCCACATAGGGCTTGACAACTTCCCTGCAGGCAGGATGGGCGATCCCCCTTCCATGGGGATATCAAGGCAACTGGAAGAGCTGGGTTTTCAGGTGGGAAGGCTCAAGACCGGCACCACCCCCAGGCTGAACGGCAAGACCATTGACTATTCCTCCCTGGAGGTGCAGCCGGGGGATGAAAATCCAAGACCATTTTCATTTTCCACTAGGACCATCCCCCTCCCCCAACTTCCATGCCACATAACCTATACCAACGAAAAGACCCACGAGTTCATACGCCAGGGCCTGGACCGCTCTCCCCTCTACAGTGGGGTGATAAAGGGGATAGGCGCCCGTTACTGTCCATCCATTGAAGACAAGGTGGTAAGGTTCTCTGAAAAGCCGAGGCACCAGATATTCCTTGAGCCTGAAGGACTTGAGACAGTGGAGGTCTATCCCAATGGCCTTGCCACCAGCCTTCCCATCGACATACAGATGAAGATGATTCACTCAATCCCTGGGCTGGAAAGGGCCGAGATCTTGAGGCCCGGATATGCCATAGAATACGACTATGTAAATCCCAACCAGTTGAAACCCACCCAGGAGACCAAGCTCATTGAGGGCCTTTACCATGCAGGCCAGATAAACGGCACATCCGGTTATGAAGAGGCAGCTGCTCAGGGCCTGCTTGCAGGGATAAACGCCGTACTGAAGATCAGGGGGGAAGAGCCCCTGGTCCTTGCCCGCTCCCAGGCATATATCGGGGTTCTCATTGACGATCTGGTCACCAAGGGGACCAATGAGCCCTACCGGATGTTCACATCCAGGGCTGAATATAGATTGCTCCTCCGTGAAGATAACGCTGATTTCCGCCTGAGAGACATAGGATACAGGTTGGGCCTGGTCCCTGAAGAGGAATACAGGGCCTTTTGCGCCAAAAGGAAACTGGTCCATGAACTTGTGGAGACCCTAAATCAGGTGAAACTGAGGCCTGAGCCGGGGGTTCAGGACAAGCTTAAACAACTGGACTCAACCCCAATAAAAAATATCGTCTCACTGGCCCAATTACTCAAGCGAAACGAAATCTTCTTTGATGACTTGAGGAGGTTTTGGCCTGAGCTTCCCCGGGTGGATGAATCAGTGGCAAGTGAGGTGGAGACCAGGATCAAGTACGAGGGCTATATTGCAAGGCAAGAACGCCAGGTGGAA
>JALVMN010000372.1 GCA_027027005.1 Desulfobacterales bacterium | reverse complement strand
AAGGCAATTGAGGACTATGAGGTAAAAAAGCTGGGCAAGGCCCCTTCCATGAAACAAGAAGAGGACTCCCACGGCCACGAGTGCTGTTGCAGCAACTGTGGTGTTGAAAACCCGGAAGGTGCCAAGTTCTGCATGGAATGCGGTCAGGAATTGCACTGATGGGCCAGGAAATAATAGTGTGGGCAATAGTGTCGGTGTGTGCATTGCTGGTTGCCAGGTGGGCTTACAGGAGGTGGAGCGGAAAGGCTCCTGGTTGCTGTGCCCCCGAACTTGATGCCTCGCCGTGTGCGAGCTGTGCTGAGACTCCGGAGGACCTCCCTTCGGGAAAATGCATGCACTGTTAAGCCACCTAAGATTCCTTCTTCCCCTTACGGGCGCCCCGTCTTGACGACGATGAATGGGGGCGTGGGGATGTCTTCCACCCACAAGGTGGCGGGGGCGATTTTCCTGGTATAGACATGGAAGACTGCAGTGTATATGTATCCGTACTCCTTGCCTTCAGGGCCAAGCAGCTTATAGAGAGAAGGGGGAAAGCGGGGATTGGAGGCCAGGGCATCCATTACTACCTCCAGCACCTCCCGGTCCTTCACGGCCATCCAGCCTTCAGCAATCACCGTGAGTTCATCCCCTCTCGGGTCGAACAGGACTGCTGAGGGGTTCTCTTTTCTGGGACCGGTATAGTAAACATGGAATTCCTCCCATCGGTCCACCAAAAAAGCCAATTCTTCACTAGTAGGGTCCAAGCGGATCTTTTTAAGATACCCGGCACTCTGAAACCAGGCACACCCTGAGACCAAAATTATGGCCCCCAAGAAGAAAAGAAGAGCGTATCCTCTACCAGCAATGTTTTTCATGACCTATCTCCCAGCAAAAAGATTTTGAACCTCTAGTCCCCAAAGTATCCAAAAAAAAAGAGTTCAACTCAAAAATCATTTGACTTTTGTCAAGTGCCCAAGTAATACTATGTGACACTTGTTTCAGCCACCTCTCCTTTTAACTCCTCAGGAGGCCCCCTATGAGAAATAGCCGGAAGACCTCTGGAGAGTCCAAGCCAGCCTGGAAGAGAATTATTAGACCCGCCGTTTATATCATTATCGGTATCCTCATTGCATTTCCTCTATTCAGCATTTCCTATTATACCATGGTGCGTACCTCTACGCCCGAGTTTTGTGCCTCGTGCCACGAGATCCAGTTTGCCTATAATGCCTGGAAGACTTCCACCCATGTAAACAATGCCCAAGGTTTTGTGGCTGATTGCATGGATTGCCACCTCCCTGCCCCACATGACACCTTTAATTTCTTCTATGCCAAGACAGCCCACGGCATAAAAGACATCGTAATCCACTTCCTTGGAAAACCATACGACAGGGAAAAGATGCGCCAGCGCGCCTATGCGTCCTTCAAGAACGAGCAGTGCCAGAAGTGCCACAGAAACATCCTTTACATACCTGATAAGAGGGGAGCAATGCTGGCCCATCGAGATGTCATCTATGCACGGCCCGGGTATGAGAAACGCTGTGTGGACTGTCACAAGAACCTGGTTCATGTGGCCAGGGACTACTACCAGTACAAGCAATTCAGGGGTATGTACCGAGGTTTGGGACTTTAAATTTCTTAAGAAAGGGGGTTAGCAAATGAGGAAGCTGTTATTGGTGGCGGGTTTGGCGGTTGGATTAGGCCTTCTATGGAGCGGGCCGGCCATTGGACAAACCGCACCCAACCAGCCAAAGCAAAAGGAGTTTCGGATAGAGCGGAGCATGCCTCCAGAGGCAGTGGCCTGTATCGAGTGCCACAAGGTGGAAAACCCGGGGATATTTGTGGACTGGGCCCATAGCCGTCATGCATCTGCCAACATCACCTGCCTTGATTGTCACAAGGCCGAGTCCTTTGACCCTGATGTAAGTCAGGAGCATTACAAACAATATGAACGGGCCGACCAGAAATGGGGCAGAAAAGAGTATAAGGTCCCCATAAGCGCCGTGGTCACCCCCAAGGACTGTTCCCGCTGCCATCCCGACGAGGCCAAGCAGTACAGCCTGAGCAAGCATGCCAATACTCTTGAGATCATTTGGAAGATCGATCCATGGCTCAACAAGGGCATGAACAGTGATGCAGAAAGAACCACAGGGTGTTTCCACTGCCATGGGACCGTGCTGAAGATGAAAGACGGAAAACTTGATCCTGCAACCTGGCCCAGCGTGGGGGTGGGTCGAATAAACCTTGACGGCAGCAGGGGATCCTGCACCAGTTGCCATACCAGGCACAGGTTCTCTGTGATGGAGTCCCGCAAACCCGAGGCCTGTGGACAGTGCCACCTGGGACCTGATCACCCTCAGATAGAGATCTACATGGAGTCCAAGCATGGTGACATCTATACTGCCCACGGGGACAAATACAACTGGGATGCGGCCCCTGGCACCTGGACTCCAGGGGTGGATTACAGGGCCCCCACGTGCGCTGCGTGCCATATGTCAGGCTCAGGAGGGGTGTTGACTTCCCACGATGTGACAGAGCGGCTCTCATGGGAGATCCAGGCCCCCCTCACGGTTCGTCCCCAAGACTTCAAGCCCTTTCCGGCAAAGACGGACTGGAGGAAGGAGCGGGAAAAGATGGCCGCCATTTGTATGCAGTGCCACAGTAAGCTCTGGGTCGAAAACTATTACGACCGCTTTGACCAGGTCGTGAAAGAATACAATGAGGTATATTTCAAACCGGCCAAGAAGGTGTTGGACGAGCTCTACGCAAAGGGCTTGCTGGATAAGAGCAAGATGTTTGACGAAAGGCCAGAGCTTGACTACTACTACCTCTGGCATCATGAAGGCCGAAGGGCAAGGATGGGCGTGGCAATGATGGCCCCTGACTATGCCTGGTGGCATGGGTTCTACGACTGCAAAGAAAGATACAACGACTTCATGGAGCTTGCCCGCGACCTGTTGAAGCACAACAAAAAGGCCTACAAGGCCCCGGATTATCCAAATGCCACGGGCAACACCAAAAGGCCTCCTGAGGCCATGCCAAGGCCCAGATAAGGGATTCTGTGCCATAGTGTCATAATTTATCCCCCTTTCTAGAAAAGATCCTCGCCCCTGCTCAGACCAAGGGACGGGGATCTTTGTTTTTTCTGGTCATGTCAATGGTTTTGAGATAATATTACGCCTCTAGAAGGGTGAGCACCCTTTTGCAAGCTTTCGGGTGGATTTTGAGTTCCAAGGACTTTACCCACACTTTTGCAGTAACGACCTGCTTAAACCCGTGGTTTTTCGTCTGGAATGGATCAACTCCCTCAACTCTTGAATCAAGAACAATTCCTCCGCGCCCTTTTTAAGGCCATTCCTTGTGGCGTTCTCATAGTAGATCGTGACCGCCGTATTTATGCCGCCAATGAGGCCACCAGACTCATCTTTCGACTGGAGAAGGATAACATTGCCTCCAGGAGATTGGGAGAGGCCTTGAGGTGTGTGAACGCCAACATGAGCAAAAAGGGGTGCGGCTATTCGAGGCGTTGCAAACAGTGCCAGATCAGGAGGACTGCCCTGGATGCCATAGAGGGGGGCCGTATAGAGAGGAGCAGGGCCAGGGTTGAGATACGGATAAACGGTGAAACCCAGGAATTTGTCCTTCTGGTAAATGCTGCCCCTTTTGAGCACGAAGGCGGGAATTATGCAGTGGTGATCCTGGAAGATGTCACTGAGCTGGTCCAGCTGAGGCGTAAGATCGTAAAGACCGAAAAGGGATTTCAGGGCATCATAGGCCGCCATGAATCTATGATTGAGCTGTTTGAGACCATCAGGGATGTGGCTGCGGTGGATGTGCCTGTCCTCCTCCAAGGGGAGAGCGGCACAGGGAAGGAGTTGGTGGCAGCGGCCATCCACAAGGAGAGCCCAAGGGCCGACAAGTTGTTTGTGCCTGTAAATTGCGCGGCCTTGCCCGAGGGACTTCTGGAAAGTGAGTTGTTTGGTCATGTAAAGGGGGCCTTTACAGGTGCCATTCGAGACAAGAAGGGGCGCTTCGAGCTGGCCGATGGGGGGACCTTGTTTCTGGACGAGATAGGAGAGCTCCCCAAAATGGTCCAAGTCAAGCTCCTGCGGGTACTCCAGGAGGGTGCCTTTGAGCCTGTCGGCAGTGAGAAGACCATCAAGGTGGATGTGAGAATCATCAGTGCCACCAACAAAGACCTCATGGCAGAGGTAAGAAAGGGCAATTTCCGGGAGGACCTTTATTACAGGATAAACGTTGTGCCCATAAGGCTTCCCCCGTTGAGGGAGCGCAAAGAAGACATACCCCTTTTGGTGGACTATTTCCTGGATGAGGCCATCAGAGAAGGGATAAAGACCCAGGGCATCTCGAAGGAGGCCATTGAATTGCTTACCCAATATCCCTGGCCCGGTAATGTAAGGGAACTCCATAGTGCGGTACGGTTTGCCCTGGTAAAGTCGCGCGGCCAGGTGATAGGTCCAGAGCACCTCCCACTGGAGATACTGCGATTCAGGGCAAACTTGGAAGGCAAGGGGCGCAGCAGGAGGCTCGATGAATTCAGGGTGCGCGAGGCCCTGGTAAAGACGGGCGGCAACAAGGCAAAGGCGGCCAGGCTCCTTGGCGTGGGAAGGGCCACCCTTTATAGATTCCTCTCCGAACACCCTCACCTGCCAAGTGAAATCAATTCCATCCTGGAATAGTTTATCAACCCTCCTGGCCTTTAAGGAGGTGGGGAAGACAAATATGTCTCAGGATACAGCTTTGTATCAATTGTGTGCGAGACACTGCTTCAGTCCCGATCCAGGGACAAATGGAAAGCAACAGGTTTCCCCCTTCTGGATTTTTGAGGATAACCCCTGAAAATAATTGGCTTTTGATGTTTTTAGTCTGCTACGGCAGCACCTTTTCCTCCGCTTTTTTGGCTTTTACTCGTTGCCCTAACTGCCGTGGGGAAAAAAGAGGGAGATCCATTTCCTGTCCTACAAAGTAATACAAACCTGTCTCACCGCTATCCTGGGACATCCCCTCACCTGTTTTTGTGGTTGATCCTAACACCCTAAAATGACAGGAGTTATTGTGATTTTATTGATGAATGTCTCCGTGGCACGAATCTTGGTAGTATAAGAAACAGATATCCTGTTAGGCGGCCTGATGAGACCTTGTGACGAGATGATAAAGAGGACACTCGAGCTTGTGGAACAGATGCTCGAGGTGGCTGATAATGGCGACGCGGTGCGCGAAGACCCTAGTTGTGGAGTGCTCTACGGCGTGGTTAGGGACTCAGCCTTCAGGATCAGAAAGCTTGCAGAAGAGGAACGAGAAGCTCACATAAAAAAGGGCTGGTGGAAAGAAGAGCGGAAAAGAGGAGGTGGTGCTATGGAGAAAAAGGTGCTTGAAGCCATGAAAAAGGCAGGAAAACCAGTCAGGCCAGGTGACATTGCCAAGGCGCTGGGGGTGGAGAGCAAGGAGGTCTCCAAGGTCATAAGTGAATTGAAAAAGAAGGGAAAGGTAATTTCGCCAAAGAGGTGCTATTACTCGTTGAACGAATAATTCTGAGAAAGGAGGGATTGCGGAATGCCAGAGCTTAAGGGCAGCAGGACTGAGAAGAATCTCCTCACCGCCTTTGCAGGTGAGTCGCAGGCCAGGAACAGATATACTTATTTTGCCAGCCAGGCAAAAAAGGAAGGTTATGAGCAGATGGCCTTTATTTTTGAAGAGACGGCCAATCAGGAAAAGGAACATGCAAAGAGGCTTTTCAAGTTCTTGGAAGGGGGGGAGGTGGAGGTGCAAGCCTCTTTTCCTGCTGGAGTGATAGGAAGCACATTGGAGAACCTGAGGGCAGCAGCAGCGGGTGAAAACTATGAACACACCCAGATGTACCCTGAGTTTGCAAAGATAGCCAGGGAGGAGGGTTTTGATGACATTGCTGCGGTCTTTGAGGCCATAGCGGTTGCAGAAAAGCAACATGAAAAGAGGTATTTGGCCCTTGCCTCAAACATCGAGCAGGACAAGGTCTTCAAGAGAGACGAAGAAGTGGTGTGGAGGTGTCGCAATTGCGGCTATCTGCACAAGGGAAAAGAGGCACCAGAGGCCTGTCCGGCCTGCGCCCATCCGAGGGCGCATTTTGAGCTGCTCGGGGAGAACTATTAGAAAGTGATCAATAACACTAAAAGGGAGGAATAGAAAATGGCGGAAAGGCTAGAGGTTTATAAGTGTGATCTTTGCGGAAACATCATTGAGGTGCTCTTTGGCGGAAAGGGCGAGTTGGTCTGCTGTGGTCAACCCATGAAGCTGATGAAAGAGAACACGGTAGATGCCGCTCAGGAGAAGCATGTGCCGGTGGTAGAGAAGACTGCCGACGGTTACAAGGTAACGGTTGGGAGTGTGGCTCATCCAATGGAAGAGAAGCACTATATCCAGTGGATTGAGCTCATTGCAGACGGAAAATCTTATATTCAGTTTCTAAAGGCTGGAGACGCACCAGAGGCCTTCTTCAAGGTGGAGGCAGAGAAAATTACTGCCAGGGAGCATTGTAACCTGCATGGTCTCTGGAAGGCTTAAAGAAACATACGAGGTGAGAAAAATGGGAGAATGGAAATGCCAGAAGTGCGGTTATACCTTGCAGGCAGACAAGCCACCCGAGAAGTGTCCCGCTTGCAAGGAGAAGTGTGATTTCGTGGATGTCACCTGTTATATCCCGGACTGTGGGCAGACAGGTGGGGACAAGAGGCTTTGATTTTAAACATAGCAATGGGGGAGACAGCCCATGTCTGAGAAAAAATATCGAGTAAGGGCGGAGTGCCCACAATGTGCCTGCGGTGACATCAGTTTCCTGGGGCCTGAAAAGCTGAGAGAAAAGTTCATAGGGAATGAGGACGAGGTGGAGATCCTCTGCCCCATGTGTGGGACAAAGCACAAGGGCAAGGTGGAAATAGAAGAGGAGTGACCACCAGGCTGTTCAGTGGTATTGAGGGTAGGTTTTGGCCTGTCGTGGTCAAGGATTAAAGTTTGCCAGGGAGGATTAGATGAGTACACCTCAGCATTGTCCTGGATTTACAGACTTGAAACACCTCAAGTCATTTATTTGCAAATGCCAGAACTGTGGTAAGGAAAAAGAGATCTTCTCGGATGAGTTCAACCGTGAGCACATTTGCTCGGGGTGCGGCGAGAAGATCGACTTTTCCAAGTGCGAGGTAAACGCCGAGGCCTGATAATAATTTACATTCAGGGGTTAAGGGTTTTTGAGGGAGAGTTGTATCGCTCCTCACGTGGTGGAGTGTCTGCTTAAAAAATGGAGGGCATGAAGCCCCCAACAAATATAGGAGAAGAAAAATGGAAAAGAAGCCCAAAAAGAAGGCAGAAGCCAAAAAACTTAACGTAAGAGAAGCTACCATGTGTGATGCCACCATCCAGATGCTGGAAAAGGCCGAGCGCGATGGGGTCCAGACCGCCCACCACAGGGCCATGACCATGAAGGCCTGCCCCATCGGGGCAGAGTCTGCTTGCTGTAAGCACTGCTTCATGGGGCCTTGCCGATTAAACCCAAGAGACCCCTATGAAAAGGTGGGTGTATGTGGGGCCACCATTGACACGATTCAGGCCAGGAATTTTGCACGGATGGTTGCTGCAGGTACCGCTGCCCACACCGACCACGGCATGGAAATGCTTGATCTTTTCAGGGAGGTGGTAAAGGGCAATATCAAGGACTACAGCATCAAGGATCCCATAAAGCTGGAGGATGTGGCCGTTGAATTGGGCATTGAAATTGAGGGAAAATCCACAGAAGAGATAGCCATGGATCTCTACTACGAACTGGAGCGCACCTATACGCAGGTGGAAGGTGAGATCCCTTTTGCCAAACGGGTGCCTGAAAAGACGCTTGAGACATGGCGGAAACATGGTGTTGTCCCGAGAGGCGCCATGAGAGAGATCATGGAGCTTATGCACAGGAGCACCATTGGTGTGGACCAGCACTATGTCAATATAACCAGCCAGTGCACTCGCACCGCGCTGGTGGACGGCTGGGGGGGGTCCATGATCTCCACCGAGATATCTGACATACTGTTTGGCACCCCTACCCCTGTTCGCACAGAGGTGAACATGGGAGTGTTGAAGGAAAATCAGGTCAATATCATCATCCACGGCCACGAGCCCAACCTGTTTGAATCCATGATGGATTCGGTCAATGACCCGTCTTTGATTGAGGCGGCCAAAGAGGCAGGGGCCGAAGGGATCAACCTTGTTGGCATGTGCTGCTCAGGGTTAGAGGTCCTGAGTCGCCACGGCATCCCCCATGCCGGGAACTTCAGCTCTACGGAAGAGATAATGATAACAGGGGCTGTTGATGCGATGGCAGTAGATGTGCAGTGCATCAAACAGGGGCTGGCCCAGGTGGCTGAGTGCTATGGAACCAAGCTTTTCACCACAAATCCTCGATGCAGGATCGAGGGAGTGGAGCACATTGAGTTTGATCACCACCATCCCCGCAAGTGCACCGACGCCATTGTGGAAAACGCAATAGTCAGGTTCAAGAACAGGAAACACCCCGTCGAGATACCGCAGATTAAAAACCTGGGAGTCCATGGATTTTCCCACGAGTATATAAACTACATGCTTGGTGGGACCTTCCGGGCTTCCTATACCCCGCTAAACGATAACATCATAAACGGCAGGATCCGCGGGGTGGCTGGAGTTGTGGGTTGCACCAATCCGAGGGTAAAACAGGACTATGTGCATGTGGAGCTGGTAAAGGAGTTGATCAAGAACGATGTACTGGTGGTTCAGACCGGGTGCTCCCAGATCGCCCTTGCCAAGGCAGGCTTTTACACACCAGAGGCCGCCTATCTGGCAGGATCTGGGCTGAGGGAGGTGTGCGAGACCGTTGGAATGCCTCCAGTGTTGGGCCTCGGGGCTTGTGTGGACAACAGCAGGATACTTACGGCCTGTGCAGAGATGGTTCGCACCGGGGGCCTTGGCGAAAGCATTGCTGATCTCCCCGTTGCAGGGGCAGCGCCCGAGTGGATGAGCGAGAAGGCCGTAGCCATCGGTCACTACTTTGTTGCCTCTGGCGTTTTTACTATTTTTGGTGTAGGATTCCCCATAATCAAAGAGACCAAATTCTACAAACACTTGACCCAAGGACTGGAGGAGATGGGCTTTGGCAAGTGGGGATTTGCCACAGATCCTTACGAGATGGCCAAGATGATGATTGAGCACATCGACAAGAAGAGGAAGGCCTTAGGCATTGACAAGGCCAGAGAGAGGATACTATTTGATATGGCTGCCCGACGCGAAATGGAGGCGGCCTAACTACATTGGGCTCGGGGGTCGTGGTGATCCCCCAGCCCATTTTCAAGAAACATTACAGAAGGAGGAGGGTTGGAATGGACAAGTGGGTATGTTCTGTGTGCGGCTATGTGTATAATCCTGAAGAAGGAGATCCTGACAACGGGGTGGAGCCTGGTACTGCCTTTGAGGATTTACCAGATGACTGGGTGTGTCCGGTTTGCGGGGCTGACAAGGAGCTTTTTGAGAAGGAAGAATAGGAAAAGGGGGCCCAATATATGAAACCTCTTGAGATTACAAAGGGTGTCTATTCCGTCGGGGTGATAGACTGGAATGTGAGGGACTTCCACGGTTATTCTACCTATCTGGGGACCACATACAATGCGTTTCTCATCCTAGACGATAAGGTCACCCTGATAGATACAGTAAAAAAGGGCTTTGAAGATGAGCTCCTCTATAACATCAGCCAGATAATCGATCCCAAGAAGATCGACTACGTGGTTAGCAACCACACCGAGATGGACCATTCAGGCGGGCTCCCCAGGGTGATGCACAAGATAGGAGAAGACAAACCCATATTCTGCTCCAAGATGGGTCAAAAAAACCTCTCCAAGCACTTCAGGCAGGATTTGAATTTCCAGCCCGTGGACAACCTGGGGGAGTTGAGCATTGGCAAGAGGACCCTCACATTCCTGGAGACCAGGATGGTCCACTGGCCTGACAGTATGTTCACCTATCTAAACGAAGAGAAGATCCTCTTTTCAAGCGATGGATTCGGGCAACACTTTGCCACTCTTGAGCGATTCGATGACCAGGTGGATGAAGGCGAACTCATGTATCAGGCCAAGAAGTATTATGCCAATATCCTGCTGCTATATTCCCCCTTGATCCTGAAACTCATCCAGAAGGTAAAGGAGCTTGGGCTTGAGATAGAAATGATTTGCCCTGATCATGGGGTATTCTGGCGAAAGGACCCGGGCAAGATCATTGAGGCATATCAGGAGTGGGCCGAACAAAAACCCAAGAGAAAGGCGGTTGTGATCTACGATACCATGTGGCACAGTACCCATACAATGGCAGAAAAGATCGTTGCGGCCCTTGGGGCAGAGGGGGTTAAAGCCAAACCCATGCATCTTAGAAGCTGTCACAGGAGCGAGATCATCACCGAGGTCCTGGACTCAGGGGCTGTCCTGGTGGGATCCCCTACCCTTAACAACGGCCTGTTCCCTACTGTGAGCGACTTTCTCACTTACATGAAGGGGCTCAAACCCAAGAACAAGGTGGTGGCAGCCTTTGGTTCATACGGCTGGAGCGGTGAGGCCGTCAAATTGATCAACCGGGAATTTGAGGCCATGGGCCTTGAGGTGGTGGATGAGGGGTTAAGGGTTCAGTATGTTCCTGATGAAGACGCCCTGGAGGCCTGTGTTGCGCTTGCCAAGCGGGTGGCTGAAGCCCTGCCGCCTGAGTAATAAACTCAGCCTGCATGGGGAATGAGCAATGGAAAAGAAGATAGCCCTTTTTGCCTTCAATGGAGAACTCATGTGTTTTGTCCACGTGCTGTTGAATGCCTTGGACATGAGTGAAAAGGGGTATGGTGTCAAGGTGGTGGTGGAGGGCTCTGCCACCAAATTGATCCCTGAAATAGCAAGGACTGAAAATCCCATGAATCGTTTCTATGTCCAAGCAAAGGAGAAGGGATTGATTGACGGGGTATGCAAGGCCTGCTCCAACAAGATGGGTGTGCTGGACGAGGTGGTAAAAGAGGGTTTGAGGCTTTTGGACGAGATGATGGGCCATCCCAGTATGGCCCGTTACATGGAAGAGGGCTATACCATCGTAACATTTTGATGCTCACATGATACATGCGGGGCTTTAAGGCCCCGTTTTAAACGCAATTATATAGGACTTATAATATCTTATTAATCTTATATGATTTGGGGGAGCAGATGAGGGTTACCAGAGAGGCAGAATATGCCGTGAGGTGCGTATTCTATCTGTGTGGGAGGCCGGATGAACTGATCTCCAGAAAAGAAGTGGCCCAGGCCATGGACATCCCCCCTCAATTCCTGGGAAAGATAGCCCAAAAGTTGGCGAGAGCCGGGATTCTTGAGATCATCCAGGGGGCCAAGGGCGGATACCGGCTCATGAAAAGGCCAGAAGAGGTCAGTCTCCTGGAGGTGGTAGAAGCCGTGATGGGCGAGATATTTTTGAATGACTGCATCCTCAAGCCCCAGTCCTGCTCCAGGAGCGTGGGGTGTGCGGTCTATGGGGTGTGGCAGAAGGCGAGGAATCAGTTGAGGCACACACTGAAGGAGGCCACCATGGCCAGGTTGCTGGAGCAGGAGACCTGCTTGCTCCCATTAGAGAACATTTCAGATCTGAGTAAAACCTGCTGAGACGGGCGGGGGGCATGGGTGTTCCCGGGATGCCTGCCCCGTCTAAACAACAACCCCAAAGAAAGGAGGAAGACTCATGGACGTAGTGTATCTGTCGCGGCTGCAATTTGCAGCAGCCACCATGTTTCACTTCTTGTTCGTTCCCCTCACCCTCGGCCTCTCTGTCTTGGTGGCCATCATGGAGACCAGATATGCCAGGACAGGGGATGAGCAGTATTTGAAGATGGCCAAGTTTTGGGGTAAGCTGTTTCTCATAAACTTTGCCCTGGGCGTGGTCACGGGCATCACCCTTGAGTTCCAGTTTGGAACCAACTGGTCGCGCTATTCGGCCTTTGTGGGTGATGTGTTCGGCTCGCTGCTTGCCATTGAGGCAACGGCTGCCTTTTTCCTGGAATCCACCCTGATAGGCGTCTGGATATTCGGGTGGAGAAAGCTCTCGGCCAAAGCGCATGCCACTGTGATGTGGTTTATCGCAGGGGCAAGCACACTTTCGGCCATCTGGATATTGACGGCCAATGCCTGGATGCAGCACCCAGTGGGTTACACAATCCGAAACGGACGGGCAGAGCTCACCGATTTTGCTGCCGTGGTGTTCCACAAATTTGCCATCCTTGAGTTCACCCACACAGTTAGTGCGGCCTATGTGCTGAGCGCCTTTTTCGTTATGGGCATCAGCGCATATCACCTCCTGAGAAAGCAAAATGTTGAATTTTTTACCAGGTCCTTTCGCACGGGCTTGGTCTTTGGCCTGATTTTTTCGGTTCTCCTGGTCATAGAAGGTCATCTGCACGGCTCTGATCTGGCTGAAAAGCAGCCTGCCAAGCTTGCAGCAATGGAATCCCACTGGGAAACAAAGGCAAATGCACCAAAATACCTGTTTCTAATCCCTGACGAGGAAAATGAAACAAATGCTGTACAGCTTTTCCCCATTCCCAATCTACTGAGCATCTTGGCAGGGCATTCTCCTTCCTTTGAGGTGAAGGGGCTCAGGGATATCCCCAAGGATGAACGCCCGCCGGTCTTCATCACCTATGCCTCTTTTCACATCATGGTGGGATTGGGATTTTATTTTGTGCTCGTAACCGTTGTGGGGTGGTTGAAGAGGAATAAGTTGGTGGAAAGTCCCGGGTACCTGAAGATCATGCTCTGGTCAATACCTCTTCCATATCTTGCCATAGAGTTTGGCTGGGTGGTGGCAGAGGTGGGGAGGCAACCCTGGATAGTCTATGGTATCATGAAGACCTCTGATGCAGCCTCTCCCCTAGCCGGTTCCCAGGTCCTGGTCTCTCTCATTGCTTTTATCGTGGTTTACGGATTGCTGGGGGCAGCCGGCTTTTACCTCATTGGAAAAAATGCAAAAAAGGGACCTGCGGCTGCATGATGGTTGGCCACTAGAACACACAACAACCAATAGGAGGTGGAATCATGTTATTGCAAGATATATGGTTTTTTCTGTGGGGCCTGCTCTGGGCGGTCTACTTCCTCACAGACGGTTTTGACTTGGGATTGGGTTCATTGCTGCCATTTATCGCAAATGATGAAAATGAGAAAAGAATAATATACAATGCCATGGGCCCACTTTGGGACGGCAACGAGGTGTGGCTGCTTACTGCAGGGGGCGTTACCTTTGCAGCGTTTCCCACAGTGTATGCCACCATGTTCAGCTCCCTTTACACTGCCTTGATGCTCATACTCTTTGCCCTGATAGTAAGGGGGGTCTCCTTTGAATTTCGCGGCAAGGTGGACAGCCCAGGGTGGCGAAAGATATGGGATACATATATGTTTGTGGGAAGCCTTCTTCCAGCCATACTCTTTGGTGCAGCCTTTGCAAATATATTCAGAGGGATACCCATTGACGGCCAAGGGATTTATAAAGGCACATTTTTTACATTGCTGAACCCCTACGGACTCTTGGGAGGGATCCTGTTCTTGATGCTCTTTTTGGTCCACGGCTCGCTCTGGCTGGCAATTAAGAGCAATGGGGCTCTTCATCAGAGGGCCGTAGCCCTGGCCAAGAAGCTATGGGTGGTGCTCCTGGTGGTGGCAGTTATCTTCCTTGTTGCGTCCAAGTTTGCAACCACCC
The DNA here is from genome assembly GCA_027027005.1 of Desulfobacterales bacterium. GTDB lineage: Bacteria > Desulfobacterota > DSM-4660 > Desulfatiglandales > Desulfatiglandaceae > JALVMN01. The sequence continues at coordinate 11,026 of JALVMN010000372.1, read as the reverse complement.
TTTATGACAACTATTTTAAATACCCTGCGCTCTTTTTGGTAATCTTGATCACCGTGGCTGGTCTCTTTGGGGTCAGGATATTTCTTGCAAAAGAGAGCTGTTGGAAGGCATGGTTTTCCTCGGCCTTGACAATTGTTGGGGCCACATTTTTTGGGGTGGTGGGGCTCTATCCCAGGATGTTCCCCTCAAGCCTGGATCCGGCATATACGCTAACGGCTCACAATGCCTCCTCATCTCCCCTCACACTGAAGATCATGCTCATAGTTGCGCTTATATTCGTTCCCATTGTGATCGCTTACCAGGCATGGGCCTATAGGCTCTTCAGCGGCAAGGTAAGGGAAGAAGACCTTGCCTATGAAGAGGCATACTAGAGACAAGGAAAGGAGGTGAGGCAATGAGACCACTAAAGATCGGTTGTTCTAGGCCCACGGGATCACGCGTGGGCGAGCAACCCAAAGACAAACTTGAACAACAAGCTGAAGAAAAGGAGGAGATTATTATGGCTGAAGCAAGAGTCGGGCACAAGGCCCCTGATTTTGAGGCACCTGCCTACCACAAGGGAGAATTCGGACAGGTGAAATTATCTGATTACATAGGCAAATGGGTGGTGCTTTGCTTTTATCCCGGGGATTTCACCTTCGTGTGAGCCACAGAGCTGGCCGCAGTTGCGGCCAAGTACCAGGAACTCCAAGACCTTGGGGTGGAGGTATTGTCTGTTTCCGTGGACAGCCACTTTGTCCACAAGGTGTGGCAGGACTACGAGTTGAGCAAGATGGTGGAGGGAGGGGTTCCATTCCCCATGCTCTCTGATGGCCCTGGAAACATAGGAAAGCTGTATGGCGTCTATGATGAAGACGCAGGGGTGGAGATGAGGGGCAGATTTATCATTGATCCTGACGGCGTGATCCAGGCGATCGAGATCCTGACCCCCCCTGTTGGGCGGAACGTCTCAGAACTCATCCGCCAGATAAAGGCCTTCCAGCATGTGCGCCAGACGCAAGGAGCAGAGGCCACCCCCTCCGGCTGGCAGCCGGGGAGGCCCATTCTAAAGCCCGGCCCCGACTTGGTGGGCAAGGTCTGGGAAGAGTGGAAGGTGGAAAACGCCTTCTAGCTCCCTTTACAGCCTCCGCTCTGTCGGGGGCTTTTTCTTGCTAGAAGTGTGTGTCTGTGACATGATAGGACCAAAAACAAAGGTCGTTTTGGCTGCAGAGAGGTGGTTAGAGCTATGCTGGTTCTAGGTCTTCAGGGGAGTCCACGGAAAAACGGAAATACTGCCATCATGCTCTCAGAGTTTCTCAGAAAGGCAGAAGAACTTGGGGCAGAGACCATGGCCCTCTTTGTTCCAGACCTTAAAATTACTCCCTGCAAAGAGTGCGGCACTTGCGAGACAAAGGGCTATTGTCCCATTGAGGATAAGATGCAGGATGTCTACCCGCTCCTCTGGAAGGCGGACCTGGTGATCATGGCCACTCCCATCTTCTTCTACGGTCCCACGGCCCAACTCAAGGCCCTTATTGACCGCTCCCAGGCCCTCTGGGCCAGGAAGTATGTGTTCAAACTGGACGACCCTGGGAGACCCTGGAGAAAGGGGGTTTTACTGGCAGTGGGGGCCACAAAAGGGAAGAACCTCTTTGAGGGCACCGCCCTCACTGCCAAATACTTTTTCGATGCCCTGGGTGCTTCCTATGAGGGGGGCCTGACCTATGCCCGGGTGGAGGCGCCAGGCCAGATCAAGGAGCACCCAACGGCCCTAGGAGATATTCGTGAAAAAGCCCAAGAAATACTCAAGCCCTTTTTGACCAGGAAAAAGATACTTTTTCTGTGCAGGGAAAATGCCTGCAGATCCCAGATGGCGGCTGCCTTTGCCCGCCACATGTTTGGTGACAGGCTGGAGGTGGAAAGCGCCGGAAGCAGTCCCGCACATGAAGTTAACCCGCTCATGAAAGAGGTGATGGCAGAAGAAGGGATAGACATGAAATATCTCTCTCCCAGATCCTTCCAGGAGGTCAAGACAAAGCCTGATCTCATTATCTCAATGGGTTGCGAGGCGGCCTGTCCCGTATTTCCAGGGGTAAGGTTTATTGAATGGGATATCCCTGACCCTGCGGGCAATGAGATAGGATTCATGAGGCGGGTGCGGGATCAGATCAAAGAAAGGGTGGTGAAACTGCACCAGGAGATTCAGGGTGGGCGCTGACTTGCAAGACCAAAGCAATGGAGCAGAGCTTGGAGAGAGGCTTGAGGCACTTTATCATGCCTATAACGATACCGGGCTGATCCGGTTTGATCCCTTGAAATACGTTTATATGTTTAACGATCCATGCCAAAGAGAGGTGATGGGCCTCATCGCCTCATCCCTTGCCTTTGGCAGGGTCGGCCAGATCTTTAAGGCCCTGGACCAGGTGCTGGAAATAATGCAGTACAACCCATTGGACTATATAAAAAGGATTGGAGAGAGGCCTGAAAAGAGGCTCTTGGCCTTTAGGTATAGGTTTGTGACGGGCACGGACTTATGGCGTTTTTTCACTACCATCGGTTCCATTCTGGATACGGATGGGAGTATAGGGGAATTCGTGCGAAGGCAAACTAAGAGGGGCTTTTTCTCGGGGCTTCAACAGGTCCTGGAGGCCTTTCACGGCTCAAGGTATCTCATGCCGTTACGACTCAAGGCCTCTCCATGCAAGAGGCTTTTCATGTATCTTCGTTGGATGGTAAGGGATGACAACATAGATTTGGGGCTGTGGAAGTTTATCTCCCCTCGGGAGCTTATAATCCCCCTTGACACCCATGTATTCCAGACGGCCAGGGCCCTTGGCCTTACCTTCAAAAAGAGCCCCTCCTTCTCCGCGGCCCTTGAAATCACGGAAAAGCTCCGAAAACTCTGCCCAGAGGACCCTGTGAAATATGACTGGGCCCTATCCCATAGGGGCATCATCCGAAATAACCCCGATCTTGCAGGAGGTATCCCGTTGGGCAACCATCCTGGAATCCCCGAACCTCCCTGTCAGTGAGAGTCAAGAGGTGCTCCATGAAGCTTGTTGCCAGCTTTTCCGCATCAGTATCAGCACTCGGCCTTGCCTTGGTCTTTCTCTTCTCTTTTCCCTTTGCCGGAAGCCGAGTAGGGGCGCAGGAGCCTGTTTCTTTGACACTTGCCGAGGCGGTGGAGATAGCACTAGAAAAAAATCCCATGATCTTTGCAGGTGACTATCTCCTTGAGGGCTCCAGGCATAAAATCGTCCAGGCCCGCTCAGGGCTATTTCCCCAGTTGAAGGTAAGTGAACGCTTTACCCGCACCACCAATCCCATGTGGTCATTTGGAGCTAAGCTGAATCAGGAAAAAATCACACGGGCTGATTTTGATCCCCGTCTTCTCAACCATCCTGATCCCATTGAAAATTTCCAGACCGTCCTCACCATTACCTATCCCCTTTATGATAGAGGTAAGATCCGAAAAGGAATCGAGCAGGCAAGGTTATACAGAGAGGCGGCCTCCCTGGACCACGAGGCCATAGGCCAGGAGGTGGCCATAAACGCTGTAACAGCCTATTTGAATGTGCTGCTGGCCCAGGAAGAGGTGCAGGTGGTCCAGAAAAGTCTTGATACTGCCCGGGCGCATCACAGGATGATAGAGGCAAGGCACAAGAGCGGCCTGGTGGTAAAGAGCGATCTGTTGAGGTCGCAGGTCCATGTGGCCCAACTGGAACAAGAACTCCAGAGCGCCCTCGCCTCCCTTGAGGTGGCCTTTGGGACCCTTTGGTCAGCATTGGGTGAAAAGGCCCCTGGCAAGGTAAGTCTAACCACACGGCTAGAGGATATCACGGGGACTCTCTGGCCCCTCGAAGAGTGGTTGAAAAAGGCCTTCATCATGAGGCCTGATCTGAGAAAGGCACAAATTGAGCTGGAAATTGCGAAAAAGGAACTGGAAAAGGCAAGGGCGGAGTATTGGCCGGCCATATATCTGTCAGGTGCCTATGAAATCAATACAGAGGACTTCGATGAGACTGCCAACAGTTACAGCATTGGAGCGGTGCTGGAACTGGATCTTTTCAGCGGCTTCAGGACCAGGGCAAAGGTGCGGGAGGCCATGGCCCAGGTGAAACGGGCAGAGGCCATGATTCAGGCATTGAAGTTGAGGATCCAGGTGGAGGTGAAGCAAGCCTACTATCAGGCCAGGAGTGCGTGGAATCGAATAAGGGTGGCAAGAGGGGCCGTTCAGCAGGCCAGGGAGGCCCTTCGTATCGTGAGAAACCGCTATGAGACCGGCCTGTTTCACCTGGTCCAGCTCCTGGATGCCGAAACTGCCCTTCAGCAGGCAAGGCTCAACCATATTCGGGCACTCCACGGGTTCCATGTAGCCTTTGCACGGTTGTCCCAGGCCTCGGGCACTGTCTTTGAATACACTAGCAAGATTGGTGGGAGCTGATGATGGGAAATATTGTTCGATTTTTTGTTTCAATCTCTTTTGTCCTGGCGATGGGAGCAGGGCTTGCCTCGTGCAAAGACAAGATAGAGCCAGGCACCACCCAAAAGGAGCCACCCCTCTTTGGTGAGCCGGTGGTGGTGGAAACGGCTCGAGAGGTGCAGTGGCGGCCCGTTTATAAGGCCGTGGGCACGGTAAAGGCAGGCATCACCAGCACCCTTGGCGCCAAGCTCTTGGGTTCTGTGAATGAGGTTAGGGTAAGAGAAGGCGACCTGGTAGGGCAGGGGCAAGTCCTGGCCACCATCGACCCAAGAGAGGTGGAAGCTGCACTGGAGCGTGCCAAGGCAAGTCTGGCTCAAGCCCGCAAGGCACTGGAAGCCGCACTTTCAGGAGAGCAGGAGGCCAAGGCATCAGAGTCATTGGCCCATGCCACCTACAGGAGATATCTGGAGCTGAAAAAGGCCGACTCTGTCAGCGATCAGGAGTTCGACCAGGTAAAGGCCCGCTACCTTACGGCAAAGGCTGCCCTCAAGAGGGCCCAGGCAATGGTGGCCGCGGCAAGGGCCAGGGTCAGGGAGGCAGGGGCAGCGGTCTCTGCGGCCCAGGTCCGCAGGGAGGATGCCGTGGTTGAGGCCCCCTTTGACGGGGTAGTAACAGTCAAGCATGTGGACCCTGGCGATCTGGTTGTCCCCGGCTCACCCCTTTTTACCCTCCAGGCTTCAGGGCGGTTTAGGGCAGACATCCTGCTCCCAGAGTCCAAGGTAAGGCATGTAAGGGAGGGGCAGGAGGTGGCGGTGGAGGTGCCCGCCCTAAGAGGAGCCCGCCTGAAGGGTAAGGTTTTGTCACTTGTCCCTGCCGGAGATGCCAGGTCTCGGAGTTTTGTGGTAAAGGTTGATCTTCCTGTGACCAAAGGGTTGAAGTCCGGAATGTTTGCAACGGCCCTGATCCCCCTGGAACCTCGGCCTGCCATTCTGATCCCATCCAGTGCAATACTCTATTCAGGCCAGCTTGCCGGCGTCTTTGTGCTTGACTCCCACAGAGTGGTTCATTTTCGAGTGGTCAGGCTGGGCCGACAAGTTGAGGACAAGATGGAGGTCATCTCAGGTCTCAAAAAGGGGGAGATTTATGTAAAACAAATGCCTCCAGGATTGAGGGACGGGGTCAGGGTGGAGGTGGCCTCATGAAGCAGATCGGGGCAGCAGGGAAAATCGCCCGCTTTTTTATAGATTCAAAGCTCACCCCACTCATCATAATCTCTTCCATTCTCATCGGGCTGGGTGCGCTCCTTGCCCTCCCCCGCGAAGAGGAGCCCCAGATCATCGTCCCCATGATCGATGTCTTTGTGAGCATGCCGGGGGCAAGCGCAGAAGAGGTGGAGCAAAGGGTGACCCGGCCCATGGAAAAGCTCCTGTGGGAGATTCCAGGAGTAGAATACATATACTCCACCTCCAGTCCAGGGATGTCCATGGCGGTGGTCAGATTCTATGTGGGTGAGGACGAGGAAAAGTCCATAATAAGGCTCCAATCCAAGCTCCTTGCCAACTACGATCGCATCCCATACGGGGTGAGCGAGCCGCTGGTAAAGCCACGCTACATTGACGATGTCCCGGTTCTAGCCCTCACATTCTGGAGCAACCAATACGACCATTTCCATTTGCGCAGGGTAGCTGCCCAGGTAGAAGAACTCGTAAAGCATATAAACAATGTCTCACTCACTCAAATCATAGGTGGTTACAGGAGACAGGTGCGCGTGACCCTTGATCCGGCCCGCCTGGCTGCCTTCCATGTGGATCCGGTGAGGGTGCTCAACATCCTGGCAGCAGCCAACCAGGAATCAAGTGCAGGGAGTTATCCCAGCGTGCAGGGAGAGGTCCTGGTCCGGACCAGTGGATTCTTGAGGACAGTGCAGGATGTGTCAAAGGTGGTGGTAGGGGTCCACAATGGGAGGCCGGTTTACTTGGGTGATGTTGCCCGCCTGGAAGATGGCCCAGAGGAGCCTGACCACTATGTATTTTTGGGTGTGGGTCCTGCTGCTGAAGAGAAAGGGATTCATGTTGAGCCCTCCCGGCTGGGAGTCTATCCAGCAGTGACCCTCACGGTGGCCAAGAGAAAAGGGGCCAATGCCATTACGGTGGTAAACGAGGTTCTGGAGCAGGTTGAGGCTGCCAGGGGCACTGTGATCCCTGAGGGGGTTGAGGTAACTATTACCAGAAACTACGGCGAGACCGCCAAAGAGAAATCTGATGAACTTCTCTACCATATGTTCATAGCGGTCTTTTCCGTCTCCATCCTCATCTGGCTCACCCTTGGAAGAAGGGAGTCAGGTGTTGTGGCCCTTGCCATCCCGGTTACCTTGGCCCTCACTTTGGCGGCCTTTTATTTTTACGGATATACCCTCAACAGGATCACCCTTTTTGCCCTGATATTTTCCATAGGGATCCTTGTGGATGACGCCATCGTGGTGGTGGAAAATGTGGTCCGCCACTTCCGCCTCCCTGAAAACAAGGGCCGCCCCTTGTGGGAAATAGCCGTGGAGGCAGTGGATGAGGTGGGCAATCCCACCATCCTGGCAACACTTACAGTAATTGCAGCAATCCTTCCCATGGCCTTTGTGGGAGGCCTTATGGGACCCTACATGAGGCCCATCCCCATGGGGGCCACGGCGGCCATGATCTTTTCCATGTTGGTGGCATTCATTGTAACGCCTTGGGCCGCCCTCAGGCTCCTAAAGAAGAGGGGTGAGACGGGCCACCAGGTCCAGGAGCAAGAAGATTGGACCGTGCGCATGTATCGAAGGATCATGGGACCCCTCATCCATCACCCCTTTTGGAGGTACGGGTTCCTGGTGGCAGTTGTTCTCATGCTCCTGGGGGCCTGTGCCCTTATATTCGTGGGCTTTGTAAAGGTGAAGATGCTCCCCTTTGACAACAAGAGTGAATTTCAGGTGATCATTGACATGCCAGAGTCTGCCACCCTTGAGGAGACCGCTGCGGTTGCCATGGAGATGGGAGACTATCTAGAGACCGTAAACGAGGTGGTTGACTACGAGATATATGTGGGCACTGCTGCGCCCTTTAACTTCAACGGGCTGGTGAGGCATTACTATTTGAGGCAGGGAAACAATGTGGCAGACATCCAGGTGAATCTGGTCAACAAACATCACCGAAAGGATGCCAGCCACGACATTGCCAAAAGGGTAAGACCTGCCCTCAAGAAGATTGCAGACAGATACGGGGCCCGGATAAAGGTGGCCGAGGTCCCTCCAGGGCCTCCGGTCCTTTCCACTTTGGTGGCAGAGGTTTACGGGCCGGACTATGAAAGACAAAGAAAACTGGCCCAAGAGATCCTGAGGATCTTTGACACCACTCCAGGTGTGGTGGATACAGACATATACATGGAGGAGAGCCAGGCCAGATATGATTTTGTGGTGGACAGGGAAAAGGCGGCCCTTCACGGGATAAGTGCAGCCAGGGTGAATCAGGCCCTTGCCCTCGCCTTGAGGGGGCAGAGGGCAGGACTCCTTCACCAGCCAAAAGAGAGGGAAGATGTCCTGCTCCTGGCCCGCTTCTCCCAGGAAGAGCGGGCAGACCTTGAGCGCCTCTCTTCCATCAAACTCATGGCACGAGATGGCGCCATGGTCCCGCTGTCAGATCTTGTAAATGTAATCAAGCGGGATCGTGACAAGAGCATCTACCACAAAAATTTGCTTCCAGTGGTATATGTCATAGGCGATGTGGCAGGCGAAAAAGAAAGCCCGGTTTACGCCATCCTGGAGATGCGAAAAAAGATAGCTGCAATCGAGCTCCCCGAGGGCTATGAGATCAAACAATACACGGCAAGGGTCCCTGAGAGCAGTGAGCGTTTTTCCATGAAATGGGACGGAGAGTGGCACATCACCTATGAAGTCTTCAGAGACCTGGGTCTGGCCTTTGGCGCAGTGCTGGTCTTGATATTCATTCTGGTGGTGGGGTGGTTCAGGTCCTTTTCCACTCCAATGGTGATAATGGCTGCCATCCCGTTTTCGTTGGTGGGCATACTTCCTGCCCACGGGCTCATGAACGCCTTTTTTACTGCCACATCCATGATAGGCTTCATTGCGGGGGCCGGTATCGTGGTGCGAAACTCCATCATCCTTGTGGACTTCATTGAGTTGAGGTTGAGGGAGGGCATGCCCCTTGATCAGGCCGTAATAGATGCAGGGGCCGTGCGCTTCAGGCCCATGATGCTCACTGCTGCTGCCGTGGTGGTTGCAGCCTCCGTGATCCTGCTGGACCCAATCTTTCAAGGGCTTGCCATATCCCTGATGGCAGGTGAGGTGGCATCCCTGTTTCTCTCCCGGATGACGGTTCCCATACTCTACTATCTTGACAAGCGCTGGGAATTTGCCCATGGCCACGCTGTGGCAGGAAAAGAAAGGGAAGGCTTGAAAACAGATGAGTAAAATGCAATGATGATGAAAAAAAGCAGTTGATGGGTGACACACATAGATGGAGAGCACGGAGAAGGCAATGGATAAAAAGGTAAAGATGTATACCCTCAGCACCTGCAGTCACTGCAAGGCCACCAAGAGATTTCTGGATGAGTGCCAGGTGGAGTATGAATTTACCGATGTGGACCTCCTGGAGGGTGAAGACCGCATGGCCATCCTTGAAGATGTGAGGAAGTGGAATCCCCAGTGTTCCTTTCCCACCATCATCATCGGTGACAAGGTGATCGTGGGTTTCAAGGAGGACGAGATCAAGGAGGCCCTGGGACTATGAATGAAGTGGAAAAGCTATACCAGATGCTAAAAAAAATCCAGGAGCCAAAAGGCTATTATTTCAACAAGGACAAGGATAGGGTCTTTGAGCTTTTGAAGGGCTTGCTGGTGAACAAGGCCCGCTATGGCTACATGTCATGCCCTTGCAGGCTGGCCACCGGAGATCGGGAAAAGGACAAGGACATTATCTGTCCTTGTGTTTACAGGGAAGAGGATATAAAGGAGTACGGAAGCTGCTACTGTAATCTGTATGTGAGCCAGGAGTGGAACCAGGACAAAATCGAGCACGTGTTTGTGCCCGAAAGAAGGCCTGCCTCTTTATTCATGTAAAACATTCCGGAAAATCAATCCAAGATAGAGGAGGACCCTGATGGAGACCGCAAGACTTTCTGTTCCCAATATCAGTTGCGGACATTGTGTGATGACCATCAAGAAGGAGCTCTCGGAAATAGAGGGTGTGGCCAAGGTGGAAGGAGATCCCGAGAAAAAGGAAATTGTGGTGGAGTGGGAGGCCCCAGCCAGCCTGGAAAAGATCAAGACCACCTTGAAAGAAATCAACTACCCCGCAACAGACTAGGAGCCTCTAGAAAATGGGTGAAGACAATGTGACCCTGCCGGTCACGGGGATGTCGTGTGCCAACTGCGCCATGAACATCGAGCGTGCGCTCAACAAGGTCCCCGGGATCAAGGAGGCAAGGGTGAATTTTGCCTCTGAAGAGGCCACCATCGTGTTCGATGGGGCGAAGGTTCAAGTCAAGGATGTGGTGGACAAGATCCAGGATGCAGGCTTTGGGGTTGCAACTGCAAGGGTAGAGCTACCCATCACCGGCATGACATGCGCCAATTGTGCTGCCACAGTGGAGCGTACCTTGAAAAAGAAGGTGCCGGGGGTGGTGAAGGCCGCCGTGAATTTCGCCTCAGAGCGGGCCCATGTGGAATACATCCCATCCCTGGTGGACATTGACACCATAGCAAGGGCTGTGGAGGATGCGGGCTATGGTGTGGTGCTTCCTCAAGAGGTGGAAGATGAAGAAGATGCCGAGCTTTCGGCCCGCAAGGCCGAGATAAGGGACCAGACCCGCAAATTCCTGGTGGGTATTCTCTTTGCCGGTCCCCTTTTCGTCCTGAGCATGGGCAGGGACTTCGGACTCCTGGGCCCGTGGAGCCATGAGCCCTGGGTAAACTGGTTGTTCCTTGCCCTTGCCACACCGGTCCAGTTCTACACCGGCTGGGATTACTATGTGGGGGGCTGGAAAAGCCTCAAGAACAGGTCGGCCAACATGGATGTATTGGTGGCCATGGGCTCTTCAGTGGCATACTTCTATTCCCTGGGAGTGTTACTTTTTCCGACCCTCGGCGAGCATGTCTATTTTGAGACCTCCGCCGTGATCATCACCCTCATAAAGCTGGGCAAGATGCTGGAGGCCAGGACCAAGGGGCGAACGGGGGGTGCCATCCGAAAGCTCATGGCCTTGAGACCCAAGACGGCCACCGTGGTGCGGGATGGAAAAGAAGAGGAAATTCCCCTCTCCCGGGTGCTAGTGGGCGACATCCTGGTGGTGAGGCCGGGCGAGAGCATTCCTGTCGATGGGGTGATCATTGAGGGACACTCAAGCGTGGATGAGTCCATGCTGACGGGCGAGCCCATCCCTGTGGACAAGGCTCCAGGAGACCAGGTGGTGGGAGGCACCATTAACGGAGAGGGCTGGCTCAAGCTGGAGGCCAAAAAGGTGGGCAAAGACACCGCCCTTGCCCACATCATTCGCATGGTTCGTGAGGCCCAGGGGAGCAAGGCCCCGGTGCAGGCCCTGGCAGACAGGGTGGCCGCCATATTTGTCCCCGGTGTG
>JALVMN010000371.1 GCA_027027005.1 Desulfobacterales bacterium | reverse complement strand
ATCAGGCGAACTCCGTTAAAGGCATGAAAGGCTAGCGGTATGGCCAGCAACAAGGCCACAATGGAGAGGGCAGCAGACCCCTTATAAGGGACTGGAAGGTCAAGGACACATAAGGCCCCCACCAGGACCACTAGCAATATTCCAGAGACGCGGTGAGCCCAGGCCACCAAAAAAAAAGTGCCCCTGGTCTCAGCATACCTCTTCATCAGGGAATAGGGCTGTCTTATGCCGCTGAGCGCCTTGTTCATCAGGACCTTTCTGCTTGATTGTTGGATTCCCGTTCGCGCCCGCGGGGCACGGGAGACTGCTCGTCAAGGTATGCCAGGAATCGCCCAAGAGCCACTTGGATATGGTCTCTAACTACTTTTTCCAGTTCCTGTTTGTCTGCCCCTTGGTCTTTAAACAGGTCCAATATCTCCTGGTGCACCGCCAGGGACTTGTGAAAATCCTCCTTGTAGTACTTGTATGAGAAGCGATGCCAGAGGCTGTGCATGCGCAGGTTGGTCAAGAGTTTTATGAGCACCTGGTTTCCAGAGGCTTCTATAAAGGTCTCGTGGAAGCGGATGTGGTGCTCCATATATTCCATTGGGTCTTGTTTCTTGGCGGCCTCCCTCATTCCATCAAGGCACTTTTCAAGGGTCTCCAAGTGCTCGCTGGTCATCCTTGCATGGGCTTCTCGAGCCGCCAGCCCCTCCAACACGGCCCGGACCGGAAAATTGTCCTCAATGTCCTTTGGGGTGATGGCCTTGACAAAGGTCCCCTTCCTGGGCACGATCACAACAAGCCCCTTTTTTTCAAGCACCCTGAAGGCCTCTCGGAGGGGAGATCTACTGATGCCGAATTGTCTCTGAAGCTTCATCTCCACCAACTGCTCTCCTCCCTTGAAAACCCCTTCCAGGATGGCCTTGGCCAGGGTCTCCGCCACCTCTTCCACCAGCACGCTGGGCCTGAAGTTTACTCGTTCAACAGGGGCCTGCCCCATAACCACCTCCCTCCACGCGTTCGGATTAATTCAATCTCCAGGCCATAGGTGTCCAAAATAGAATTGAAGCAAGCAAGTCCGCCCAATATTATCAATAGGTTATGAGTTCAGCCCGATATTCCAGAAAATCAGGTTCTCAATTTGCAACTACTTTGGCAGGGAAACGGCACATTCCCCTCGCTACGCTCGCTTCGCCGTCCATGGCTCCGCTCACTGCGGATTCCAGCCCTTCCGCTGTCCTGTTCCAGGGCTGTAATGACGCCGCTCCGGGAACATCCCGTTCCCCTGCTGTTGCCAAAGAAGCGATTTTGGACAGACATGTCTCCATGTTTATACGAAATCGGCTCTTGGACAAAAGGCCTAGGTTTCGGCGCAGACAGGGGATCTACCCGCAGCGGCATTCTTGCAGACAACTTACGGCTCATAAAGTTTCTTTATCAAGATAGCCCGGGGATTGCACTCCTGGAGACACAGGTCGCAAAGGGTGCATTCGTCCTGGTTTTCCTCCACCACTGCTGGAACCTCTTTGTCTGGGGCCGAGGATGTCCCTTGGGGAGGGTGTTGGAATACATTTACAGGGCACACCTTGATGCAGCCCCCGCAGTCGGCTGTCCCCAGGCACTTGGAATCATCAATTGTTACTTTAATAAATTTACTCATCTATCTTGTTTCACATTATTTTTTGTTGATACCAATCGCCTTGGCCAAGAGCAAGGTCCTTTTAGCCCTCTCCACCACCGGGGGGTCTATAAACTTGCCATCCAGCTCCACAACCGAATGGCCTTCAGATAATGCCTGTTCATATGCGTCGATAATCCTTACAGCATGATCGAGTTCCCTTTCACTGGGAGAAAACACGGCATTGCACGGAGATACCTGGGTGGGGTGCACACAGAGCTTGCCCTGAAAGCCCAAAGCCTTGGCCATGGTGGCGTCTGCCACAAGGCCCTCGGTGTCGCGTATATCTATCATGTAGGGGCTGTCAATGGGAGGTGCCAGCCCTGCGGCACGGCATGCTATGGTCATCCTTGCCCGGGGGAACAAGAGTTCTGTTGCCTCTGGGGTCATATCGATCCCGAGGTCCAAGGTGAAGTCTGCAGCCCCAAAGGCCATGGTTAGCAGCCTTTGGGGCTCGCTCTTGGTGGAGGCGATATCAAAAATTTTTTCGATTCCAAGGGCACTCTCAATCAGGGCAATTATCCTGATGCTCCCCGGGGACATATGAGCACTTTTTTCCATTTCCAGAAGGTGTCGGTTGACCTCCAACAGGTCTCTTGGTCCCTCCACCTTGGGGAGTATTATTAGCTGGAGCCCATTCACCACAATGCTTTCAAGGTCTTGCGTGATGAGCCCTGATCCAGTGGAATTGACCCGAACACACAGCCTTTGGCCCCTGTGCTCCAGTAGCTTTTCCCTCACCATCCCTCTGGCCTCTTGCTTTTGGGAAAAGGGCACAGCATCTTCAAGGTCCACGACCACCAGGTCAGCTCCCGAGGCGAGGGCCTTTTCCACCCGATCAGGCCTATTTCCAGGCACAAAGAGGGCCGAGCGAATCGCAAAGAAGCCTAATTCCAGGGGGCGAGTTAGCCTAGAAGCCGTAGTAGCATCATCTCCATTTGGGATATTCACTGTGAAAGTGCCTCCTTGACCAATGGAACTATCTCGGAAAAGGCCTCAGCCACTCTGATGCCCGCCTTCTTGAAGTGCTCGATTTTGCCACGAGCGCTTCCCCTCTCTCCCTCCACTATGGTGGCTGCGTGGCCGAACCTGATCCCTGGCATGGAATCCATAAAGCGGCCCGCAACAAAGGCCACAATGGGTATTGTGATCTCTCTGGCCATGACCATCTCGGCGAGTCTCTCTTCCACCACCCCCCCCGGCTCGCAGAATATGACCACCACCTCGGTTTGAGGGTCTTCTTCAAAAAGCGGGAGTAGGTCCAGGAAATTGCTCCCTACCACAGGGTCTCCTCCCACGCCGATACAGGTGCTCTGCCCGATCCCATGGACTGTAAGGAGGTTGGCGATCTCGGTGGTCA
>JALVMN010000370.1 GCA_027027005.1 Desulfobacterales bacterium | reverse complement strand
CTTCAATGTATTCGTCACTAAAGGTTATGTCCATGTCACGGACGCCGTGGACCAGTTCCCATAAATGGGTCCTGGCTTCCAGTTCCTCATCTGCCACCCGATGAGGTGGCCGAAGCGAAGGGTCTGGGAGAGGTGTTACTATCCCTTTGGAGGGTGCAAGCGGTTTGACTCCTTCCATGGCCTCCAGAAAAATGCGTTCTTCAGGAGGATCCTCTGGAGAAGGACTTTTTGGTGGAGCAGGGGATTTATGTCTTGCCCGGGCTTGTGCCAGGGCCTTATCCAGTTGTTGAAAGACCGGATTAAAAGGTTGAGGAGGGGGAGGCTTGTGTTTCTTCTGCCCTGGAGAGCCTCTCTTTTTTCGTTTCCTGGCCATGGGGCTCCTGGTGGAGATTTTTCTTGAAACGAGCCTCTTCATGATGTTTATATCATAACCGAAGCTTGGCGATAAGAAGTTATTACCGCCAATGGGAACCTAAACTTGGTTGCTGAAAGTATAGAGCCTAAAGAGACCGACCAAGATTAGGACTGCTGAGATCAGGAGTCAAGATATGCCGAGGATAGATGATTACAAGAAGGCCTTTGAACTGGCAAAACAGGAACTCCAACCCATGAACCCCAAAAGGGTTGCCGACCAAAGCGGGAGCAGATTTGAGGTGGACGACTCCCATGGTGAGCGCCTCAGGCTCAGGTTCCTGAACAAAGAGGTCACCATCCGGTGGCCTGAAATAGAGTTCCTGGCCCCTCAAGATGGCAAAGAGATCCCCATACAGGAGCAGGTGCTGATTCTTCACTATCTGTTGGGATGTCCGGGCTCCAAGTTTGAGGGGGAGTGGATTGCATACCAGGAAATACCTGATGGAAGGTTTTACCTGGACGCCTTTGTGCGAAGGGCCAAGGAGCCAATGTTAAAGGCATTTGGTGAAAGGCCCGAGTTGCTTGTGGATCTGGCTGAAAGGCTTTACGATGCCAAGCCCTTTGACCAGGGCGACTGCTCTGTGGTGGTGCAGGCATTCCCAAAGGTCCCGGTGGCCTTGGTGATTTGGAGGGGGGATGAGGAGTTTCCGCCAGATGGAAATATCCTGTTTGACCGGAGCATCTCCGAGATCCTCTCTGCCGAGGATGTGGCATGGCTTGCGGGCATGATCATCTATCCCCTCATGGGGATGGCCTCTAAAAGAAAGTGATATTTCCCCAGATAGAACTGGCCACCCGGGTCTCAACTTTTCGTCCGCGACCGCCGGGCCCTGGCCTTTGCAGACTTTTTCATCCCGTTTAAAACCTTTTCAGGCGTGATGGGGAGGTCCTTGCACCGGTATCCGGTTGCGTGATAGACCGCCTCTGCAATGGCGGGTGCAGTGGGTGAGACCAGACCTTCGCCCACCTCCTTGGCGCCCATGGGCCCTTCGGGCTCATAGGTATCCACTATGGCTGATTCACTCTGAGGCATATCAGGGGCAGCGGGGATCTTGTAGTCCAGGAATGTGGTGTTGAGGGTCTTGCCCCCCTCCATGACAAACTGCTCGCACAGCGCGTACCCAAGAGCCATGTGTATTGATCCCTCCAGTTGTCCCTCTGCTGCCATGGGATTCAGCACTGTGCCGCAATCATGGGCGGTCCAGATTTTCTTGACCTCCACCTTTCCAGTGTCGCGATCAACCGCCACATGAGCCACCTGGGCCCCAAAGCTGAAGGCCGGTGTGACAAGCCCCTTTCCCCTGGGCGTGTAATATCCCCTGGCCACCAAGGGCTCACCTCGTTGGGTCTTTTGGACCATTGCAACCGCCTCTCCAAAACTCATGCCTCTGTCAGGCCGTCCCTTGGCAAAGACCCGGCCATCTTTGCACTCCATGTCGTAGATCACGTTAAGGTTAAAGCGTGCAGACACGGCTCCAAATAGCTTTTCCTTGATCTTTCTGGCCGCATCCAGCACCGCGTTGCCGGCCATCAGGGTGACCCGGCTGCCCCAGGTGCCAAGGTCTGCCTGGGGTGTCATGGCCGTGTCAGCAGAAGTGATCCTGATGTCTTCCATCCTGAGACCAAGCTCCTCGGCAAGGATCTGTTTGAGGACCGTGTCAGAGCCCTGGCCGATGTCAGATGCCATGGTGAGGAGGTGGGCGGTCCCATCGGTAAAGACCCTCACCTCTGCGGCAGAGAAAGGATATTGCGTGTTGAACCAGTTAAACACCCCACCGGAGATAAAACTATAGCATCCCACCCCTATGCCTTCTCCTGGCTTGAGACTCTTTCGTCTCCTCTTCCAGTTGCTCATGCGGGCCACGGTCTTTAATGACTCAATAAAACCACAACTCGATATGGTGGCAACATCAGGGATCACATCCCCTTCCACCATGGCGTTCTTGATCCTGAGCTCTATGGGGTCAATGCCCAGTTCTTCGGCAGCCATGTTCATCTGGGTCTCCGTGGCAAATAGGGACTGGGGTGCACCAAACCCCCTCATGGCCCCTGCAGGCGGCTTGTTGGTGTAGACGTGCTGGCCAAAGAAGCGATAATTGGGATAGCGGTAGAGCATGGCGCCAAAATTTCCACACAAGAAGGTGGCCGTGGGCCCCATGCTGTTATATCCGCCACCGTCCAGGGAGATTTTCAGGTCTTTTGCCACCAAGGTGCCATCCTTTTTGAATCCCACCTTGGAGTATATGACCATGGGGTGGCGTCTCCTCCCTGTGGCCAACTCCTCCTCCCTGGTGAGGGTAAACTTTACAGGCCTTCCCGTGAGCTTGGCCATGAAGGCGGCGCAAAACTCCCAGGGCCTCAACTCCATCTTTCCTCCAAATCCCCCTCCCACAAACGGTTTTATGACCCTCACATCGTTTTCCCTCATCCCAAGGGTGGAGGCAAGCAGGCACTGGATGATATAGGGGGTTTGGGTGGAGGTCCAGAGGGTAATGCGGCCTTCTGGATCACACTGGGCCACCGTGGAGCAGGGCTCAAGATAAGCGTGGCTTACGGCATGGACCGTAAAGGTGTCCTCCCTTATGTAATCTGCCTCCTTGAAGCCTGCCTTGATGTCACCATACTCGATCTTCCGGGTGACACTCACGTTGTTGGGGGATTCCTCGTGGATGATCGGGGCCCCCTTGGCAAGCGCTGATTCGATATCAAATACAGCGGGCAGTTCTTCGTATTCCACCTCTATCAGCTCCAGGGCCTCGGCTGCAATGTCCGGATCAATGGCAGCCACTGCGGCCACTTCATCTCCCACGAACCGCACCTTGTCCACTGCCAAGGCGTATTCGTCCTGGGTGGCAGGAAAGAGCCGCCAGTTGCCGTACTTGATCTTGGGTGTGTCTGCACCAGTGATCACGCACTTGACCCCCGGAAGGCTCCGGGCCTTGCTCACATCGATCTTTACGATCCTGGCATGCGGCAGGGGGCTTCGGAGGAGTTTTCCGTAAAGCATTCCAGGTAGCTTGATGTCGTCAGTATAAACGGCCGCTCCCGTGGCCTTGAGCCAGGCGTCCGGCCTTGGTACGTCCTTTCCAACTATTGAAAATTCTCTCATCTCTTTCCTCTCTTATCCTGTTTCCCTTATCCGGATTTACCACAGGCAAGGTCTCGGGCCTCTGTCAAGGCCCTTGCGGTGAGCACCTCCACCATTGTTCTCCTGTATTCGGCGCTTGCCCGCATATCAGTTATGGGGCTGCATTCCTGAGAGGCCTGCCGGGAGGCCTTTTTTATGGCCTGCTCAGACAACTTCTTTCCCGAAAGCAACTGTTCTGCCTTTTTGGCCCTTATGGGTGTGGGGGCCACTGCACCTAGCACTATTCTCACCTTTTGGGCCCGCCCTCTGTCCACCGCCACCATGGCAGCCACACAAACCGCTGCTATGTCCACCTTGCTCCTTTGGGATATGTACTTGTAAGACACCGCCCCATTTGGTGGAGGGAGCGGCACAAACACGGCGCTGACCAGTTCACCTCGCTTCAGAGATGTCTGTCCAGGGCCCTTGAAAAAGTCCTTCAGAGCCACCCTTCTCTCTCCTTTGGGGCCCACCACCATCAGTTCTGCATCCAGGGCCATCAGCGGGGGGATGTTATCCGCTGAAGGGGCGGCATTGCAAATGTTGCCAACCACGGTTCCCATGTTTCTGATCTGCACGGTCGCCGTCTGACTGGCTGCATAGGCCACTGCAGGATAGATCTTTTGGATGGTTGGGTGGGAGGCCACATCTCTTAAAAGGGCCATGGCGCCGATATAAAGGCCTGATTTTGGGTCAAACTCAATACTTGAAAGTCCCTTGATGTTCCTGAGCCCCACTACGGCCTTGGGCCCAGCGGCACCATGCTTCATCTTTATGAGGAGATCTGTGCCTCCTGCCATCACTTTGGCCTCATCTCCAAGTTTCTCCAGTATCTCGCAGGCCTCTTGGATGGTTTTCGGGGCAATGTATTCAAACTTGGGCAACGACATAGCCTATTTGCTCCTCTTAGATTTAGGGGTTCTTGTCTTTCTCTTCTTGGAGGCAGCCTCTATTGCCTCGACGATCTTGGTATATCCGGTGCACCTGCACAGATTGCCTGAAAGGGCCTCCCTGATCTCGTTTTCACTGGGCCTGGGATTGTTCTTGAGTAAATAAAGGGCAGAGAGCTCCATGCCCGGAGTGCAGAATCCACACTGGATTGCCCCTTTTTCTATGAAGGCCTGCTGGATGGGGTGAAGCTCTTGGCCGGAAGGGGCCAGTCCTTCCACAGTTAGGATCTCTTTGCCATCCATTTCCACTGCAAGGGTAAGGCAGGAGACAACAGTGTGGCCATCCACTATGACGGTGCAAGCCCCGCAATCTCCTGTGCCGCACCCAAGCTTGGTGCCTGTCAGATTAAGCTCTTCCCTGAGCACCTGATTAAGGGTCTTCCAGGGCTCCACTGAAAGTTCATATAAATCTCCATTAATCTTTAGGGTGATCTCGTGCCGCATGGTCTTCACCTCGACAAGAAAGTAAGTTGACCAGAGATTACAGGAGGCGCATTTTAGCCAATGGCTTTGAGGAGTGTCAAATCAAATATTGGTAAGGGGCTTGGCCCAGGGCCTCAATCAGTTGGCGTGCATTCTTTATGGCATATCCTTCAAAGTCATTGTCAAAATAGACGAATGCAGGCCTGCTCCATGCCTTTAGCTTCTTGGCCCAAGTGGTTATTTCCTGCTCAGTGTAACATGAGGCATATAGCTTCCTTGATCCGTGGAGCCTAACATAGACGAAGTCAGTGGTGGTGATTTCGTGATACGGATATCTGCCTGCTGTATCAGATATGCAAAACGCGATGTTGTAGGTCTCCATCATTTGAAAGGCTTGATCTTGAATCCAGCTCTTGTTTCGCACCTCAAGGGTGTGCCTGAAGTCTTTGTTCAGGAGCCTGAAGAATCCCTCTGCAACCGAGGGCTCGTAGGCCAGGCTGGGGGGTAATTGAAAGAGGATAACTCCAAGTTTTTCCTTGAGTGGTGCAAGGGCCTCATACAGCCTTTCAAGCGGCTCCTCACATTCCTTGAGCCTTCGTGTGTGGGTTATGAACTTGCTGGCCTTTACGGACCAAAGAAAGCCCGGGGGTGTGCGCTCATACCAGCGCTCAAATGTGGAAGGTGCAGGGAGCCTGTAAAATGTGGCGTTGAGCTCCACAGTATCAAAGTGTTCTGCATAATATTCAAGCCATTTTGATTGGGCCAGCCCCTCGGGATAAAAGCCCCCCTTCCAGTGTTTATAATTCCATCCTGAGGTGCCGATCCTCCAGAGAACTCCAGCCTGTGCTTGCATGTTGTGCTCCTGGATCCAGAGTCTCTTTCAGCCGGCTATCTTTTGGTATGCCGGCTCGAACTCCTTCCATATCTTGCCGCCGAGCCGTTTCTGGGTGCCTATGATCTCTTTGAGGATCTGGTGGTCAGTCAAGGGATTGATCAGCACGGCCCTTAAGACCACTATCTTTTGGGGTCGATATCGGGTGGACTCCAGCGTGGTGCGAGACACAAATGTTGTGTCGTCAAGCCTCAGGGCCTTGTGCAGCTTGATGTTCAGGGCATTTATTATGTGGTTGGTCTTCCTCAGCCTGTGAAGCGCCTCCCTGGGCTCTTTTCCCTTCCTGCGCGATCGGCCCAGGCTCATCCACTCAGAGATCTGGGCCTTCACATGGGCGGGCAAAAATCTATAAGTGATGATGAAGAGCTCTGGGGTGTTGAGCACCTCAAAGGTCTCGGCCTCTTGCAGGAGATTCATCATGGCAAAGGTGGACTCTCGGGCCTTGCGGAACAGGAGTCCGTAGCCTTCCCTTCCAATAATCTTCAATGCAGCCCAGGGCTTGAGACAAGAAAAAGGCCTTGAGCCCTCGATGGTAAATCGGCCCGTGTCCACGGAATTCCGCCTTATGATATATCTGGAGGTCTGCTTTATCAGGTTGAGGTCCTTTTCGCTCCTGAAAAGCACGATACCCATGGCCATGGGACAGTAAAGGAGTTTGTGGGCATCTATGGAGACAGAATCGGCCTGCTCTATCCCCCTCAGCATGGGCTTATATTCGTCCACAAGCAGGGCAGAGCCCCCCCAGCATGCGTCCACATGAAAGTGGGCCCCGATCTCGCGTGAGATGGAGCCAAGTTCTGGAAGGGGATCAATGTTTCCCGTCTCTGTGGTGCCTGCTATCCCCACGATGGCCATTATCTTTGCCTTGCCCCCAGAATCGTGCTGAAGGTGGTTGAGTTTTCTCTTTAACCTCTTGATGTCCATGCGATTGAACTCATCCACAGGGATTTCAATCACATTCTGCTCACCCAGGCCCAGGAGGCCGGCAGCCTTTTTCAGGGAATAGTGTCCCCTGGTGGAAACCACTATGACGGCCCTCTCGTAGCCGTAATGTTCCAGGGCCTTTTCTATTCCCACCACCCGGGCCCCTGGAAAATTTTTCGTAGGTGGAAAGGCCTTTTCACGGGCCACCACAAGGGCGGTGAGGTTGGCAAGGGTGCCATCAGAGGTTATATTGCCAAGCGCCACTTTGGGATTTTGCATGTGCCTTTGATAGAACCTCTCTGGCCGATTGAATACCAGCCGGTGCAGCCATGCCACGAACTCACGCTCCACAAAGCTTGAGGCCTTGGCGGTTTCGATCTTTACCTGGTTCTGGTTGAGGGCGGCTATTATCATTTCCAGAAGGATCATGAAGTAGGGGATGGCGCTTATCATGTGTCCTATATAATATGGGCTTCCCACCTTTACCGAGTGGTCGATGACCTTCCCCTTGATCTCGGCCAGCACGTCCTTTATCAGCATGGGCTCATCAGGGATACAGGTCTGATTGAAGATGCGGGCGAGCTCTGGGAGCGTGATCGCGCTGTGAATTCCCCCCTTTTCCTGAAAAAAGTCGTGGATCATCTCCAGGAGTTCGTGCCCGAACTCTATGAACTTGTCGGGGGACTCTGGCATTATGAACAGCTTTCTCAAGTATTCCAGGTTTGATTTGATCTTCTTTTGGGGGGAACGCATGGGCTTCCTCTTTGAGAGGTAATTGTTTTTATAGAAATGCAGTTTATGACACCTTAGCGCCTAATTCAAGTGATACCCGGGCCAGTTTATCTATGGCGATCGGCATGATGGTTTTAGTCGTTGGATCAGGGGCCTGGTTCATCTTCAGGACGGGGGCTCGGCCTTAACCCTTTCTGGACCTGGTCCGTGTACCAGTCGATCTGCCTGCAGATCCCTCTTATGATCCTCACGTCCCTTGCCCTGAGGGGGATGCGGGACAGAAAGCGGCGGATGTTGAGGAGCCAGTGTTCAGGGTTCTGGGGATCAAGAAAGCCTATCTTGGAAAGCACCGCCCTAAGGTGGTCATACATCCCTTCCAACTCAAATTTGTCGGCCATTCTGGGGACCTGTGGCGGTTCCTCCTCCCTGGAGGCCATGAATATTTCATAGGCGAACAACAAGACTGAGTGGGCGAGGTTAAGGGAGGCGAACCTGGATGTTGGGATGGTGGCAATGGTGTGGCAATATTTCAGGTCCTGGTTGGTGAGCCCGCGATCCTCGCAACCAAAGAGAATTGCCACCAGGTTCTCCCTGCTGATGGCGATGAGGTCATTGGCAAGGTCCCTGGGATTGGTAAGGGCGGGCCTTAGAGAGCCCGTCCGGGCCGTGGTCCCCACCACATAGTGAAATGGCCCAAGGGCCTCTCGAAGATCCTGATGGAGCTCCATCTGCTCAATAACATCTATGGAAGGGCCTGTGGCGGTCTTTACTATTCTAGAGAGGTCGCAATTCTTGGGGCTCACCAGGTGCAGGTGGCTCAGGCCCATATTGGTCATTGCCCGGGCCACAAAGCCGATGTTTTCCGGTATCTGGGGTTCAACCAGTACGATGTGGATATTGTCTAACTTGATCCTATGGGCCATTTAGCTCTGAAGGATCTTGAGGATTTCGGCCATCAATTCGTCACTGTCAAATGAAAAGGACACGGTCCCTTTGTCAATGTCAAAGTAGGTCAGGGTGCAGCCAAAGTCCTTGGCCACGTCTTCCAGCAAGGCCTTGAACTCCGCCACCTCAGGACTATCCAACCTGTCCACATCATGGGGGAAGAGGTCCACTTCTATTATACCCTGGGGTCCTATTTCCATGAATACCTCCACAAGAACAGAAGGGTGCCCACCGACATGATACACGTCCCTATAAGAAAAATCATAGCAAACGAGCTAAGGTCCAGCAATGCACCTCCTATCAGGGGTCCGGCCAGCATTCCAACACTGTGGGCCTGGGCCAAAAGCCCCATCATTGAGCCCATTGCCTCGGTCTTGCGACCCTCTATCACGGCAAGGGCCATTATGGCAGGGAGAGAGATGCCCCCTGCAATGCCAAACAGGGTGTTGGCCATGGCAAGATGTAGAAAACTGGTGGCAAATGTCAAATACAGGGTAGAGACAATGGCAGCAATACCACCTAAGGTGACCAGGGCTTTCTTATTGTATTTGTCTGCTGCATAGCCCATGGGCGTCTGGAGCAGCCCTGCCACCAGAACATTTACTGCCACAACAATCCCTATGGCAGAACTTGACAGCCCAAGTTTGGTGGCGCCGAGCAAGGGGATAAAGGCCCAGGTTATGCCGATACAGGTGGTAAAACAGGCCCGGAATATGAAGAGGGCCATTACGGCGGGGTTTTTCATCAGGGAGATGTAGGTGA
>JALVMN010000369.1:1068-3057 GCA_027027005.1 Desulfobacterales bacterium | reverse complement strand
TGGTCGAATGGATGAGCCGCGAGGAGATGCAGAAAAGGGCTTCGCGCCAAGGCATCCGTTTTGACGGTCGTGTTGCGATAGTGACTGGGGCAGGAGGAGGTCTTGGCAGGGTATATGCGCTGGAGCTGGGCAAGAGGGGTGCCAAGGTGGTGGTCAATGATGTTGGAGGGGCAAGGGATGGCTCCGGGGATGGTTCGCAGGCTCCGGCTGACAGGGTTGTCCAAGAGATAAAGGCCCTGGGAGGAGAGGCTGTAGCGAGCTACGATGATGTATCGACACCCGAGGGTGGCGAGGCCATAGTGAAAAGGGCGGTGGAGGCCTTTGGTGGTGTGGACATATTGATCAACAATGCTGGGATACTGAGGGATCGTAGTTTTGCGAAGATGGGGGTGGAGGACTGGGAGAAGGTGATTTCTGTGCATCTCATGGGGGCGTACAATGTGACGAGGCCTGCGTTTATGGTGATGAGGGAGAAGGGCTATGGTCGGATAGTGATGACGACCTCTGCTGCGGGGCTATTTGGGAATTTTGGTCAGGCCAACTATTCTGCTGCGAAGATGGGGTTGGTGGGTCTGATGAACACGTTGAAGCTGGAGGGGGAGAAGTACGGGGTGAAGGTGAACACGGTGGCGCCGCTGGCAGCTACGAGGTTGACGGAGGATGTGCTGCCCCCTGAGTTATTTGAGAAGTTGAAGCCCGAGTATGTGGCTCCAATGGTGCTCTATCTGGCATCAGAGAAATGTGAAGATACTGGAATGATATTTAATGCAGGGATAGGACACTTCAGCAGGGTAGCGGTCGTCCAGGGCCCGGGAACTGTGGTTGGAGATGGTACATCCATTCCATTGCCTGAAGAGATTCAAAAGAACTGGGAGCCCATTGACTCACTTGAAGGTGCCAAGGAGTACTACAACGCTACTGTGGCCCTTGGTCCTATGCTGGAGGCCATGAGCGGTGGTGGAGGAGGTGGCGAGAAGGCCACTGGTGGGCTGACAGTGAAGGGGGTATTTGAGAGGCTGCCTGAGGTATTTCAGGCGGACAAGGCTGCTGGTGTGGATGTGGTGTTTCAGTTCAAGATAGAGGGTCCTGGCGGTGGGCAGTGGCATGTAGAGGTGAAGGAAGGTAGATGCGAGGTGAAGGAGGGGGAGCACAGCAGTCCTACCACGACTATCTTGATGAACGAGGATGACTTTTTGGCGTTAATGGAAGGTCGAGCCAATGCCATGGCGTTATACACATCGGGCAAGCTAAAGATAGAGGGAGATTTAATGAAGTCACAGTTGGTGGAGAAACTGTTTAAGTTATGAGTGAGCTAGAGTGCCTAGAGTGAGCTAAAGTTATGAGTGATCTAAAGTGATGAGTTGAGAGGGGTTGTGAGGGGGAATGGAGAATAGGGAATTTGCCAGAGAGTTGGAAGAGAGGACTAAGAGGTTTGGGGTAGAGATAATAAGGCTTTGCTGTAGATTGCCCAACAGCCCAGAAGGAAGGGCGATAAGGAACCAACTGACAAGGTCCGGCACATCAATAGGTGCGAACTATAGGGAAGCTAACAGGGCAAGGAGTAGGGCTGATTTTAGGAGTAAGATAGGTATATGTGCTAGTGAGGCTAGTGAGACAGGATACTGGTTGGAGATCATAGGTGAGATTGGTTGGGCTCCAGATGAGAACTTGGCAGGGCTCAAAAAGGAGTGTGAGGAGCTTTTGGCGATCTTCTCTTCGATAGGTAAGAAGACCAAATGAAAGTGTTTTCAATTCTAGCTCACTTATAACTCATAACTTTAGCTCACTCATAACTCCTAACTCATAACTTTAGCTCACTCATAACTCATAACTCAAAAAGGGGTAATCTCATGTCCACAGGAATCAGGGATAAGGTCGCGATTATAGGAATGGGTTGTACAAAATTTGGGGAGCGGTGGAATGTGGGTGCAGAGGAGCTCATGGTGGAGGCCTTTGAAGAGTGCATCCAGGTTGCCGGCATTGGTCGCA
>JALVMN010000369.1:0-1058 GCA_027027005.1 Desulfobacterales bacterium | reverse complement strand
ATACAAGCAGCCTGGCTTGGCACCTGCCTCGAAGAGATCAATGTGGGCAAAAGCGCTCTGCCCCTTTCCACCACTTTGAGGCTGCCATTTATACCTATTACGAGAACAGAGAATTTCTGTGCCAGTGGGACTGAAGCCTTTCGAGGAGCCGTGTATGCTGTGGCCTCGGGAGCCTACGACATTTGTCTTGCCCTTGGGGTGGAAAAGCTCAAGGACACGGGCTACGGCGGCCTGCCCAATCCTGGGTCCAACTGGGGCTCTCTTTCCTGGCTTTGGTGGCCCAATGTGACGGCGCCAGGGGCATTTGCACAACTGGCAACTGCCTATGCAGCCAAATACCACATACCCGAAAATGACCTCAAGAGGGCTATGGCCCATGTCTCTGCCAAAAGTCATGCAAACGGCGCACTCAATCCCAAGGCACACCTGAGACGTCCTGTGACCGAAGAGCAAGTTATGGCTGCACCCATCATTGCCTATCCGCTGGGGCTGTATGACTGCTGTGGAGTGAGCGATGGAGCAGCATGCGCCATAGTGACCACAGTGGAAAAGGCCAAGGACATGGGCAAGAAAGACCTGGTGACAGTCAAGGCCCTGCAACTGGCACTGAGCAATGGTGAAGAGATGGGTTATAATGATTGGGATGGTGACCACTTTGTGACCACTGCTAAGTGCAGTGCGAGGGCCTATGAAGAAGCTGGGATAAAGAATCCCCGGGAAGAAATCAGTATGATGGAACTGCATGATTGCTTCTCCATTACAGAGTTGGTGACATATGAGGACCTCCATATCTCTGAACGCGGCAAGGCCGTAAGGGACGCGTTGGATGGATTCTATGACCTCCGTGGTGGCGGTATCCCGTGTCAGGTGGACGGTGGCCTCAAGTGTTTTGGGCATCCCATTGGTGCCTCAGGGTTGAGAATGCTCTATGAAATGTATCTCCAATTTCATGGCCGTGCAGGAGAACGGCAGATAGAGGATCCAAGATTTGGCCTCACTCACAATCTTGGAGGCGTCCCTTTTATGAACATCTGCAGCCTTGCGATTGTGGGGAAGTA
>JALVMN010000368.1 GCA_027027005.1 Desulfobacterales bacterium | reverse complement strand
TGGCAGACTCAAGAGGCAGAGGAGCTTGAAAGGCTGCTCTGGGCGGTGTCAGCGCCCCAGGAAGAGGGGCTGGTAAGGGGCGCCCTTGCCACCACTGTCCTTGGGAGGACTGCAACCGAGCTTTACAGACTCAGCCAGGACGAGGAGGCTTGGGAAGAGACAATATCTAGATTCTCTCACTATAATCAATTGTGGCAAGAAAAGGGCCCGGCCGTGATGCTCCGAACCCTCATGAAAAACGAGGGGGTAAAGGGGAGATTGTTGTCCCTGCCGGATGGAGAAAGGAGGCTCACCAACTTGGTCCACCTCATGGAACTGCTCCATGAGGAGTGGTCACAGGTGAGGGGAGGGATGATGGGGCTTCTTAGGTGGATGGGGGAGCAGAGGCGGCGGAAGGGCGCAGGGGCCGAAGAAACCCTCCTGAGGCTTGAAAGCGACGAGGAGGCCGTAAAAGTCCTTACGGTCCACAAGAGCAAGGGGCTTGAGTTTCCCATAGTCTTCTGTCCCTTTGCCTGGGATGTATCTGAGAGCAACAAAAAAAATCTCATCCTGTTTCATCCACGCAAAGACGAAACAATCTGTCTCGACCTCGGCTCTGATGACATCGAGCAGCACGAAACCATTTACCAAAGGGAAGTGCTCGGTGAGGAAGCCCGGCTCCTCTATGTGGCTGTGACCAGGGCCAAGAGTTGCTGTTACCTGGTCTTCTGTCCTGAAAAGTGCTCTGGGCTCTCAGGCCTAACCCATATATTCTCTTGGCTCTATTCATCCAAGGATACTGTGCCCGGTTTCCAGGAATTCAAAGGCATGATTGAGGAGGCCCTCAAAGGCCCTGAGGTTGAAGTGGGACTCCCCTTCCACAAGGAGGGTATTGAAACACCTCCGCCCCCTTCACGGCTACCAGGGGAGCTTGGCTGCAGGCATTTCAGCTCAGAAATACCAAGGGACTGGAGGATCACCAGCTTTTCTGCCCTTGCCAGCCACAGGGAATCCGCCCCTGAACTCCCTGACTATGATGCCTTGTTGGGAGAGGAGGAACCCCTGGAAGCAGGAGATGAAGCGGTCAGGGAAAAAAAATCTTTCCTGGATTTTCCAAGGGGCCCGAGAGCAGGTGTCTTTATCCATAAGGTCCTGGAAGAGCTTGACTTCACCCTCAACTCAATGGATGCAATGGGTGCGCTTGTGGCAGAAAAGCTCAAGGCCTTCGGGTTTGGGCCGGAGTGGACCGGGCCGGTCTGCCAAATGCTCCAGAAATTGCTGAGCCTCTCCCTGGATCCAGCTCATCCTGAACTTACCCTCAGCCGGATCCCGATGGAGAGCAGGCTGAACGAGCTGGAATTCCTCTTTCCCCTAAAGAAAATCAATCCTCAGGAACTCATGTCTGTCCTAGAACTCAAAGGCCAAGACGCAATTCAGACAGAAAACCTCACATTTTCCCCTGTCAGGGGATTTATGAAGGGGTTCATAGACCTGGTATTCACATGGAAGGGGCGTTTTTACCTGGTTGACTGGAAGTCAAACTACCTCGGCCCTTCACCCGAAGACTACAACCCTGCCGCCATCCGGCGGGTAATGGCCTCGGAATCTTATGTACTTCAATACCACATCTATTCCCTGGCCCTCCACCAGTACCTGAGGCAAAGGATTCCAGACTATGACTACTGCACCCACTTTGGCGGCATCTATTACGTGTTTTTGCGGGGTATCCATTGGGGTCCCGAGCAGGGGATATTCAGGGATCGCCCCAGGGAGGAGTTGATGGAAGAGCTTGTAAGGCTTCTGCTGGACCGTGCAGGAGTTGGAAATGCTTGAAGGACTTGGCCAACTGGTGGAACGCGGTCTCTTTGCTCCTATTGACGTGGAGTTCGGGCGGTTCCTTGCCAAGCTCTCCGGTGGTCCTTCATGGGAGACATTCCTGGCCGGTGTGCTCACGAGCCGGGCCGTGCGCGAAGGTGACGTGTGCCTGGACCTCTCAGGGCTCTTCACCCACCAATTCCTTGACCCGGAGACAGACCAGGAGATCATCTCCATCCCTGACCTTAAGGCCTGGAAGGAATCGCTATTGTCCAGTCCCGTGGTGGGAAGACCCGGGGATTTCACCCCCCTGATCCTGGACTACCGAGATAGGCTCTATCTTTACAGGTACTGGGAATATGAAAGACGACTGGCCGGTCGCCTCCTTGAGCTTGCCTCCAGCCGGGATGATTGCCCGGATCCCTGCCGCCTCAAACAGGGCCTTGATGCCCTTTTTCCCAGGTCTCTGGAGAGCGGACTTGATTGGCAAAGGCTTGCAGCATTTGTAGGGGCCACCAGGAGGCTTTGCGTCATATCGGGAGGTCCCGGGACAGGCAAGACCACCACCATTTCCAAGGTGCTTGCCCTCATTATCATGCAGAGACCTGAGAGACCCCCAAAGATCGCCCTTTCGGCCCCCACGGGAAAGGCCGCCTCTCGGCTCCAGGAGGCGGTGGAGAGGGGCAAGTCGAAATTCCCGCTGGAAATAAGCACAAGGATACCCTCAGAGGCCAAGACCATACACCGGCTCTTGGGCTTTTCTGCTCGGGAAGGAAGATTCAGATACCACCGGAAAAATCCCCTGTCCTATGATGTGGTGGTGGTGGATGAGTGCTCCATGGTTGACCTTGCCTTGATGACGAGCCTGGTAAGCGCCCTTCCCCGCCACGGCCGCCTTATCCTGGTGGGTGATAGGGATCAACTCGCATCCGTAGAGGCGGGGGCAGTGTTGGGTGACATTTGCGCTCCGAGCAGGGCGGACCCCTTTACGCCATCCTTTTCAACTACTTACTCAGAGGTATCAGGTGAGCACGTCCCTGAAAAACACATCTCAAAAGACACGGGGCCCTTGGCAGACTCTATTGTGCAGCTCCAGACCGCCTATAGGTTCGGCAGTGGATCTTCCCTTCCCTCCCTGGCCGGGCTGATTAACGAGGGGGATACTGATGGGGCCCTGAATCTCCTCCAAGACCCATCCGAGCATACGGTGCGGTTGCGGACATTCTCCCACGGGGGAGAGTTGGAGGCGGCCTTGAGGAAGCTGGTGATGGAAGAATACGGTAGAGAGATCCAAGAGACAAGAGAGCCCGGGGAACTTCTGAGAGGCTTTGGGGCCTTCAGGATCCTTTGCGCCTTGAGGAGAGGCCCTTACGGGGTGGCCGGCCTCAATCTCGTGGCCCAGGAGATCTTGAAAAGAGAGGGAATAATCTCCGCAAGAGCCCGCCATTATCACGGAAGGCCCATCCTGATAACCAAGAATGATTACACCCTGGGGCTCTATAATGGAGATGTGGGGGTCATTGCAGAGGTAGACGGCACCTTAAAGGCCTTCTTCAGTGGAGAGGGAGGCGCGCTGAGGGAGCTTAGCCCGGCGTGCCTGCCCGAGCACCAGACTGCATATGCCATGACGGTTCACAAGGCCCAGGGGTCCGAGTTCGACCGTGTGATCCTCATATTGCCTCAGGGCCCAAGCCCGGTGGTGACCAGGGAGCTGATCTACACCGCCGTCACCCGCGCCAAAAAGAGCATAGAAATCTGGGCTCCTGAAGAGGTCTTTCGCGCCGGTGTAGCCAGGCCCACCACGAGGACCAGCGGCCTTTCAGAACTCCTCCACGAGCACGAGCCCGGCAGAGAGGAGCAAACATAATTTGAATCGATTGGCCCGCTCAACGATGCCCACAGACTTGAATGGCCCCAAAAAAGGTTATGCCTTATGACTCAGTGGCCGCCCAAAATAACTTGACAATGAAGACTATTACACATCATAGTTATGTATGTATCACTATAAAATAGACGTGTAGAATTAAGACGTACTGGAGGATTGATGTCTGTTAGAGTTCAGGTAATACTTGACGAAGAAGAGGCAGCCCTTTTCAAGGCCAGGGCGGCAAGGGAGGCCAAGTCTCTTAGCGCCTGGTTGAGAGAGGCTGGCAGAAAGATGCTGGAGATGGAAAAAACTGCCACTTTGACAGAAGAAGAGGCGCTCAGAAGGTTTTTTGAGCAATGCAGTTCAAGGGAGGAGGGCAAAGAACCTGACTGGGAAGAGCACAAACAAATTATCCTTGAGGGATTCTCTTCGGGTAAGACTGTATGATTTTCGTGGATACTAATGTCTTTGTCTATGCAGTGGGAAGGCCTCATCCCCTGAGAGCTGAGGCCCAGGAGTTTTTCCTCAAATCCAGCAGGACCAATGAGAGGCTGGCCACCTCAGCTGAAGTGCTCCAGGAACTCCTTCACATATACCTGCCGGTGGGACGGACCATGACCCTCGATGCTGCAATGCAATTGGCCACACATGGTGTTCACGTGATCCTTCCCATAACACATGAAGATGTGCTCTATGCCCGCGCACTGGCTGATCGACACCCTCACTTGTCGGCAAGGGATTTATTGCACCTGGCGGTGTGTCATAGGAACGGGATCAGGCGAATCAAGACGTTCGATAGGGCCTTGGGGGCAGCCTTGCAGTTGGTTTGAATTCCAGGCTCCACAGGATTCCACTTGCGCCTTTTGGTGAAACAAGCGGGTTAGTAAGTTTCGTCTCAGTCCCTGCATAGGCCAGCCCACTCAAAGGCGTGGATGGCAAGAGGGCTCTTTTCCAAAAGCAAGAATGAATGTCATTCAAGGCTATTTGATATTGACAATGACGGAATTATTAATAATACTGCGGCCCGCAGTCCGGGAAAAATCTGAAACAAAAGGAGGGGAATCATGAAAAGGTTGGGATTGGTAGCAGCAATCGTGGCATTGGGGTTTTTTCTGGCCGGCCTGATGACACCTGTCCAGACCCAGGCCAAGACCATCTTTGTGACCATAGGCACAGGTGGTGTGACAGGGGTTTATTACCCCACGGGTGGGGCCATTGCAAAGATGGTGAACAAGAAGCGCAAGGTTTACGGGATCCGGGCCACTGTGGAGTCCACGGGCGGCTCTGTTTACAATGTTAACGCCGTGATGTCGGGAGACCTGGAATTCGGAATCGTCCAGTCTGACCGCCAATACCAGGCCTGGTACGGGTTGGCCGAGTGGAAAGAGAAGGGCCCCCAAAAGGACCTTCGGGCCATCTGCAGTATCCATCCAGAGTCCATAACACTGGTGGCAGCGGTTGATGCCGGCATAAAGACCCTTCAGGACCTCCGCGGAAAAAGGGTGAACATCGGTAACCCCGGATCAGGCCAGAGGCAAAACTCCATAGATGTGCTCACCAATGCTGGAATCGACTGGAAAAAAGACATAATTGCCGAAGGTGTCAAGGCTCCAGAGGCCCCTGGGCTGCTCCAGGACGGCCGTATTGACGCGTTCTTCTATACCGTGGGGCACCCCAGCGGCGCCATCAAGGAGGCCACCGCGGGAAGAAGAAAGGTCCGTTTTATCCCCATAACCGGGGTGGACAAGCTCCTTAAAAAATACCCTTACTATGCAAAGGCCGTTATCCCCATCAAGTTTTATCCGGGTGCAAAAAACAAAGAAGATGTGCCCACCATTGGCGTGAAGGCCACCTTTGTGACATCCATCAAGGTTCCTGAAAGGGTGGTGTATGCCATCACAAAAGAGCTGTTCGACAACCTTGAACAGTTCAAGAAGCTCCACCCTGCTTACGGGGTTCTCACCAGAAAGAACATGCTCGAGGGGCTCACCGCACCATTTCATCCAGGGGCCCTCAAATACTTCAAGGAAGTGGGTCTCATAAAGTAACGATGATAAGCGGGCGGCTTCCCGGCAGAGGAAGTTGCTCGCTTTCTTAGTCAACGAGCCCTGGTCAAGTAAAAAAGGGGGAGGGCCTTGGCTTTATTCAGGAAAGACAAACTGGTCAAGTCGGCCCAGGAGAGGCTTAAGGCCGAGACCGAGGGGGAAAGACAGCACCGGCCCTTTGAGGCCAAGCTGGTGAGTCTTATCGCTGTCGCCTGGGCCCTTTATCAACTGGCCCTTCCCAGTGTGCTCATTGTGGACCAGACCACTGAGCGCACCGTCCATCTGGCCTTTGCCATAGCCCTGGTGTTTCTGATAAGGCCCTTTTCCAGGTCTGCCAAGAGGCTGCCACGGTGGCTTTCATCCACCGAGGGGGTGGCCTTGGCCGACTGGGTGTGGGCAGTACTTGGTGCCCTCACGGCCCTTTACCTGGCCCTGGACTACGAAGGAATCGCCCTGAGGGCTGGCTCTCCCATAACCAGGGACCTTATATCGGGCACCATCCTGGTGATTCTGCTGCTTGACGCCACCCGCCGCATGGTGGGACCGGCCCTTTCCATAATAGCCATTCTGTTTACCCTCTACGCCTTTTTCGGCCCCTACCTGCCGGACATAATGGCTTACAAGGGCGTGAGCATCACCAAATACCTTAGCAACATCACCCTTTCCACTGAGGGAATTTACGGCATTCCTCTGGGTGTCTCCTCTGCCATAGTGTACTTGTTCGTGCTCCTGGGGGCCTTGTTGGAGCAGGCAGGCGCGGGGGTGTTTTTCACCAACCTGGCCCTTGCCATATTCGGCCCTTACAAGGGCGGGGCAGGAAAGGCCGCGGTGATGGCCAGCGCTGCAACCGGCTTGGTATCGGGCTCAAGCATTGCCAACATAGTAACCACGGGGAACTTCACCATTCCCCTGATGAAAAAGATCGGTTATCCGCCCAAGAAGGCAGCAGCCATAGAGGTGGCGGCCAGCACCGACGGCCAACTCATGCCTCCTATCATGGGGGCGGCAGCATTCATAATAGCTGAATACGTTAATGTACCTTATGTGGAGGTGATAAAGGCTGCAGCCATCCCTGCCTTTGCCTCCTATTTCGGGCTCTTTTGCATCACCCATCTGGAGGCATCCAAGCTGGGCATCAGGGGGCTTACCAAGGATGAGCTGCCCTTGTTTTGGCAGACGTTGAAACAAGGGCTTCACTACACAATCCCCATATTGGTCTTGCTCATAGAGCTCATATACTTTCGCCACTCCCCGGAGCTGGCGGCATTTAGGGCCATCGTCATCCTCGTGGCGGTACTTTTCTATCAGGAAATCCGGAACGCCCGTGGAGACGGTAAGGGGACCACTGAAGGCATAAAGAACACCTTTGTCCTGATCAAACAGGGGTTTGTAAAGGGCTCCCTGAACATGATCACCGTGGCTTTGGCCTGTGCCGCGGCAGGCATCATCGTGGGCGTGGTGAACATGGGGATCGGCGGAATGATCTCTGCGGTGGTGGAGTATCTATCAGGCGGCAACTTCTTTGTCCTGCTACTTATCACGGCCTTTGCATGTCTTGTGATCGGGATGGGGCTTCCCACCACCGCCACTTACATCGTAATGGCATCTCTTACTGCTCCCATAATAGTGGATGTGGCAGATGTTTACGGATTTGTGGTGCCTCTGATGGCAGCCCACCTTTTCTGTTTTTATTTCGGTATCCTGGCAGACGATACCCCCCCGGTGGGTCTTGCCGCATATGCTGCCTCGGCCATTGCCCGCTCAGAGCCCATTCCAACTGGCATACAGGGCTTTCTTTACGACATCAGGACCTCATTCATGGCCTTCATGTTCATGTTCAACCCGGAGCTGTTGCTCCATGGCATCAATTCCTGGAGCCTGGCCCTCCTGATTTTCTTGATGGCATTGATAGGGATGTCGGCCTTTGAGTGTTGCGCCATGGGATGGGGTTTGGCCAAGACGCGGCTCTATGAAATGCCCATATTTCTTACGGCCGCATTTACGCTGCTCCACCCTGGGGGAACTGCCACTGTTTTGGGTGTCCCGCAGGAATACAAGTACTACCTTTTCCTCTTTGGCCTTGCCGCATATGCCTTGGCCCTCACCATGCAGAAAATGCGCTCGAGATTGGGCCAGCCCGCCTAGCTTCAATCTTGTTGGCCTGCCCATCGGCGGAAGAGGTTGTGATCCAGGCCAAAGTAGTCCAGGATCTTTCCGATGGTTTGATGAATAATGTCATGTATGGTCTTGGGTCTGTGGTAAAAGGCAGGAATGGGCGGCAGGATATGCGCTCCCATGCGGGCTGCCCGCATCATCAGCTCCAGATGCCCCATGTGAAGTGGTGTCTCCCTCACCACTAATACCAGCTTTCGTCCTTCCTTCAGGGTCACATCAGCGGCCCGCACCACCAAGTTCGTGGTATAAGAATTGGCAATACCAGATAGTGTCTTTATGGTGCATGGGATGACCACCATGCCCATTGTAAGATAAGAACCGCTGGCAATGGTTGCCCCAACATCGCTGTCGTCGTAAACCTTGTGGGCCAGTCCCACTACCTCGTCCACGGCATAATCTGTTTCAATCTGAATGTTGCGCTTGCCGGCCTCTGATATCACAAGGTGTGTTTCGACACTCAATTCCCTGAGCACCTTCAGCATCTCGATACCGTATCGCACGCCCGTAGCCCCGGTGATGGCTATTACCAGTCTTCTACTCATAATTTATCGCTCCCAGGATATAGATTGTCGGCCTGAATATCTGATATCAGCCCATTCCATTGATCTCCCAAAATTCGCTGTGTCACCATCTCGAGCCCTATCTCTTGTTTTTCTTGTACATGGAGCGTTTGGCCTTGATGCTCTCCTTGAACAAGGTCCAGAATTCCTCTTCCCTATCCTTCCAAGCCGCCCCCCATCTCCTTTCAAAATAGGATGAAGGGAGCCTCTCTGCCCATGGTTCCCAGGGGCTCCTCTTCTCCTCCTTGGCCTTCAGGATATCGGCCAGGAATTCGGCTATGTTTTCCATCTCTTCCTTTGGGAGATAGGAATCTGCACCTTGATTGATGGATTTTACCAGATCATCAGGAGTGAAGGCATGGGCGGTCAACATGACAGTGGTCATGCCTTTTTTCTTGGCAATATCCAATAGTGCGTAGCCGTCAACCCCCATTATGTCCAGGACCACCAGGTCAAAGTCATGCTTTTCCAGGAGGTCTCTTGCTTGTTCAAAATTTTGTGCCTTCGTCACCCGGCACATGGCAAGCAATTCCTCCAAGGCCTCCAACACGTCAGGCTCGTCATCGACTATGAGGACTCTCTTCCCTCCAAGATACTTTTCTGCATTCACTACCATTTCTCCTTTTCCAGTATTGGTGCTTCAAGGCCACAGACCATATAACCTCATTGTTGGGCCAAAGCAAGAGGCAAAAGGCCCTCTCGTCGGCCCCTTGCCTCAAGCCTCAGGGTCGAGCAGTGGTGGAAAGACGGATCATGGTATCTTGATCCTCTTCATGGCCTGCTCCATCAATAACTGTCTGCCGCTCTTGGGGCCTATTACTGGCTTGCGCTCCCGCTGAGTCCAAACCGTCTCAGGTCTTGCCTGGACAATAAAGACGTTTTCAGGGAAAGGGAGG
>JALVMN010000367.1:19408-67014 GCA_027027005.1 Desulfobacterales bacterium | reverse complement strand
CCCCCACGGTGCCCGGGATGCCTGCCAGGAACTCAAATCCCCCAAGCCCCCTTGACCGGCAAAAATCCAGCAACCGAGACAGTGGCGCTCCAGCTCCTGCCCGCAAAATCCCCCCTTCTTGGTCTGCCACCTCCACACAGGCAAGGGGGCCTCCCAGCCTGATGGCCACCCCTTCCACTCCTCGGTCCAACACCAACATGTTGCTCCCCTTTCCCACTACCAGGTAGGGAATCTTCTCCTTGTGGAGGAAGCGCACCAAATTGCTGAGTTGATCGATCTCAAGGGCCTCATACAAGGCCTCCACCGATCCCCCCACACCAAGGGTGGTGTGTCTTCCCAGGGGATAGTCAAAGATTATGTGCTGGCCCCACATCTCTTTAAGCCTCCTCCTTTGCCGGGTATCCATCTCCACTCCTTGAGGTCCCTGATCCCCTTTTTCATCTGTTGCCTCTTTGCTCCAATTCCTGAAGGAGCCGCTCCCCCACACCATATACATCACCTGCCCCCAGGGTGAGCACAAGGTCTCCTTCACCCACCAACCCCAAGAGCTTCTCCAGGGCCTCCTCCTTTGAGCCCACAGACATTACCTCCTTGTGTCCACGCTCCTTTATGGCCCTTGCCAGGGACTCTGCGCTGACCCCTTCCAGGGGTCTCTCACTTGCCCCATAGATGGGGAGGAGCAGGAGCAAATCTGCGTGATTGAAGCTTACGGTGAATTGCTCAAAGAGGGCCTTGGTGCGGGTATAGCGGTGAGGCTGAAACACCACCACCAGTCTCTTTTCAGGCCACGATTCCCTGAGGGTGCCGAGGGTGGCAACGATCTCCGTGGGGTGATGACCGTAGTCATCCATCACCATGACTCCCTGGCTCTCACCCTTTATCTGGAATCGGCGCGCAAGGCCTCCCAGGTCCTTCAACCCCTCGGCAATAACACCAAATTCAAGGTCAAGCTCAAGGGCCACACCAATGGCAGCAAGGGCGTTCAGGACATTGTGCTCGCCCGGCATCCCCACTTCCACGCGGCCCAGGGGCTCGCCCTTCCAAACCACCTCAAAGCCCACACCCAGCCTCTTTTTTTCCAGTTCCCGGGCCCTGAGGTCGGCTTGTGCAGACATCCCATACGAGATGTACCGCTTCTTCAACCTCGGGATGATCCGTTGGATCTCGTGGTTGTCCAGGCAGATGACCGCTGTCCCATAGAAAGGCACCTTATTTATGAACTCCACAAAGGTATCGTGTATCTCCTTCATGCTCTTGTAATAATCCACATGCTCCAGGTCCAGATTTGTGACCACCACTATGGTGGGAGATAGGGCCAGGAAGGAGCCGTCACTTTCGTCTGCCTCGGCCAAGAGGATCTCACCTTCGCCAAGCCTTGCATTTGATCCCCCCCATATGTCCAGCCTTCCCCCAATAATCACTGTGGGGTCCAGGTGTGCCCGGTTCAGTATAGAGGCTATCATGGAAGTGGTGGTGGTCTTGCCGTGGGCCCCTGCCACGGCAATGCCGTACCTGAGCCTCATTAGCTCGGCCAGCATCTCTGCCCTGGGGATAACCGGGATGTAGTGCTCCCTTGCCTCCAGGATCTCTGGGTTGTCCTCTGAAACCGCAGAAGAATAGACCACCACATCCGCGCCCCTTACATATTCTGCCTTGTGGCCGTAGTGGATCTCTCCGCCAAGGGAGGCCAGGCGCCTTGTTATGGCACTCTCTTTGAGGTCAGAGCCGCTCACCCTGTAGCCCAGGTTCATGAGCAGTTCTGCAATACCGCTCATTCCGATCCCACCGATTCCAACGAAATGGATGTGCTTTGCCTTTCCAAACCTGGTCATGTCACAACCATCTCCAGCAACTGCTCTGAAATGAGCGCTGCTGCATCCGCCTTTGAGAGCCCCTTTGCATTTTGCCCCATCTTCTCGAGCCTTTCGGGCTCTTCCATGAATTGGGCTATGGCCCTTGCCAGCCTCTCACCGCTCAGCTCAGCCTGGGGTATCACCACGGCACCTCCCATCCCTTCGAGGGCCCTGGCATTCAGCTCCTGGTGATTATTGGTGGCATATGGGTAGGGGATCAGGATGGAAGGCTTGCCAAGGGCTGCCAGCTCGAACAGGGTGGATGCCCCGGCCCTGCTCACCACCAGGTCAGCCTCTCCATAGGCCCATGCCATATCCTCTATGAAAGGGATGAGATGAAACTCCAGGCCATCCTCCTGGCTTAGTCTTGCAGCATAATTTCTTTTCACTCGTCCGTGGTCCAACTCCCCGGTCTGGTGGATCACCCTTATCGCTCCTGCCTGCCGTGCCAAGTCAGGCAGGTTTCCCCTTTTTCCCAATATGGCTAAGGCGTCAACCACAGCGGTGTTGATGGCCCTTGCGCCCTGGCTGCCACCCAGGACCAAGAGGGTAAAGGGCCTCTTTTCACTCGCTCTGGGCTGTTCCGCCGATCCTACCCTCCTCTTATGGGTCAAGATTTCCCGTCTTATGGGAGTGCCGGTGAGCACCACTTGGGCCCCTCTCAGGAATCTCCTGGATTCTTCAAAGGATATGAAGACACGCTCCGAAATCCTGGATAGCAGGCGGTTGGTCAGCCCCGGATATGTGTTTTGCTCGTGTATTGCAACCTTCACCCCCAGGAGCCTTGCAGCCACGCACACAGGGCCAGCAGTATATCCTCCCACACCAAAAACCAGTTGGGCCCCATGTCCCCGCAAGATCTTTACAGAATCCAGAACGCTTTTGGGTAGCATCGCCATTACCATCAAGGCCTTTGAGATACTCCTACCCTTAAAGCCCTCTATATTTAGCCTTATTACTTGGTGGCCCTGGCCCTTCAGGATTTCCTCCCCCCTTCCCCTCTTTCCAATCACAAACAGGATGCGGCAGTCCCTAACCCGTTCCTTGAGTTGGCTTGCCACTGCCAGGGCAGGAAAAAGGTGCCCCCCTGTTCCTCCTCCTGCCATGACGCAATTGAGTCTGTCCAGCTTGGCGGCCATATCTCACCTGTTGGCTGATATGTTGAGCAAAACACCTATGCTCAACAAGGTTATGAGCATGGAACTGCCACCATAGCTCAAAAGGGGCAGGGTGAGGCCCTTTGTGGGTAAAAGCCCAAGCACCACGCCCATATTCACCAGCACCTGTAGCCCTATCCAGAGTGTGATGGCAAAGGCCAGATAGCTGCCGTACAGATCCCTGGCAGAGAGCGAAATTCTTATGCCTCTCCAGATTAAAAAGGCAAAAAGGCTCACCACCACCGCCACACCCAGAAGACCCGTTTCCTCTGCGAGGATTGAAAATACAAAGTCTGTGTGGGGTTCTGGCAGGTAGTGGAGTTTTTCCTTGCTGGCCCCGAGCCCCACTCCCCAGAGCCCGCCAGAGCCGACTGCAAGGAAGGAATGGATTATCTGGAATCCGATCCCAGTGGGATCGTCCCAAGGATTCAAAAAGGCCAGAAATCTTTTGACCCGATAGGGCTCGCTTTTGATCACCCAGAGGAGAAAAGGCAGTGAGACAGCCACCAAGCCTCCCAGGTGCAAAATTCTGGCCCCTCCCACGAACAGGAGCACAAAACTCCAGGCACCTATCATCACGGCCGTTCCCATGTCGGGTTGAGCCAGCAATAGTCCTCCAAACACACCGGTAACCAAGAGGAGAGGCATCAGGCCTCTGGAAAAGCTTCTGATTTCTTCACCTTTGTTTGCCATGGAATATGAAAAAAACACTGCCAGGGAAAACTTTGCAAGCTCCGAGGGCTGGAATGAAAAGGCACCCAGCTTGAGCCATCTCACAGCCCCTCCCACCCTGTGGCCAAGGCCAGGGATGAGCACTGCCACAAGGAGGAGGAGGCTTACCACCAGCAGGGGCCATGCCGCCTTGCCGTAGATCTCCCGCGGTGTGTATCTGGCCACCAGCATCACTCCGAGGCCTGCAACACAAAACATAATCTGCCTTTTCAGAAAAAAATACGGGTCCCCTGTTCGGTTATAGGCCAGATGAGAGCTGGCGCTATAGACCATGACAAGCCCGATGGCCAGCAGCAACAACGTTGAGATCAAGAGGACGTGATCGCACCTGCTCTTTTCTCTAGCAGCCTTCTGCATCTTTCAATCTCATGACGGCTCTCTTAAAGGCATCTCCTCTTTGCCTGTAGCTGGAAAACATGTCGAAGCTGGCACAAGCAGGGGATAGCAGCACCACACCCCGGGGCCTGGCAATTTCAAAGGCCTTTTTTACGGCATCTTCCATGTCCTTCGCCTCGAGGGTGGGCACAGTGACATGGAGGAGTGTTGTAAGGGCCTGGCTGGCCTCTCCAATCAGCACCACTGCCCTGACCTTTCTCCTGCAAACCTCTTTTAAAGGGGTATAGTCTCCGCCCTTTTGGAGTCCGCCTGCAATCAGGACAACAGAGGTCTCAAAACCCTCAAGGGCGCTCACCGTGGCATCCACATTCGTGGCCTTGGAATCGTCATAAAATCTCACTCCATCGATCTCTCCCACCGGTTCAATACGGTGCGGAAGGGGCCTGAACCTTCCGATCATTTCCTGAATCAGATTCGAGCTCACCCCCAGGACCAGAGCCGCAAGTATTACAGCCATCAGGTTTTCCAGGTTGTGACGGCCTGGGAGAGGAAAAGTGCTTACGGAAAAGGAATGTCTCCTGCTCGTCGGCAGCTCCACCCTGATCTCACTTTCTTTCACCCACGCATTCAAGCCCTCCTGATGTCCGAGCCCGTAATAGAGGGCCGAGCATTTGGGGGGCACGGGAACGGGACAAGGGAGCCTTGGAAGATTCAGGATGGCATGGTCGCCAGGTCCCATATCTTTGACTATCCGGTATTTGGCATCCACATAGTCTTGAAAGCTTGGATGGCGGTCCAGGTGATCCTCGGTGATGTTGAGGATGAGGGCCACCTTGGGCCTGAAATATTCTATGGTCTCAAGCTGAAAACTGCTGACCTCAGCAACCACAAGATCTGCCCTCTTTTCACTCAATAGATAGGCAGAAAGAGGGGTGCCAATATTTCCCCCCACAAACACTGATCTACCCGCATGCCTTAGCAAGTCCCCCAGCATGGTGGTGACAGTGGTCTTGCCATTGGTCCCGGTGACGGCAATGATGGGCTCATCTATGAAACGGGCTGCCAGTTCAAATTCACCTATAACCCGAATCCCCTTTTCCCTCACCCTTTGGAGCAGGGCTGTCTCCTGTGGGACTCCAGGGCTTACCACCACCAGATCAGACTCCATGAAGGTCCTATCCTTGTGGCCTCCCGCCTCAAGTTCCACCCCAGACCCTTTAACCTTGGTTACCACTTCGGGGTCCAGTTCTGAGAGGGGAGCCATATCACTTAGCACCACTGACAGACCTTGGGATCGGAGGAAAAGGGCACTCCAAAGGCCTGAAACCCCAGCCCCCATGACCACTGCCCGCTGCCCCGGCAAGAGCGTGATCCTTTTTTGCTCAACACCTGTATGCCAATCCCCTTGCAACTTTGATCCCTCTGTTTTCAAAACCAGCTCTTCCACTATCGTAGCTTCAAGGTGCTCATGGCCAACAGGGCCAGGATTATGGAGATGATCCAGAAGCGGACAATCACCTTGGGCTCAGGCCATCCTTTTAGCTCGAAGTGATGATGGATGGGGGCCATCCTAAATATCCTCTCCCCTCCCGTGAGCTTGAAGTAGAGCACTTGGAAAATCACGGACAGGGCCTCGAATACGAACAGCCCACCCACCAGCGCGAGTATGATCTCTTGTTTCGTTATAAGGGCCACGGTCCCCAAAATGGCCCCTAGTGAGAGGGAGCCCACATCACCCATGAAGACCTGGGCCGGGTAGGCGTTGTACCAGAGGAACCCGAGGCCCGCCCCCACCACGGACCCGCACACCACTGCCAGCTCACCTGCCCCTGCCACATAGGGTATTTGAAGATAAGAGGCGATCTTTACGTGGCCTGCCAGATAGGCAAATACCAGATAACAACCAAAGGCAATGGTGAGAGGACCTATGGCAAGCCCGTCCAGCCCATCTGTGAGGTTTACCGCGTTGGATGCCCCCACCACCACGAACATGGCGGCAGGGACATACCCCCACCCGAGGTCCAGGGCCACGGTCTTGAAAAAAGGCAAATGAATCCTGGTGTCAAAATCAGGATGCAGATAGAGGGCAAGGACCACAACGAAAGAGGCTGCCAGTTGAAATGCAAACTTCACCTTGGCCCCCATTCCCTTGCTGTTTCTCTTTCGAATCTTCAGATAATCATCCGCAAATCCTATTGCCCCAAAGGATATGGCCACGAACAACACCAACCAGGCATACATGTTTGTGGGCGATGCCCAGCACAGGGTGGCTATGATAACTGCTGGAACTATAAGGCATCCTCCCATGGTTGGGGTACCCTCTTTGGTCTTGTGATTGGGCGGGCCATCCTCCCTTATGAATTGGCCCACTTGGAGCGCCTTGAGCTTTGAGATCGCCCAACTGCCGAGTAGGAAGCAGATGA
Organism: Desulfobacterales bacterium; assembly: GCA_027027005.1. Taxonomy (GTDB): domain Bacteria; phylum Desulfobacterota; class DSM-4660; order Desulfatiglandales; family Desulfatiglandaceae; genus JALVMN01. Next base: position 60,513 of record JALVMN010000367.1, on the reverse strand, counting down.
TCAGTGCCGTAAGGGTGGCCAGGATGGTCCTGAATGTGATGTAGCGAAATACATTCAACACCGAGAGGTATTCGTGAAAGGCATATATCAGTTTGTAGAGCATCTCGTCCGGTCCCTATCCTCGTTCCAGAAGTTCCACCACCCGATCCAGACCGACCAGCCTGGAGGCCTTGAGAAAGATCAGGTCTCCCTGCTTCAATTCTCCTGTGACTGAGCGGACTATCTCATGGTGGGAATCTTCAATCCGCACCCTTTGGGGATCCATACCCTCTTCCACGGCCCCTCTTTTGAACTCTCGGGCAAAGGCACCTGTGAAGATGGCCAGTCTCGGGCCAAGACGGGCCACCCAGGCCCCTGCCTCCCTGTGGGCCGAAACGGAGTGCTCGCCCAGCTCCAACATGTCACCCAGGACCACGATGACCCTACTTGAATCCCCGGCCGTGGCGGTGATGCATTCAAAGGCCCTTTTGAGGGAAAGGGGATTTGAGTTGTAGGTGTCATCCACAAGGGTGATTCCGGGAGGAATCTTTTTTACCTGGAACCTCCCTTTGAGCCCTCCGTAGCCTTCAAGACCCTGGGAGATGTTATCAAGGTCTTCTCCAAGCAACAGGCAAAGGGCTGCTGCAGCAAGGGCGTTGTATATATTCTGGAGCCCTGGCACCCTCAATCTCACATCCATCTCTCTGCCATCCACATGAATCCGGAACCTGGTGCCATCAAGGCCCAGGTCCTCTATTGACCCAGCCCTTATCCAGTTGCCTTGGCCAAGACCAAAGGTGAGCATCTCTCTCTTTATTGAAGATGCGTGTTCCATCAGCGTGGAATCATCCCCATTCAATACCAATGGGGCTTGGGCCCTCATTTCATGGGCCATCTCTAATTTGGCTCGGGCCACCCCTTCCAGAGTGCCAACCCCCTCAAGATGGGCTCTCCCCACATTTGTTATGACTCCCACATCAGGATCAGATATCTGTGTGAGGCGGGCAATCTCGCCAGGCCGGTTCATCCCCATCTCAATCACGGCCCTGGCATGACGATCCTCCAATCCGAGGATGGTCAAGGGCAGCCCGATAAGATTGTTCAAATTCCCCTGGGTCTTCAGGGTCTCATGCATTATTCCAAGAATGGCCGCTGCCATCTCCTTGGTTGTGGTCTTGCCTGCACTGCCCGTAACCGCTGCAAGCCTTGTATCCTTAGACTCTTTCCTCCACCACTGGGCAAGTCGCCCCAGGGCCTCGAGGGTGTCTGGCACACCGATGAGGGCAGGCCCTTCCAGCTCGATATCACCACTCAGATACCCCTCTCTCACCACGGCACCGCATGCACCTTTGGAAAGGGCCTCCAGGACAAAATCGTGCCCGTCAAACCTCTCCCCCTCCAGGGCCCAAAAGAGTTGGCCCGGCCGGATGGTCCTGGAATCAGTGCTGATCCCGTTTACAAGACTCCTTTGGCCCAATCCGATCAACCGGCCCCCCAGGATCCGTGCTATCTGCTCCAGGTCTATCTTTCCCCAAGTGGGAGCCATTTGTCCCTCGTCTTTGCTCTTTTCACATGGCGTCCTTAACCAGGCAACGTAGAGGCCAACTCTCTTGCCACCTTGCGGTCATCAAAGGGTCTCGTGGTGGTCCCTATTATCTGGTAGTCCTCGTGGCCCTTGCCCGCTATAAGGACCAGGTCATCAGGACCTGCCATTTGCAGGGCGGCCTTGATGGCCTCTTTTCTATCCGCGTGTATATCGTAAGGACACTTTGCCCCTGATTTCGCCACTCCATCTTCTATGGCAGAGATGATGGAGATGGGGTCCTCAGTCCTGGGATTGTCAGAGGTAATTATCACCATGTCGCTTAGAAGCAAGGCCACCTGACCCATCATGGCCCTTTTGCCCTTGTCCCTGTCTCCGCCGCACCCAAATACCGTTATGATCCTACCCGTAACCAGGGGCCTCAATGCCTCCAATACCCGTGAGAGGGCCTCTGGGGTGTGGGCATAGTCCACCACAATGAACAATCCCTTTGCATTATCCACCCTCTCCATCCTGCCAGGGATGCATTTCACCGCCTTGATACCTCTCTTGATCCCTTCCAGGTCAACTCCCAGGGCCATGGCAGCACTGGAGGCTGCCAGTATGTTGTAAATATTGAACTCACCGAGGAGCGGGGAAAAGATATCTGCTTCACCTTGAGGCCCCTTGAGCCTGAACTCCATACCCTCCCTGGTTGAATTGATCTGTTCGGCCCTCACATGGGCCTTGGCGTTGAGCCCATAGCTGATTGCAGGGATCTTAGTGAGCCCAAGCAGGCGCTTTCCCTCAGGACTGTCCATATTTATCACGGCTGTGATACCTGGGATCTCGTAATCCGCGGAGACCTTAAAGAGCCTTGCCTTGGCTTGGAAGTAGTCCTCCATGGTTCTGTGGTAGTCCAGGTGATCACGGCTCAAATTGGTAAAAACTCGAACCTTGAAAGGGCAGTCCTGGACCCTGCCTTGATCCAGGGCGTGGGAGGAGACCTCCATGACCACATGGCTTACCCCGGCCTCGGCCATCTCGTTTAAAATCTCCATTAAGTCCAGGGACTCGGGAGTGGTGACAGGTGCCTTTTTGGACCTCCCTTTGAAACGATAGTTGATGGTGCCTATTACCCCGGGCTCAGCTCCTGCCTCCCTCAGGATCGACTCCAGTAAATAGGTGGTGGTGGTCTTTCCGTTTGTGCCCGTAATCCCGATCAAGGCAAGGCGCTCAAATGGCCTGCCGTAATAGTTGACCGAGAGCCTTGAAAGGGCCCTCCTGGAGTCTGGCACCCGTATCAAGGCCCTGTTACCCCCTTTCAGGGCCATGTCATGGTCCAGGGCGGCACTGTCTTGAACCACTACACCACAGGCTCCCCGCCCTATGGCCTCCTCCACGAACTGATGGCCGTCAAGTCTGTGGCCCTTTATGGCCACAAAGAGGTAGCCGGGCTTCACCTTTCTGGAATCGTAGGCAAGACCTTTTACTTCCACATCCAGATCACCCGCCACCCGGCAGTTATCAATCCCTTCTATCAACTGCGATAAACGCATTCGGTTCAACCCTCGGGCCTGAAGCTCACCCTTACCATCTTGACCCTCTTTAGAGATGTCCCTGGTCTTGGGCTCTGCTTAAAGGCAAACCCGCTTCCCCGGGGAACCACTTTCAGCCCCATGGAGAAACACCTTCGGAGCACCTCCCTCATGCTCATACCTGTAAAATCAGGCAATCCCGCTTTGGGTGTGCTATCGGCTGAAGGGGTCGACTGGTAATGGGTCTTTACCTCTCTACCTGGCGTGTGGAAAGGCTTCTTTATGGAGGCCATCCTCTCTGGGGCCTGTACGGTCTGGACCTCAGGAATCACCTGGAGGTGGTTCAAGGCCCATTGGCCCACTTTCCTGAATACAGGGCCTGCCACCAGCCCCCCGTAATAGATCCCTTTGGGCTCATCTATGACCACTGCAATTGCGATCTTGGGATCCCCTGCCGGCGCATAACCCACAAAACTTGCAACATGCTTTTTGTTGGAATACCGCCTGGTTCTGGGATCCACCTTCTGGGCGGTTCCGGTCTTTCCTGCCACCCGGTAGCCTGGTATGGCAGCCTTTGGACCTGTGCCCTGTGGCTCAACAACCCTCTTCAAGACCTTTGTCACGGTATATGCCGTCTGCCTGCTGAGGACCCTGGCCATGACCTGAGGGCGTTGCGTCTTGACCACATTGCCCTCTTCATCCATTATCTCTTTCATTACAAATGGGCGCATTAGCCTGCCCCCGTTGGCTATGGCTGCCATGGCCCTTACCAGTTGTAGGGCTGTTACAGAGATCCCTTGACCGAAATAGACCGAGACCTGGTCAATAGGTTTGGATTTAGAGGAAGGACGGACATAACCGGTTGCCTCACCCAAGAGATCAATACCGGTGCGCTGGCCAAACCCGAACTTTTTCAAGTACTCGTAGTACTGTTCATAGCCCAGTTTGAGGCCCATCTTCACCGCTCCGATATTGCTTGAAAGAGAAATTATATCAGAAACCGTGAGGAATTCATGGCGGTGGGTGTCGTTGATGGTGTGGCCATAGATTTCCAGGGCACCCTCTTCGCAGAAAAATCGTGTATAGGGAGAGACCACACCTTCCTCAATGCAGGCTGCAAGCAGGAATGCCTTTAGGGTGGAACCAGGCTCAAAGGAGTCAGTGACCGCCCTGTTTCTCCATATCCCAGGTTTGTACGTATGAAATACATTGGGGTTGAACTCAGGTACCACTGCCATGGCAAGTATTTCACCGGTCTTGACCTCCATCACAATACATATACCGCTCTTGGCCTTTTTCCTTATCACCACCTCCCTGAGGGCCACTTGGGCCTTGTATTGGATATCCTTATCAATGGTGAGCACGAGGGAATGAGGGCGGCCTTGACCCACTGCCTTGTATCTCTCCAGAAACGGACGGCCCCTTGCATCCCTCATGAGGATGAGATGGGTCTCCGGCCCGCGCAGATATCTGTCATAGCGCCTCTCAATACCTTCCAGCCCCTTGTTGTCAATGCCCACAAAGCCAAGGACGTGGGCAGCCAACTCCTTGCCTGGATAGTATCGTCTTATATCCTTCTCTATTCCCACCCCTTTTATCCCCAGCCGCTTTATTTCAAAGGCCTTTGATGATTCAACCCTCCGCTTTATCCACACAAAGGCACGCGGGGTATTCAGGCTGTTCTTGACCTGCCGGTATTTCAGTCCCAGGGCCCGGGCCAATGCCCTTGAGGCAGCCTCTTTCTTTTCAATCTGATTGGGATGGGCATAGATGGATACCACCTCAACGCTTACCGCAAGCTCGTGGCCCTGGCGGTCCAATATGGCTCCCCTTTTTGGGGGAAGCTTGGCTATGGCCGTGTAGCAAGACCGGGCAATGGCTGACAAGCGCTCCCTTTCCAGGACCTGGAACTGGTAGGCCCTGGCCAGTATTATGCAAAAGCCCGCAAACAATATCACTGCTATGAATATGATCCGAAAACGGATCCATTTCTTGGCCTTTGTCTTCATGGCAGGACTATTATTTGTCTGGGCTCAGGCTGGGAAAGCCCCAGTTTTTTCAGGGCAACTCTCTCCAAGTTTTGGGGTGATTTCAAGTAGGCCAGTTCCAGTTTCAGTTTTTTATTGATTTCTTTTAGTCTTCGTTCCTTTTCCTTCAATTGGGTCAGGTCGTAACCCATCTGAGTGCTCTCAAAATTTGACCACACGAATCCGATTCCACTTCCCATGAATACTAGAAGCAGCAGGAACACCAAGAATACCTGCCCTGCAGTGAGTTTAAACCTGCGCCTGGAAACCCTTACATTTGAAACCCTTACCCCGGTTCGCATATTGCGGGTCCTAATCATTACCGCTACCCTGTCTGGTCTTTTCATGGCTAAACCCTCTCTGCTGCCCTGAGCTGAGCACTCCTTGCCCGTGGATTGGCCCTTATCTCTTCATCAGAGGGCACTATTGCCCTTTTGTTCACCCTCTTGAAAAGCACCTTTTTCCCGCAGACACATCTCGGAAAGTCGGCAGGACAACTACATCCCCTTTCCCACTCCTGCATGGCCCTCTTGACCATTCTATGCTCCAATGAGTGATAAGATAAGATCACCACCCTTCCCTGTCTATCAATGAGCTCGGGCGCCTTTTCAAGGAAAAGCTTCAAATTTTCCAGTTCCTCGTTTACGGCTATTCTCAGGGCCTGAAAAGTGCGGGTGGCCGGGTGCTTCCCCAATCGAGCCCTGGGTGGCGACAAGGACTCTATTATCTTGACCAATTGTGAGGTGGTGCGAATCGGGCTCTTTGTCCTCTCCCTAACGATGGCCCGGGCGATGGCCCTGGCCCTGGGTTCTTCTCCGAAATCCCTCAGCAGTTGTTCAAGCTGCCTCTCCGAGAGGCTGTTCAGGAGCTGAGCGGCTGTCTTGGGCCCGTCAGGATCCATCCTCATGTCCAGTGGCTCATCCCTGCTGAAGCTGAATCCCCTCCCCGATAGGTCCAACTGCAATGAAGACAATCCAAGGTCCAACAACACTCCTTGTACTTTTGAGATGCCTAGGTCCTGGAGCACCTGATCCAGATCTGCGTAGCTGGCCTTGATTGTTATTATCTGAGGCTCAAACCCTTTTAACCTTGGCCTTGCCCGTTCAATGGCAGATGGATCCACATCCAGTCCTATCAGAATTCCGGAAGGGCCAAGGCGTTGGGCAACGGCACAGGCATGTCCTCCTGTGCCCAGGGTGCCGTCCACATAGATACCATCCGGTTTAATTTGAAGAGAGCGAAGCACCTCGTCCACCAGGACGGGTTTGTGAAGCCCCACCAAGCCAGACCCCTCTAGATCCCGAACTCCCTGAGGGATTGGCTTGCCATGGGGAAACGATCTTTTGCCATCTGGAACACTTCCTCCCACCTGTCCTTGTCCCAGATCTCAAAACGCTTGAGATTCCCCACCAAGACCACCTCCCGATTCAGGCCGGCAATTTCGCGCAAATCCGCAGGTATGGTGATCCTATTCTGTTTCAGGGGGCATTCCTTGGCTCCAGAGATGAAATATCGCAAGTAGATGTTAACATTGTCGTCGAACTCCGGTAGCTCCATGGCCTTTTTCTCAATGGCCAGCCAATCGGACTTCACATATGCCCAGAGGCAGCCGTGATGGTTGGTAAGGACGAGGGAGTTTTCATTGCGCTCTTCCAATACCTCCCTGAACCTCGTGGGGATGGCAAGCCGCCCCTTGGCATCTAGATTGTGTTTTGAGCGCCCCCTGAACACCTAATCGAGCCCCTTGAGTTACACTTTGCTCCACTTTATGACACTTTATGCCACTTCTATGCCAATTTCATCCCCCTGTCAAGTAAAATTACGGCCCTTTTTTATATTTTTGTGCGCCTGCCCGTGCAACCTCTTCAACTTGAGAATATCTTTTAATTTTCGCCAGTTAGCCTATTTTGAAGCCATTTAGGGAGTCTCAAACCACCAGGGGGGCTTGCTTGTCCCCTACCATGAACAGTGGAGGGGAAGATGAGGAGTGTGAAGCTGCGTCAAATCTCTGACTTATTCCGCCATCCGGGCAGCTACTATAGCGTTAGGAAATATACTACGGAGACCAGGTAAATGAGCAGGAAGACCACATTCAGGGTCAGGCCGGAATAGGCATAATCCTTGTCATTTCGCTCGGCAATCAAGGGGATGGAACGAATTGAGCAAAAAAGCCCCACTCCCAATGAAGCCGGCACCAGGGACAAATAAGGGATCAGGAACTTCATGGAGGAAAAGTCCTTTTTCACCCACAGGATAAGCCCGCCCACCATGGCGCAAGACAAAAATGGCAGGAGAAATCCTGCTATGGCCAGGTGATTGACCTTTCGCTCTATCCTTATGAACTTCATCTCTTTTTAGAGGGCAATTCCCTGAAGCTGAACTTTATCTTGGAAGGCTGAATTCGTACCACCGACACCCTGTCGTTGGGCAAGATTATGTGTCTGCGTTCAATCCTAAAGGTCCTCCTGCCGAGTTTTGCAAGGGAGACATCCAACTCTGCCCTGACATTGTGGGGACCAAGGACGCTGGCATCTTTTCTCAAACCCCTCAAGGTGACCTTCACCGTGGGATCAATGGGGGAAAGGATTTCCAGGTTGATCGGTTTGTTCTTAAGTTCTAGAGGTAAATTCAAGGTAACATCAAAATTCTGCTGGCCTGCCAACAGCAACCAGATGATGCTCACAAAGGCCACAACACCAGCCTTGACGGCCAGTCTCTTTCTGAACACCTCTACTGCCCTTTGCTTCCATGTCTCTCCAAAAGGCCTTGGAGGGCTCACCGCCTCCTTCAAAAGATCTCGCAGCTCATCTCTGGTTTTGATGCCTTTTAGCTCACCTTCTTGTGCCACAGAGACCTCTCCCCTCTCCTCTGATATCACCACCACCACAGCATCACATCTTTCACTCAGGCCAAGGGCGGCCCTGTGTCTGGTGCCCAGCTTGGAGGGGAGATCCTCTTTGGAGGTGAGGGGCAAATAACAGGCGGCCCTGACGAGCTTACCCTCACGGATGAGCACTGCACCATCATGTAATGGGGAGTTCTTTTGAAATATGCTGAGCAAGAGTTCGGGGCTTGGCTCTCCCTCAAGGTTTGTTCCGCCTGTGACTAACTCTTCCACCAAGTCATTCCTCTCTAGGACCAGGAGCGCGCCTATCTTCCGCTGGGCCATGAGCATTACAGCGCGCACCAACTTGTGTATCCATCCTTGAGCACCGCCGGAATTTCTGATTCCAACTGCCTTGAACGGATTCACTCGCTCAAGGACCTGGCGGATCTCAGACTGAAATAGGATTATCAGGAGTACCACCAGGACCTGCCACAGGATCTTGAACACCCAGGTGGTGAGAAAAAGGCCCCAGGCCCGTGCAACCGTAAAGACCAGTCCCAGCATCACGAGCCCCACTATGGCCTTGAATGCCTTGGTGCCCCAAAACCAGATGTATAGATGATATACCAGGACCGAGAGGAATAGGATGTCTAGGATATCCTGCAGGCGTAGATTTGAAATGAGGGATAAGAGTTCCATGGAGCTCCCAAGTCCACGATGTCACTGTGGGGTATTTTACGGCTCAGGCCACAAGGTGGTAAAGGAAAAACCGGCCCCTTCCCCGGCCTTAAAAACAAAAAAGCCCCGAATCAGGTTCGGGGCGCCATGTATAAGCTGGTTACTGTAGTTCATCGGTGAGGTGCCGCGTCACTGCTCAGTATCTCTATTCCAACTAGATAGTGTCCTTTGAAAGGACCCTCGTCATTCTTGGTGATGTGTCGGATGGCAGTGGGTTTGTACTCGCCAGAGCTCCATGAACACCCCGAATAATACTTCATATTAACAGTATCGCCCACCTTGATTCTCCGTAGAATGTCAGAATCTTGCCTTACCAGCAAGCACATGGATTTGGAGGCAATGTTCCAGATCTTGAACTGATAAGGAATTGCCAAGTCGTCCAGAGAAAATTCCACACAGTGATATTCTTCAGGAGAATGTCTTGGCTCTGACCTTCGCTCCTCTGCAGGAGTGGTGTTGCTTGCAGGCTTCATGACCTTACCCCTTTAGGTTGATAGTGTCCTTAATCCTTACCACCAAATATGCAATTTTAATACCATTTCCCCCATCTTCTTTTCTTCGTAAATACCCTCTGAATCTTGACTGCTCAACGATGGTGTAGAGGAATAAAGTTGGAAAAATCGTCAAACTTTTGACCATGTTTTATAATTTTCTGCACACTCGCCTTGCCTCACAACCTTCCAGCAAAACTTTACATTATCCCTTTTTCCCTATAGACTAGCCCAAGAAAGCAGCCTGGAGCCTTGCGGTGTGTCTCAGGGTGCGCGTTGCATCTACTCAAATTCTGACAAAGGAGGTCGCCTGCCATGATTAAGATCATAATCAAGCGAAGGGTGAGCAAGGACAAGGAGGGTGAGCTACTGCCTCTGCTGGTCAAATTACGGGCGCTTGCAACCGCCCAACCGGGCTATGTCTCAGGTGAGACGCTGCGAAACGTGGACGACCCCGAAGAATTCTTGGTGATAAGCACTTGGCAGAGCCTGGATCACTGGAAGGCATGGCTGCAAAGTAAGCAGCGCGCTGAGCTCCAAGACCAGATAGACAAACTCTTGGGTGAAAAGACCCAATATGCGGCTTATCTTTACGGATAAGGTCACCCCCATTTACAACCTTCCAAAAGAGCAGAAGGCCTTCGAGCCGCGCTTGGCTCGAAGGCCTCACAGATTGCCCCCAGATTTGGCTCTAACCATACGGGCCTTTCCCTCCTACTAGTTGGGCATCCTTTAGGCCGCAGCTAGAGCCCTTTTTTCACCCTGAACTGCTCCTTTACAAAGATGGGGGTAAGACAGTGTTTTAAAATGGCACTATGTGTGCTGGTGAGAAGTGGGAGAAATCCTTTTGATTATCTGGAAGTACATTATCACCAAAACGATTTCCCAGATGACCACAGGGGCCCAGGACTCTACCAGGGCCCAAAGGAGGCCTGCGATTACAAAGGCAGGGATAATCATCACGATGGCGATGGCAATCTTTCTGGCAAGATCCATATTCTACCTCCTTTCAAGGTCCTAGAGCATTGGCAACTCTGCTTTGGCGGCGGATTATAGGGAATTGAGCCGGTGAGGTCAAGGGGAATCCCTGCAACAAGAAAAGTAGCGGGTGGCCCTGTGTCTTCCAGGCCCTTGAGGGCCCGAGCCCCTGAAGACAAGGGAGGTGGTAAGGTCTCTCAAGCCACAGAGGGTTCGATGGAAAGGCCAGAGCCGTCCCCGCTGTCTGAATTATAAAACGAAAAGGGATAATGTCAATCAAATTAGTTTGTCTCTTCCCGTACCCTTCTTTTTTCGGCTAAACAATTTCTTGACTACGAAATATCCCACGACCAGTCCCATAACCAGAAAGGCGGCCGTGTTATAGCGCACCAGGAGTCTTGACATGGTCTCACGCACCGTATCCCAATTGGCGCCAATACTGTAACCCACTGCTATCCATATGAGGTTCCATGCCGCACAACTGATAAGAGCAAGGGCGGCCACCCCGGCGGTGTTCAGATGCGAGATGCCCCCGGAAATAGAGATCACGGACCTTACCCCCGGCAAGAAACGATTTAAAAGCACCAGGAGGTAGCCGTATTTCTTGAACCACTGCTCTGCCCGCATGATCTCTTCCCGTTTGAAAAACTTCAGGTCCTTCTCCATAAAAAACTTCCTGCCCAACACCCTTCCCACCCCAAAAAGGGCCATAAAGCCTGCCAGGCTCCCAACAGTGGTGGAGACATAGACCCCTATAAAACTCAGCTTCTTGGTCCCCACCATAAATGCCCCAAAGGCGGTGATGGTGTCACCGGGTATCGGTGGAAAGATGTTCTCCACAAAGGCGCTTAGCCCCAAAAGGAGGTAGGCCACCCATCCGGGGAGAGCATTTAAAATCTGCAAGAATCTTTCAAGATGATCCATATCATGACCTTTTCTATATCTATGTGAGTGCGAATGTAATCTGCAACTGGCTTGGAATGCAAGGGGCTTTTTCCTTGACTCCACTTGAGCCTCTTTGTTATCAATGGCCTCGTTCTCTAACCCATTATTTTTGGCCTGCCTCATCTCAGGCAGGTTCCAAGAAGTCGATGGCAAAGAAAAAGGTCACCAGAAAAGAACTGCTGAAAGAACCTGACGAATTTCTCACATTTTCGGCCAGGGCGTTCAACTGGATCCAGACCCACAGGTCCCAGTTGGTCACGGCTGGTATTGTGGCCTGTGTGCTGATTATTCTTTACCTGGCAGGATGGGCATACTGGAGACACACGAACAAGCAGGCCCAGGAGGCCTATAATCAGGCCCTTTCCATCCTTGCTGAAAGCATAACTCCGGACTCTGATCCAGGGCAATGGGAAAAGGCTGAAGAGGCCTTTAGAAAAATCTTCGAGGACTATGGTCTGTCAAGGGTGGCCCCTCTCTCGCTTCCCCACGCAGCACTGGCCGCTTACTTACAAGGGCAGCATAATGATGCCATAGGGCTTTACAAAAAGTTCATGGCCGAAATGGAGGAAGAGCCTCATTATACCGTGCTTACCAAGCTGGCCATGGCCACTTGCTACGAGGCCGAGGGGGATCTGGAACTGGCACAAGGAATGTTCCAAGAGATAGCCCAGGGGCCTGAAACCCCATTCAGGTCTTTGGCCTTATTGGGACTGGCCCGAACTTACTGGCTCATATCTGCCCATGACAAGGCCAGAGAAACCCTTGAGCAGTTCATTGAAAGCGCCCCTGACTCCCCATTCCTGCCCGTGGCTAAAGCCATGCTGCAAAGCCTCTCACATCCATAATCCCTTCCTTTATTTTCCCTTGACACGAAAATCTGCCTTATCTACAGTCACTTTGTAGCTGAAATATAGCTTCAAAGGGGGCTCAAAAAATGATTATCACCGAGATCCTGGCAAGAAACGCTCGCATGTACGGCCATGAGGTGGCCCTCATAGAGCGGGAACCCGAAAAAGGCAGGCGTGTATCCATAACCTGGAAGGAGTTTGATGAGATATCAAACAGGGTTGCCACGGCCTTGATAAACAAGGGGGTCCAGAAAGGGGACAAGGTGATTCATCTCATGATGAATTGCCTGGAGTGGTTGCCCGTATATTTTGGCATACTTCGAACCGGTGCGTGGGCAGTTCCTCTAAACTTTAGGTTTACGGCACAGGACATAAAGTACTGCGCCGACATCGCGGAGGCAAAGGCCATGATATTTGGCCCCGAATTTGTGGAAAGAATCGATTCCATAAAAGAGGAACTGACCACCATAAAGGACTTCGTATTTGTTGGCCCTCAGGAGTCCATCCCCTCATACGCACAGGGCTACCAAGAGTTTCTCGACTCTGGGACCCCTAAAGATCCGAACATACCTATCAATCTGCTGGACGATGCAGCCCTCTACTTTACGTCCGGTACCACTGGCCAGCCAAAGCCGATCCTTTTGACCCATCGAAACCTGGAGGCGGCATGTATAGTGGAAAACCGCCACCACAACCAAACCCATGACGACAACTTCCTCTGTATCCCTCCCCTCTATCATACCGGTGCCAAGATGCACTGGTTTGGTAATTTCATCGTGGGTGCAAAGGCAGTGATCCTGAAAGGCATAAAGCCCCAGTGGATCCTGGAGGCTGTCTCTGAAGAGCAATGCACCATAGTGTGGCTGTTGGTGCCCTGGGCCCAAGATATCCTGGTGGCAATCGAAAGAGGAGAGGTGGATCTTAAAGACTATAAGCTGGATCAATGGCGCCTCATGCACATAGGTGCCCAGCCCGTGCCCCCAAGCCTGGTGAGAAACTGGAAAGAGGTCTTTCCTCATCACGACTATGACACCAACTACGGGCTCAGCGAGAGCACGGGGCCGGGGTGCATCCACTTGGGGATAGAGAACATTCACAAGGTTGGGGCCATCGGTGTGCCTGGCTTTGATTGGGAATATCGCATTGTGGACGATAATCTCAACGATGTCCCAAAAGGGGAGCCGGGAGAGCTCATGGTCAAAGGCCCCGGTGTCATGAAGGAGTACTACAAGAATCCAGAGGCCACCTCAAAGACATTGATAGATGGATGGCTCCTCACCGGTGACATGGCCCGGGTGGATGAGGACGGCTTCATCTGGCTGGTTGACAGGAAAAAGGACATTGTCATCTCTGGCGGTGAAAACATCTTTCCTGTGGAGATAGAGGATTTTCTCATGGAAAACCCGAAGATCCAGGACGCCGCTGTTATCGGCACCCCTGATGAGAGGCTCGGCGAGGTGGTCACCGCCATCATCCAACTAAAACCCGGCCAAGAGATGACAGAGCAAGAGGTAAGGGAATATTGTGAGGCCTTACCAAGATACAAGAGGCCAAGGATAATCTACTTTGACCAGGTGCCAAGGAACCCCACAGGAAAGATTGAAAAACCAAAGCTCAGGGAGAAGTACGCCGGCAGGTCCGAGAGCTTCCAGATCAAATGATTGGATGATTGCATTGCTCTCCACCCCCTGGCCGTTGTTCAACCGGCCCTCAATCCAACTGGGGACCTTGAAGGCTTTTCTTTCAAAGGGCCTGCCAGGGGTAAGAATCCGCAGCCACCATGTGTTTCTTCATGTGGCAGCAGCTCTTGGCTATCCCCTCTACCAGAAGATTGCCCAGAGCACTTGGCTTGCAGAACCCCTCTATGGCGCCCTCCTCTACCCAGGGCAAAGCAGGGCAATAGAGAAATCCTGGATGCGTTTGGCATCCAGGGGGATGAAATCGGAGGGGCTGTCTTTTTCTGCCATATGCAAGGAGTTGGAAAAGGCATCACTTGCCTTTCTGGCACAACACGACTGGGAAAAATACATCCTCATTGGATTTTCCATTTGCTACTCCCAGCTTACAAGCTCCCTCTACTTCATAAAAAAAATACGACAACTCGCCCCCGACGTTCCCATAGTGGTTGGAGGGTCATCTGTTGCAGGAGATCTCGGCAAGACCCTCCTAAAAACCTTTCCCGAGATCACCTACCTTGTGGAAGGCGAGGGTGAACTCCCCCTCCTGAGATTGACCCGACAGATCCTCCAAAAGAAGTCCAGATCCAATCACTGTTTCCAGGGCAGAGCCATACTCAAAAGGGAACAGGTTGAGGACATGGACCTGCTCCCCACCCCTGACTATGATGATTATTTTGAAATGTTGGCCTCTCTCGGCCCCTCCAGGGCCTTCACTCCCAGGCTTCCCGTTGAAATGTCCAGGGGATGCTGGTGGAACAAATGCGCATTTTGCAACCTGAACCTTCAGTGGAAAGGATACAGGGCCAAGGGCAATGAAAGGATGCTCCTGGAGCTACTGGCATTGGCCCGAAAACACCAGGTCTTGGGCTTCTCATTTGTGGACAATCTATTGCCCCCCAAAGACTTGATGGAGTTTTTCAGGGAAATCTCCCGAATGGATGTGCAACTGGAGTTATTTTCCGAGATCCGTGCCACCACACCCCCCGAGATGCTGAGGGCCATGGGCAGGGCTGGGATGAAAGAGGTCCAAGTGGGAATCGAGGCCTTGAGCACTCGGTTGCTCCAAAAGCTCCACAAGGGCACGACTGCCATGGATAACATTGAAATAATGAAAAATTGCGAGGACCCTGGATGCCCCAGGCTTACAGGCAACCTCATCATGGAATTTCCTGGAAGCGACCCGCACGATGTGGAAGAGACCTTGACCGCCTTGGACTTTGTGCTCCCCTTCTCGCCCCTCAAGGCCATCCCGTTCTGGCTGGGCTATGGGAGCCCGGTCTGGTCCAACCCCAGACAATACAAGATCAAAAAGGTCTTTAATCATCCCCGTTACAAGGGCATCTTTCCTGAGGGAATCTTCAACTCCCTCCTCACCATGATCCAGGGATACCATGGCGGTCTGCGGGAGCAGAAAAAACTGTGGCGACCTGTAAGAGAAAAGGTGAAACAGTGGACTGCCCATTTTGAAAAGGCAAAGGCATCGGCTGGTTCAGACCCCATCCTCTCTTACCTGGACGGAGGTGATTTTATTATCATCAGGAAGTGGGTCCCGGCCGGATATCCCGAAACTCATAAGCTCAAAGGGACGTCCCGAAAGATCTACCTATTTTGTGAGACACGGCGAAGCATCCAGGAGATAGTCGCCTATGCCCCCTCGTTTACTTCGCATGAGATCGAGGCCTTTCTCGCGATGATGGTGGAAAAGCGACTAATGTTCAGGGAAAAGGACAACTACATTGCCCTGGCCGTGCCAGTGCGACCCACCGGCTGAGGCTTTATTTTTTTCTCGTACAACGCAAGGATGCCCCCAAGGGGGCTCATCTCTTTTAAAAGCTCCAGGCCCTGGTAGGAAGGAAGCACCTTATCCACCCCGTAGACCATGAAGATGGCCCCAGGCTTTGCCTTTTCCTGGACAATCCGGGAAAATTCTTCGTGCATGATCAGGTAAGTATAAAAAAAATCAAAGTCTTCAAGGCCCACCCCCACGCTCTCTTGCATCTCCTCATAAATCTTGCCGCAAGTGGCATCGCCGTGGAAGAGATGGATATTGGCTGGTGGCAGATAAAGGTCGTGCTCTCCTAACAAATGCTCCAGTTCTTTCTTTAGGGGCACATATTCCTCAAGGGTCCATTCATCCACCTCTATACCCACAGAGACCTTCACGAGATAGCTCACGAGCACGTTCACTCTCCCATCGCCACAGCCCATGTCCAGGAACATGGAGTCAGGCCCCATGAGGCCCTCTTGCTCCAGCACGGCCAGGCAGGCAAGCAGTGTCTTCAGATCAGTGGACCTCCTAAACCCAAGTGAGCCTATATCCAGGCCCACCTTTCTTTGATCATAAAAACTACTCACCAGCTCCAGGGTGCGCGATAGCCTTTCATCCATGCTGCCTCACCCTTTGTTTGAGGCGCTCCACCAGGGCAAAGAGTAGGAGGGCCTCCTCCCCCTCCTTCTCCCTCAACTCCCTTATGAGGATCGGATCAGTCTTTTTCAGGATATCTTGGCAGAGATAGTTGATGCATATGATGTGGCGGGCCCTGAGGGTGCAACCACTCTCGTCCAGAAAGAAGCAGGACCGGGCATCTGACCTCCGGGAAGGGAGATCAACTCCAAGCAATAGGTTAACCAAAAGCAACCACTCGGTGTAATGCTTCTCGATACCGCGGCCACAGCAGGACCCTCCCTCTTCCTTCTCACACCTGCTGCAGGCAACGCTTATGCCCGCCCGCTCCATGGCCTCCCTTGAACCCTCTATGGCCGATTCCAGTCGGCCCAAGAGGTCCACTATCTTCGGATCAGAGAGAAAAAGAGGCCCGTAGTCTTCCAACAGGGCCTCTGCTTGCCTGAGTATCTGGAGGGTCTCCATTATTTTTTCTTCTTAGGACCCTTTGCCTTGGTGGACCTTTTCTCCTTCTTCTCCTCCTCCTTTTCCTCCCCAAAGGTCTTGAGGCCAAGGGCCAGCTCCCGCAACTTCTCGTTCACCAGGTAGTTGATGCTCCCTTTAGGATAGGTGCCATCCTCTTTTTGTTCTCCTGCCTTCTTGCCCGTAAGTATCTCTATCCCCTCGTCAACCGTCCTTACAGGGTAGATGTGGAACTTGCCCTTTTTCACGGCCTCTACAACCTCTTTTTTCAGCATCAAGTCCTTTATGTTGCTCTCAGGGATGATAACCCCTTGTTTGCCGTTAAGCCCCAGGCGCTTACAGCAGTAATAGAAGCCCTCTATCTTTTCATTCACGCCACCGATGGCCTGGATCTCGCCCTTCTGGTTCACAGAGCCGGTGACTGCAATGTACTGGCGGATCGGCACCCCAGAGAGGCTGGATAGCAGCGCATACATCTCAGTGGATGAGGCGCTGTCTCCGTCAACCATGCTGTAGGACTGCTCGAATGCGATGCTGGCACTCATGGTGAGGGGCTTGTCCTGGGCATATTTTTTCCTTAAATACCCTGCCAGGATCAGCACTCCCTTGTTGTGCGTGGCACCAGAGAGATCGGCCTCCCTCTCGATATTGATAATCCCGGCCCTCCCCATGGAGGTAGAAGCCGTGATCCTGGTGGGCCTTCCAAACATGTAATCTCCCATGTGATAAACGGATAGGCCGTTTACCTGGCCCACCACTTCGCCTTCCACATCAATGAGCAGGGTTCCTCGGTCTATCATCTCCTGGATGTATTCTTCCACCCTGTTGGAGCGATAGATACGGGCCTCCACAGCTTGGTCCACATGCTTTTCCTTCACCGTCTTGGAGCCATCCTGGGTTGCCCAGTAATCAGCCTCCCTGATAAGATCAGTAATTTCGGGAAAACTTGTGGAAATCTTTTCCTGTCTGCCGGTCATTCTTACGGCGTGCTCCACCATGGCTGCCACCGCAGTCCTGTCAAAGGGCTTCAATCCATCCTCACCGGTCTTTCTCTTGATGAAGCGGGCAAACTGCATGACCGCTTGGTCCGTCTTGTCCATGGCAGTGTCAAAGTCAGCCCTCACCTTGAAGATCTTTTTCACGTCTTCGTCATAGTGTAGGAGCAGGTAATAGAGGTAATTGTCGGATATGACCACCACCTTTACATCCAGATCAATGGGTTCGGGTTTGAGGCCCGTGGTGGTGAAAAGATAAAAGGGGTCATAGGTCTGGATCTCCAGCTTCTTGCTCTTCAGCGCCCTCTTGAGCGCAGGCCATACCCCTGGCTCTGTGATGGCATCCACAAGGTTTAAGACCAAATAGCCGCCGTTGGCCTTCACCAGAGAGCCTGCCTTTATCTTGCTGAAGTCGGTTCTCCACACCCCGCTTCTGTCCACCACCCGCTCAATGCTTCCGAACAAGTTTCTGTAAGTGGGATAAGATTCAATGATCACAGGGGGGCCTTTTTGCTCACTGTTGTCCACGATGAGATTAACCTGGTAAGGTTGAAACGGATTGGCATCGGGCATCATTATGGGCATTCCTGGAGGAGATGCCGCAATGGCCTGGGGCCTGAAAATGTGCAGGTTGTCGGCCATGTCTTCCAGCATGTCCTCCAGAAATTTTTGAACCGCCTGATTCTTGTACCGCTTCCATATGGGTTCGGCAAGCTCTGTGGCATGTTTCATGAACATGAGGCGGTCCATCTCTTCTATCTTTTCCTGCACCTCCTTTTGGAGGTCCCTCAACTCCAGGAATATCTGGTCGATCTGATCCCTGAGCCTGGCATGCTTTTCTTTTATGGCCTCAAACTCTTCTTTGGGAAAACGCCCCTTTTCCACCAGGGCCTCCAACTGGTCAATGTGCATGGGCTGGCCATCCACCAGTGGGACCACTTCAGGCCTCTTGATGGGCCCCATCTGGATATCCACCAGGGCGAAGCCCTCTTCCTTTACCTTCTGGTCCAGCCCCTTGAAGAAACTCTTCCCCTTTTTCTCATAAGTCTCCATTATTTCCTTTTTGAGATTTATGTACTCCTGGCTTTCAAAGAGCTGGGGGATCTCTTTTTTTAGGGCCTCCACCAGGTCGTGCACATCCTTTTTGAATGAGGCCCCTGTGCCCCCCTTGAGTCTCAGCAGGATGGGAGATTCGGGGTTTTTGAAGTTGTTGACATAACAAAGGTCATCAGGGACCTTTTCGCTCTTGGCTATCTCCCTCAACAGGGACCTCACCGTGGCAAGCCTTCCTGTGCCGGCCTCACCTGTAACAAATATATGGTAACCGGCCTTGTCCATATTTATGCCGAAGCGCAGTGCCTCAACACCCCGCTCCTGTCCGATTATCTCGGTTATTGGCTCCAGGTCATCAGTGGTTTTAAACGGCAAAGAAGCAGGGTCCAGCCTCCACCTGAGTTGTTCCACCGGGACCTCCTTTTGTGCCTTTCTCCTTGGCATAGCTCCCTCCTCTCTCTGCTTTTACTTACTTGGCCCTAACCTTTACCGCTCTGGAAGAAATCAGCTTTGGCAATACGATGTGAAGCACTCCCTTTTTGTATGTTGCCCTGACCTTTTCGCCCTTCACCTTGCAAGGGAGCCGCATAGAGCGGGAAAAGGCGCCGAATCTCCTCTCCACCCTGTGGTAGAATACGCCCCTCTGTGATGACTCCTCACGCTTGTGTCCCCTAAGGGTCAGGATATCCCCGCTCACCCATATCTCCAGGTCCTTTGGGTCAATACCTGGTATTTCTGCCCTAATGATTACTGAGTCGTCTGTTTCAGATATGTCCACAGAAGGGATACCAGTTAACGGCCCCGGCAGTGATCCGCCTCCCAGGTATGACCAGAATCGGTCAAAGAGCCGGTCCATATCCTTTCGGAGCTTGTTAATTTCTTGGTTCTTCCATTCAATAAGAGCGCTCATCCCCTAGCCCCCTTTCTCTTTATCAAGCTGCATATTCTATTTGGGCAGGCCCACTTGAGCAAGGATTTTCTCCATCTCGTAAAGGCCTCAAAATCTCTCTTGAGCAGAAAGGATGTTCGGCCCACAAGGGAGGCTCCGAAAGGACCGATTTCATACCAGGGAGAGGGAGCACGAGTTACTGGGTGGCAGGCCTGGGGACAATCTCCTCGCGTTTTATAAAGATGTCCCTCTTGGGGTAAGGTATTTCTATTCCCTCTTTCTGGAAAACCTCCTTGACCCGATCCGTGATCTGGGAGATGGTGTCAATCCTCCTCCTGGGTTCCTTGATCCACACGCGCGCCTCAAGGTTTACCGCCGACTCCCCAAAGCTTTTCACCACCACCTTGGGGGCAGGGTCCCTCATCACCCAGTCAAGCTCAAGGGCGATTCTCACAATTGCATCCTTTGCCCTCCGCACATCGGCCTCGTAAGCGATGCCAATGCCTATCCTCACCCTGATGTGACTGGTGATGGCGGTATAGTTTATTATATCACGCCTCATTATTTCGTTGTTCGGGATGACGATTACTATGTTGTCCGTGGTTCTGATCTTGGTGGCCCTAAGGCCGATGTCTATTACATCTCCCCAGGTGGCCGAATTGGTCGGTGCAGACCATACCTCGATCCTGTCACCAACCTCAAAAGGCCTGTCAATTATCAGCAAGACGCCTGCAATCAGGTTGGAAAGGGTATCCTTGGCTGCAAAACCTATTGCAAGGCCTGCCACACCAGCCCCTGCCACCAGGGGCATGACATTGAGGCCCAGCAGATCCAGGGCAAAAACCGAGGCAGTGCCATAGATGATGACCCCAGAAAAACTCTTGAACAAATCTAGGATTACATTATCCACCTTTGTCTCGGTCTTGGAGGCAAGCGTCCTTTCAAGCCATGGCACCAGGTGCTTTAGAAAGCTCTGGACAAAAGAGGCCATGAATATCACAAGTGCTGCGTAAAACAGCTTCTCCAACAAGGGCGCCCTGAAGAGGTCCAGGAGTCGGGCCGCTGCAACTATCAGGATGGTGTAATGGCCTGCCTTTTTGATGAGTGGAAACATATAATCATTTCTCTCAAAAAAGGGCCTGTGCTCCAGCCGCCTCCTGATCCTCCTCAATACCAGGTTAAAGCACCACCAAAGGAGGATGGCGGCCAGGAAGATGCCTGCCACCTTTGTTGCAGGGATCAGAAAGGCCTCAGGATTTGCGGTTATCTTTTCGTAGATCTTTTTTATGTATTGTTCCATCTTGTCCTCCAAAGGGATCTAGCTTTTCTAATCCGGTCCAGGTCTCCTTACAGGCTGATTGAAATAGCCAAGTGTAAGGCCCGGGAACTCCTGCTGTAGGATCTCGACCACCCTCCTGATGCCCAACATGGGTGAGTCGTCTTCTGGCATGGCCCTCAGATAAAGCTCAGGGTCAATGTTAAGGTTCTTGAAGTGAATGAAATTGAGCCCTGTCTCCTCTACGAGCTTGATCAAGGCCTCCAACTCGGCCTCCCTGTCCGTTATCCCGGGGAAAACCAGGTAATTGACCATGGTGTAAAGCCCCAGCTCCTTGGAGATCCTAATGGATTCAACCACATCCTGAAATTGGTAATTTTTGGGCCTGTAATAGGCATGATAGAGTGGAGCCCTTGCACTGTTCAGGCTTATGCGTATGGAGTCAAGTCCCCTTCTTGCGATTTCGCAAACCTGGAAGGGCATGCTACCATTGGTATTCAGATTAATGGTGCCCTCACTGGTTTCTGCCCTTATGGCCGAGACGGCCTCTTTGATGAGCCTCCATTCCATTAGGGGCTCCCCTTCACAGCCCTGGCCAAAGCTCACTATGGCGCTCTCTGCCCTTTGGAGGTGATTTAGAGCAAGGCCAACCACCTCTTCTACAGACGGCCTGAAGCCTATTACGTTGTGGGAAGGCTGGCAGAGTCTATCTGGCTGAAGACTCAGACACCCAAGGCAGGCTGCATTGCATGTGCGGCTTACGGGCAGGGGCGCCTCCCACCTGCCCAGGAACAGGTTCTTGGCGGCAAAACAGTGGTGATCCACGGCACAGCGGGCAAGGTGTTCCACCAGGGGACCGCTGATGGGATAGTGGTCCATGGCTTGGACCAGTTCACGGTCGTCATAATTTCGTGGGTCCCACCTGGAATTGTATTCTATCTGGAATGCCGCAGCCCAGTATTGATCATCCCAGGATCCTACGGCACCATAGGCCCATGTAGGCAAGATTTCTTTTTTGGCTTCATAGGTTGCCCCTGGCAGATAGGTCCTTACAAAGCCCGGCTCCAGGAAGACTGCCACGGCACTACAGGGAACAGCCCTGCCATCAATCTCCACCTCAGGGAAAACCACCAATTGGCCGGTTTCAAGGTCCAGGCCCACAGGAGAGCACCCGGGGAGATAAAATAGCTTGCTGAACTCAGGCATGGGGACAAGGTCCCGGGGCTCTAGGGGGGCGGGCTCCATACCCCAAAACCCCACCATACGAAGTTCGGGGTGTTCGTAAATGGTTCCATCGGGTCCGGCAAACAGCATCAATGGAAGTTGTTCAGGGTGTTGAATCTCCACTGTTGACCTCGTTGGCGGTTTGGTCTTAGAATATTATAAGTTTCTAGACTAAAAAAGGATTTTCTTGATGGAATCCTCCTCTTTGAATCCACAACCACAGGGAAAACAGTTCAGACTCGTAAAGTTTTTTGCCTATGCCAGCTTTGTGGTCCTCATCATCTTCTCGTTTCCCTTCTCTGTGCTGATCTCCCAAAAGGCAAAAGACATCCTGATGAAGAGCCATGAAAACTACGCCCTCCTGTTGGGTGAAAACCTCAACCACCAGGTATTCCAGAACTTCGTCGTGCCGGTCACCCGTCGCTTCGGCAGGGTGCGTTTGAGAGAAGAGCGCCAGTACCAGTGGATGGACAAGATCGTCCGAAACACCATCCACAGCTTTAATGTGGATCTGGTCAATGTGTATGACATCGGAAAGGGGGTCATTGCATACAGCACCAACAAGGAGCTCTTGGGCAGGAAGGTCCCCCCGAGCCTGGGTTACAAAAAGGCAGTCAAAGGGCAGCATAGCTCCCGGCTCATATCCAAGGGAAATGAGCTGTGGGGGCTGAATATAGAGCTACCAGGCGGAGAGAAAAAATTAAGGACATTCATCCCGTTTCGGGGCATGGATCTATTTACGGGCCAGCAGGGCCCTGTGCTGGGCGTCTTTGAGATAATCCAGGACCTCACAGAGGAGTACAAGTCCATAGAAAGATTTCAGTACACCGTATTCGGGCTTTCCATTGTCATAATGGCCCTGATATTTCTGGCCCTCCTCTTCATCGTGCACAAGGCAGAGCGCATCCTTGCAGAGAGGGCCCGCAAAGAAAGAGAACTCCACAGCCAGCTCCATCAGGCAGAAAGGCTTGCCGCCCTTGGCCAGATGGTGGCGGGCATCTCACACGAGATCAGGAACCCCCTCGGTATAATCCGCTCCACTGCAGAGCTTCTCAGCACCCTTCCCAATGCAGATGAATCCCAGAAGAGGCTCTGCTCTGTCATCATGGAAGAGTCCACCAGGCTCAACAACATCATCACAGAGTTCCTGGACTTTGCAAGACCCCAGAAGCCCTCTGTCCAGGACTGCTCACTCACCGAGATCATCAAGAAAAATCTCAACTTCCTCAAGCTGGAGCTGGACAACCGCCTCATAACTGTAAAAGACAACCTTGACGGCCGAAAGCTCCCCCTCAAGGGTGACCCTGAATTACTCTACCGGGCGTTTCTAAACATATTCATCAATTCCATACACGCCATGGACCGAGACGGAACCATTACGGTGAGCGGAAACGAGAAAAAGGAATACTATGAGGTAAGGATTACCGATACAGGCCCGGGCATCAAGCCCGAGCACCTCAACAAGGTTTTTGATCCCTTTTTCACCACCAAGGACAAGGGCAGTGGGCTGGGGCTTTCCATCGTGCGAAAGATAGTGGAAGGTCACCGCGGGAGCATCAGCATACAGAGTAGGGAAGGCATGGGCACCACCGTTATAGTGAGGCTGCCCAGAAACGGCCCTGAACCTTATGCAGGATAAGGCATGGAAACCATCCTTGTTGTAGATGACGAAAAAAACTATCTGGTGGTGCTGGAGGCACTGCTCTCCCCCGAGGGCTACGAAGTCCTCACCGCTGACAATGCCATTGACGCCCTTCGCCTCATCAGGGAATCCGACATTGACCTGGTTATCACAGACATGAGGATGCCTGGCACAAGCGGGATGGAACTCCTGGAAGAGAGTAAAAAGATCAAGCCCGAACTCCCTGTCATCATGATGACCGCCTATGGGACCATTGAGATGGCGGTAGAGGCCATGAAGAAACATGCCTACGACTACATCACCAAACCCTTCCGCAACGAAGAGCTCAAACTGACGGTTCGCAAGGCCCTGGAGGCCCACCGCCTTTTAAAGGAAAACAGGCGCCTCAGGGAGGCACTGTCTGATCGGTACCGGTACGGCTCCTTGGTAGGCAAGAGCAAGCCCATGCTAAAGATATATGACTTGATCGACAAGGTGGCCCTGTCCAAGGCATCAGTATTCATCACCGGGCCCTCTGGAACAGGGAAGGAGCTCATAGCAAAGGCCATCCACTATTCAAGCCCCCGTAAAGACAGGCCCTTTGTGTCCATCAACTGTGGGGCCCTAACCGAGACCCTGCTGGAAAGCGAGCTTTTCGGTCACGAAAAGGGGGCTTTCACCGGTGCCATTGCCATGAAAAAGGGCCGATTCGAGCTTGCCCACGGTGGCACCCTGTTTTTGGACGAGGTGGGCGACATGCCCCCCTCACTCCAGGTGAAATTGCTCCGGGTGCTCCAGGAGATGGAGTTTGAACGGGTGGGAGGCACCAAGACCATCCAGGTGGATGTGCGCATTATTTCTGCCTCCAACAAGGATATTCGGGAAGATGTGGCCCGCGGCAGGTTCCGCGAAGACCTCCTCTACAGGCTCAATGTAATCCAGATCCAGGTCCCGCCCTTGAAAGAGCGCAGGGACGACATTCCACTTCTTGTGAGACACTTTCTGGAAAAATACTCCAAGGAAGAGGGAAAGAGCCAGATTGAACTCAGCCCTGAGGTCTGGAAGATCTTTTACGACTACTCCTGGCCTGGCAATGTGAGAGAGCTTGAAAATGTGATAGAGCGGGCCGTGGTGCTTTGCTCCGACAACACCATCACGCCCCAGGACCTCCCTGAGGAGCTGGTGGGGGCTGAGGCAGAGCTTGACGTGGACAGGTTCGTCCCCCTGAATATGCCGCTTCCCAAGGCTTTGGAGCGGATAGAGGAAAGCCTCATAAGGAGGGCCCTTTCAAGGTGCAACAACATCCAGGCCCACGCTGCAAACATGCTTGGAATCACCAAGAGCCTCATGCAGCACAAGATCAAGAAGTACAATATTCGGGTCTGAGGTAAAAAAAGTTGGACCGGTATTTATCAATAAATTTCACTCTGTTATCACCACAAACGCCAAATTTGGTCTTAGCCGGTACAATATTTTGTACCAAAACCTTGGCAAGCACCTCCTGTTCCCATCTGGCTTTAACGGATTTTTCATAACAATTCCCACATATTAGCCTGTTCCCCCATACCTCTGAAGGAAATGGCAGGGTTATTGCACACTTCCGGAGTTAAAGAAAAACACTCTTTCCTCCTAAATGAAACAGGCCGCTTTTGAAGGCGGCCTGTTTCATTTAATAACCAAGGCGCCTGAGGGCCTTGGGATCCTTGCTCCAGTTTTTTTCAACCCTTACCATCAGGTCCAGAAAGACCCTGGTCCCGAACATGGCCTCCAGCTCTCGCCGCGCCTCCTCTCCAATCCTTTTTATCATTCCTCCACCCTTCCCTATCAAGATGCCCTTCTGGGAATTTGTCTCCACGTGGATCTTGGCCCCTATAACCAGCAGCCCTTTTTCTGGTTCCTCTTTCATGGTCTCCACTGTGACCGCACACGAGTAAGGGATCTCTTTCTTGGTGTATGCGTAGATCTTTTCCCGGATTATCTCGGCTGCAAGAAAGCTCTCTGACTGGTCTGTGGTCATGTCCTCGGGAAATAAAGGGGGGCCAGGCTGGAGCAAAGCCCGTAGTTCCTGGAGCAGTTCAGCCAGATTAATCCCCAGGGTGGCGGAAATGGGCACAATGGCTGCAAACTCGTGTTCCTTCCTGTATTGGTCTATGAGTGGGAGGAGCTGCTCCTTTCGGCCCTTGTCTATCTTGTTTATGGCAAGCACTGCCGGCTTTTTAAACCGCTTGATATTTGCCATGAGGGGCCGGATGTCCGGGTCGTGGGCCTTGGGCATCTCTATTACCAGAAGAACTATGTCCACCTCCATGAGGGCCGCCTTGGCGGATTCCACCATGCTCTTGTGAAGGGGTGTCCATGGCTTGTGGATTCCCGGGGTGTCCAGGAACACGATCTGAAAGTCCTTGCCGTGATAGATCCCAAGGATCCGGTTCCGGGTCGTCTGGGGCTTTGGAGAGACTATGGCCACCTTTCGGCCCAGGAATTGGTTCAACAGGGTGGATTTGCCCACATTGGTGGGACCCACAATGGCCACAAAGCCCGAACAGAACTCTACAGGCATTCCACCCTGGCCTGGCCCGGCGCCGTATTGGCTTCCTGGATCACCTCCACTACCTTGCTCTTGCATCTTTCCTCCAGCCATTTTATTCCCTTCCTGCCGTGGCCGAAAAACAAGCCCGCATCCCTGGGGTGGATTATCAGCTTCAGCCTCTGGACCTTGCCCGGACCGGGAAGCATCGGGGCCAGCCTGTTCCAAAGGATGCGTGCGCGAACCAGATCCCCGAAGGCCTCGTGCCAGGGGCCTGCAACCACCTGGCCAGCTTTGCGCAATGTAGGAGAACTCATGAGCCCAATTCTGACCACAGGGATCCCCTCCCGCCCGAATCGCTCAACCGCATCCGCGCAAATGCTCACCGCACGCTCCAGTCCAAGGGGGACGTATTGTCCGGAGTTGAACATCTCTTCCAGCTTGGTTCCCTTGATCACCACTGTGGGATAAATTCTCACAAAGTCAGGCCTGAGCGCCATTGTCTGCTCAACAGTGTGCCTGAAGGAGTCGTCTGTCTCTCCTGGTAGGCCCGGCATCAACTGGAGCCCCACAGAAAATCCATAGTCTTTTAGCTCCGCCACTGCATTGATGGTGTCCTCTGCGCTGTGGCCCCTGTTTGAGGCTTTCAAAACGCGGTTGTCAAGGGATTGGGCGCCAAGCTCCACCGTGCCCACCCCATAATGTTTCATTATCTCCAGGCGCTCTTTGTCCAGGGAGTCTGGTCTGGTGGAGACCCTCACGGACTGAAAATAGCCATTTAGGAGGAAGGGCCTTACCACTTCCAGCAATTCCAGCATCGTGGCCAAGGGCAGACGCGTAAAGGTCCCTCCGTAGAAGGCAACCTGGGCATTTTCTGCACCCCTGTATTTCTTGGAGTTTATGGCCTGGAGAAGGATTCCCTTTATCTCGCCCACCTCGGGGATACCCCGGGGGCGTGCCGTGATCCTTGGCTGCTCGCAGAACACACAGCGGGTGGGGCACCCCGCAGTTGGAATAAAGATTGGCACCAAAAAGCTTTTCATTTCTTGGTCATGGTGGCGTAGGCGCTTCTTGCCGCCTGCTGTTCTGCTTCCTTTTTGCTCTTTCCCTCTCCGTGGGCCACCACTTGCCCTTGAATGCTGAGGGAGACCCGGAACATCTTGTCGTGGGGAGGGCCCCATTCTCTCACAAGGCGGTATGTGGGTGTGGTCTTGTATTGTTTCTGGGTCAATTCCTGGAGCAAGGTCTTGAAGTCATACAATGCCTTGCGCCTTTCCAGTCCCTGGATGCGCGATGAAAAAAGTCTCACCACAACTGCCCTTGCCTCTTCAAACCCCCCATCCATATACACTGCCCCGATCAGGGCCTCCATGGCGTCGGCAAGGATGGAGGGTTTCTCTCTGCCCCCGGTCTGCTCCTCCCCCTTTCCAAGAAACAGATACTTACCAAGGTCTATGCTCCTTGCCACCTCACACAGCCCTGCCTCATCCACAAGAGTTGCCCTGTATCGAGACAGAATGCCTTCTTCGGCATCTGAGAATGCATCCATCAAAAGATCACTTATGGCCAGCTCAAGTACTGCATCCCCTAGGAATTCCAGCCGCTCATTATTCCCTATTCCGAGGTGAGGTCGCTCATTGGTAAAGGATGCGTGGCAGAGGGCGTTGATAAGTATGGCTCTCTGCCTGAAGCCGTATCCGATCTTCTCACATAATTCTTTTTCCAGATCCTCCGACAACAATTGTATCTCTTTATTCATCGCAGCCACGCCTTCTGCAAACGGTCTCTTTTTTGAATTTTATAGGAGGTCTTGGCTCTTTGCAACAAAGAGACCCAGCCAGACTCATTAACATCCTGTGATGCATTATTTCTAATTGGCTCATGTGGCTAGATGGTTTATGCACGAAGATATCATCCGAATAGGTACTTGCAGGCCACCACAGCTCCCATGATCCCTGCCGCATCTGCGGTAAGCGCTGCCAGGAGCGTGTGGCGAAGCCGCCTTACCTGAACAGCACCAAAATAGACGGCTATCACATAGAATGTGGTCTCTGTGGAGCCCTGAAAGGTGGATACCAGGTAACCAATGTAGCTGTCAGGTCCAATGGATGGGTCATTGATGATAGATGCAAGCACCCCATAGGCACCTGACCCAGAAAGAGGCCTGAGAAGGGCCATGGGTAAGGCTTTAGCAGGAATGCCGATCTTGCCTGTAACAGGGCCCAACAGTCTTACCATGAGGTCCATGGCACCGCTTGCCCGGAACATTGAGACCGCAACCAGTATGGCCACCAGGTAAGGGATAATCTTTACGGCCACATTGAATCCATCCTTTGCCCCTTCCACAAAGACCTCATATACCCTCACCCTCCTCACGAATCCAAAGGTGAGAAAGCCCAGCATAAGGCCTGGGATGACCCACGGAGAGATCCATCTCCCCCACACCACGGCCAAGGGAATAAGGGCAGCCAGGCACACAAGGGCCAACACACTTACCCAGGCAGGATATCCTTTTGAACCATCGCCAGCCTCTTCTTCACCGCCATTTTCCATGTTGAGGTCAGACCTGACTCCAACCCCTTCCAGAGGCCTGTCCTTCTTGAATGCTTTGGCATACAGCTTGGCCGCAACTATTGCCACAGCAGTGGAACACATGGTGGCAAACAGTGTGGTGGGCAGTATTCCTGCCGGGTCCGAAGAGCTGGCCGCCGCCCGTAGTGCAATTACCCCCGTGGGGAGCAAGGTAACGCTGGAGGTGTTAATGGCCAGAAACAGGGCCATGGAATCGGTTGCAGTTCCAGGGCTTCCGTTCAGCTTGTCCAGCTCTTGCATTGCCCTGATGCCGAAGGGTGTGGCTGCATTTCCCAGCCCCATGGCATTTGCCGCCATGTTAAGGATCATGGCACCCATGGCAGGATGCTCGGGTGGAACAGCGGGAAACAGCCTCACCATTAAGGGCCTGATCAGGCGCGCCAAGATTCTGAGGAGCCCCCCCTCCTCTGCAACTTTTACAAGACCCAAAAAAAGGGCCATGACGCCGATAAGCCCGATGGCCAACTCCACTGAATCTGCAGCTGACTCTATCATGGCTTTTGTAAGGGCCTCCATGGGCGAAGGGGCATCACTTGTGCCCACCCAGTGGAGTTGGTTCCAGCCCGCCACCACAAAGGCAATTACTATGATCCCAAAGAAAACTATGTTCATGGCAATCTCTCAAACCCACCCGGATACCGAAAACTTAGAGGCCGGACGCGCCTCGAGGCTTCTCGGCCCCAGGGCAAAGCAAATCCAATCTTCACGATCTTTAATAAAATGCCGGCAATAATGCAATTTTTTTGTATTTTTCCCCTTACAATCAGCCTTCTGCGTCCACGGAGATAGCAGGGGCAAAGGGGCAGGGTTTTTGGGTTGACCTAAGGCGTGCTCAAATTATATCTTTTTTTTGTCAAGATTTCCCTCCCGGAGACCCGATCTATTTTGACGGACATATAGGTCCACGCTTGGCTTTTTGACAATATGCAGGGAAATCCCTGCCTGGCTGCAAGCCTGCTTCAAACCTGCCACGTTCTTTCGGGTCCCTAAGGAGAAACAAGAGGCCCCAAAGGTAAAGTTTAGCTAGAACGGTAAAATGATTGTCCCTGTTCAATATCACAAATGGTCAAGTCTCAATCATATGCCCCCTGGTTGACGAACATTGCGGCTATTGTGCCAGTGGCGGCTGTAATCTTCTTCCTGGGCGCTGGACTGCGTCAGGGAGACACGGGCTTCACAGTAGACAAGACCGGGCATGGCCTTCTGATCACCAAAGTATATTCCCCAATAAATCCTGTACAAGAGGGTGCCCGGATTGTTGCTGTCAAAGGAGTGAGATACGGACAGGCTTTGGGCTATCTTTTTTACCCTACTCCCAAGAACTCTCTCTTAACCATCACCGTAGAAAAAAACGGGAACAGGTTTACTACGGTCGCACACACCATTCCCTGGACCTTGCTGCACATTACCTCTCTTGCGGGGGCTCGGCTTGTCCTGATCTTTTTTCTTCTTGTTCTTGCCGTGACCGTTCGTTTCAGGGCACCAGACAGCGTTCAATCCCGACTCTTTTTCTTGATGGTTTGTGGTCTATGCACCTCAATGGCTGCGACCCTTGCCTCCTGTGTTGCAGTATTGGACCCCGTGATAGTTTCAGCAAGTTTCCTGCTGCTCACCACATCAAACTGGTTTTCCTTCAGTGCTCTGCTGCATTTTGCCTGCAGGTTCCCGGCAGACCGTGACATTCTTAAGGATCGGAGGTGGCCGGTTGTTTATATTTATTTGGTACCGCCTGCCATTGTTTTGGCAGCAGCTCTCCTCACCGCTTCGCTATCATCTGAGTTCTGGGTGCGCCTCCAACAGGTAAGGAACGTACTGTTGCCACTCATCATAATCCTTGTCTTTGCTAAAGAGTGGCACGATTACCAAGAAACGGATGTAGATGAAAAAAAACGTTTCAGGCCACTGCTTTTAACTTTCTGGATCACCTTTGGGCCATATCTTTTCCTTTATCTGCTGCCAGGGATATTTTTTGATCATCCGTATATATCATTTCATCTGGTTACAGTTTGTTTCCTAGCGTTACCTATCGCGTATTTGTATAGCGTGGTTCGATACAGACTCTTTGATGCAGATAAGTTGCTTTCTAGATTTATCTCGTACGCGATTCTGGCAGGAATGGTATTGATTTTCTATTCTGTCTTCTTGGTGGCAATAAAACGCTGGCTTTTTGGTAGCGGCATGCTATCAGAAGAACTCTTCTTTGTTTTTCTTGTGGCAAGTGTACTTGCCTTTTATCCGATTCAAAGGCGTATGGAATTACTGGTAAGAAGAGTTTTTTTCCGGTATCGGCCCGTTCCAGCAGAAGTTATGCACCAGTTTAGTGACAAGATAACGGGAACGCTTTTTCTTTCAGATATTATAGGGGCCATAATTGATCGTCTACCTCAAGAGATAAATGTGGATCATACGGCTTTAATGCTTCTTGGGGAAAAACACTCGCGCCTTTTTCCTGAAGACCTCCGATTCGGCTCCTCTCCATGGCCATCCAGTGAACTTGTATCAAGTTTCAGAAGGGGTGAAGTGAAATATATCCAAACCGACAAACTGCCAGCAGACAGGGCCCTGCGCAAGGAATTGCGGGAAATAAGACGAGCGGGTTTCAGTCTTGTGTTTCCCATGCGCACTGCAACAGGAATAAAAGGGCTTTTATTCATAGGATTCAGAAAAGATGGTAGGCGGTTTTCTGCGGAGGATGTTCATCTCATAGGGGCTGTCGCCAATCAAGCAGCCATAGCAGTGGAGAATGCCACCAGGTACGAATCTTTGCTTCAAAGCAAACAGCAGCTTGAAAAGATGTTCAATGAAAGGGTACAGCAGGAAAAAATGGCTTTGGTGGGAGAGATGACATCCATGGTGGCCCATGAACTAAAAAATCCCCTGGGTATTATCCACAGTTCCGCCCAGTATCTCGCGGACGGCGAACGCCCCCCAGAGGTACAAAAAGAAATGTTGCGTTATGTGGTGGATGAGGTGAAACACCTCAACGCTTCCATTGAGAGCCTCCTTGGGATGGCTCGACAGCCACCTCCAAAGTTTGACCAGGTTGATCTTGCCGAATCTCTACCGGAATTTATAGAATCTTGGGTGCAGTCGAGTGACCATAATCCCCGCGTCACCATTACTTGCGATGTTGATCAGTACCTAGAGCCCATGTATGCTGATTTGCGGCAACTAAGGCAGGTCTTGTTTAACCTGATCCGCAACAGTGAAGAAATGATGCCCGAAGGAGGAGAGATTGCGTTAAAAGCAGAAACTCGTGGAGAAAAGATGTTAATCACAGTTAAGGATAATGGGCCGGGGATTAAAGAGGAGGACAAGGCGCATCTTTTCAGTAGCTTCTTTACTACAAAAAAAGGTGGGCTGGGCCTTGGCTTGGTCGTATGCAACCAAATCATCAAGGCACACAACGGCACCCTTGAACTTGATAATCACCCCGAAGGGGGAGCGATAGCAACGATCGAATTGCCCTTGAAGCCCCTTGCGACATCTGGCTTGCAGGAGCTTTGATGTTAATGAGAAAGAGGTGAACTGATATATGTTAGGGAAGGTCTTGCTAATCGAGGATGAGCAAAAGCTGAGGCGCGTGCTCCAGCTTGTGCTGGAAGAGGCCGGATTCCAGACAAAGTCTGCCCGAGAGGGCGGAGAGGGGATCACGCTATGGCGGAGTTGGGCTCCTGACGTGGTGATAACAGATCTCAGGATGCAACCTGTAGATGGCATGGAAGTGTTGCGGTTTGGGACAGAATACTTTCCTGGAACTCCATGCATTATTTTGACAGCCTTTGGAACAGTTGCCACAGCCGTTGATGCCATGAAGCTGGGGGCTTATGACTTTCTCACCAAGCCGGTGGACCACAGTCAGTTGATCGAAGTAGTTCAGCAGGCTGTAGTTGAGAAAAGTAAGGCAAACCAACACAGGTACGAGATGGTGGGTACGTCACCACAGATGGAAGCAGTGCGCAAGGAAATACAGCTCCTTGCCTCCACAGATAGCGCCGTGTTGATTCAGGGAGAATCAGGTACAGGTAAAGAGTTAGCTGCGAGGGCCATACACGCAGCATCTTCAAGGCACTCAGGGCCGTTTGTACGAATCAACTGCGCATCAATTCCCAGGGAGCTACTGGAAAGCGAGCTTTTTGGGCATAGAAAAGGGTCTTTTACCGGAGCAACGGAAAATCGTGACGGGGTATTTGTTGCTGCAAATGGAGGGGTACTTTTTCTTGACGAGATCGGGGACCTACCGATGGAGCTACAGCCAAAACTCCTCCACGCAGTGGAAGAAAAGGAGGTTACACCGGTAGGTGGCAGAGAGCCAAAGGCTATTTCACTAAAAATTCTCTCTGCCACCAATCAAGATCTAGAGGAGATGGTGAGACAAGGGCGGTTCCGAACGGATCTTTTCTATAGACTCAATACGTTGGTGTTAAGGATGCCGCCGCTCAGAGAACGACAAGGAGATGTCCGGCTGCTTGCCGGGCGCTTTGCAGCTATTTTTGCTAACGAACTGGGATACGAGAGGCCGGAAATAAGTCATCAAGCACTAAAGATGTTAGAAGAATATCACTGGCCTGGCAATGTGAGGGAGTTAAGAAACGTGATGGAACGGGCTGTATTGTTGTCCAAAGGAGACGAGATTGGGGCTTCTCACCTGCCTGAGTCAATGCGCATTAAAAAACGTGTTCAGGAAAAAGCGGGGGATTCCTCACTTGACCTTATTGCAAAAGAACAAGAGATGCTGCTTTCAGCCCTTGAGCAATGTAATTGGAACCAGACAAGGGCAGCCAAGAAATTAAACATCACTCGAAGCGCACTGCGCTACAGGCTCCAGAAGTACGGGATCAAAAGGGGCTAGTGAAATTTGTGGTTTTCATTCCAATAGTGCGCATTTCACTGTCTTGCCACACCAGCTCTGCCTTGATTTGGACTGGTATGGCGGGCTCCTCTGTGCTTTTACCCGCTTCATAAATATATACCAAGAACTTGTCTCCTGTCTTAAAGTGGCCTTTGTTTTTCATTACCACCTTAACTCCTCCAATACTCGCATCACGGATATGGCCCAAGAAAAACTTGCCCGGCATATTGTTATCCTCCAGGCTGACAAACACTGCCGGGAGTTCCATTGGCCTGCGCGGATACCTGCGCCGTTCAATTGTAAATGTTCCCATAGGATTTCCTTCATCCTCTGTTGCGCGACAAGTAATAATAGAGAAGTCTTATCAACACATACTAATAGTCTTCGTCAAAGGACAGGAGCCCCGTTACAAGCATGCGAAGCATTGTCTTGGCCTCAGACACAGGCGCATACAAGGAAAAATTTCGCCATTCTTGTTCCAGCATTTCACGGGCCAGCCTTCGCCCTTGTTCCAAGGCGCCTGACTTTGCCACCAGGCTTACCCCTTCCTTGAGACACAAAGGATCATTGCGCGCCTCCGGATCACAAAGGATGGCGATTAGTCTTTCCTGGTCCTCAGTTTTCAGCAATTCCAATGCCCGCACAATAATCCAGGTGGGCTTGCCTGCTTCAAGGTCCTCACCCTTTCTTTTTGTCCAGTGCAACGATCCACTGAAATTAAGTACGTCATCCACTATTTGAAAGGAAACTCCAAAGATGCGTCCAAAATCCGAGTAGGCCTTTCGCACCGGGCTCTCTGCACCTGCAATTACGCATGCAGCCTCTGCAGTCCCTTGTGTAGCAGCTCCTGTCTTCATGGAGTACATTTCAAGGATCTGCTTTGAAAAACCATTTCGAATCTTATTGCGGAGCCATTTGCCAGACATTTTTTTGGTCCAGGCGATGTCCATGCCTTGACCAAAGTGGGCCTTAATCTGGAAGCTTATTACAATCCTGTAGAGTTCCACCAATTGCCGCTCGGTAAGCCCTAAATCCTTGGTCAAGATCAGATAGGGGATAAAGTACAAAACGGTTCCAGCATTGATCGCCACATCTGTCCCATAACGGAGGTGAACACATTCTTCTCCCCGGCGGATGAGAGATTCGTCTTCAATATCATCAATAATCAGCGCACCTGTGTGGTTAAGTTCTATCACATTTGCAAGGAGAGCTTCGTATGGCTCGGTGGGCACACCGAGTGTTTCCAGGAGAAAGAGGCCCAACATGGGCCGCCAGTGTTTCCCACCCCGATCAAGGAGGTCCCATACTGGAGCGCTCAACGCTTCTGTCAACGTTTCAGGATCATGTTGCCACACAGGTCTGCCAACAAAGCTCTCAAGGGAATTCTCATCAAGTTGCCTTGGGAAGAAATCTTCAATGAGGGCATCTACCCGTTCCACAAAGACCTTTGTGTATTGCTTGAAATCAAATATATATCCATACCCGCTGAGCTCTACGTGTCCTCTACCTTTTATTTCGCGCTGTTGCCAATTCCCTTTGACCTCTCCGTCTCCTTCCCACACCGCCCGCATATAACCTATCATGGGAATCTCACGATCCGGGGAATCGGGGAAAAATTCTATCTCAGCAGCTTGTTGGGGGATGTGGATTCGCCATGCAATGGGATAGCGAATGTGACGAAAGGGGCTAACCCAGTGGGAAAGAGGTTCAGCAATAAAGTCTCTTATTATAAGAGGGGGCTTTCCAGGCTGCACGATTACGGCATATTTATCAAGCACCTCTTTAGTCTTCATGTCACGGTACTGCTGGAGCAGCCAATCAGAGCCATCTTCAAAGTTAAAGGCAAACCACTCCCATCCTATGAGCCGGGATTGTTTACCACATTTTTCAAGAACAATCTCTGATGGGTCTGTATCCTGATAGTCAAACCAGGCCTGTCCTGTAATGGTATCCCCTCCCATCAGTCCTCTCAATTTCATCCTTGGAAAGGTAATATATGAGGTGTTCTCCAGCCGGGGAATATCCATGGTGGTGAGGTCAAGGGCCGGGTTTTCGCTAGATAGCTCAAAGTGTATTTGCCCTTGTGCTTTGGGTTCCTTGAAATGGAAGTTTATCCGACTGCCCTTCCAAATTAGCCTAAAATCATCCCACTGGATATGCCATCCGCTAGTATTGTCAATGCTCGGTGGCGCAGCTAGCTCAAAGTGGCCAGGAAGGCCATACTCTGTTGCCTCTTTGAGAATGGCTTCGGCCATGAAGCGGTCAAGAATACCTAAATTTATCTTCCCGGTGGCCAGTTCCTTGTGAAATGTATCTATGAAAACCTGGTCCACACGGCATGTAAGGCGCTGTTCCGGGAGGCCTGGCTCTGTTAGGGCGATAAACAAGTAATTGTGGGATTTATCGTTTTCATCGAAATCATAACCGTGGAATAAGCAAATGACAAAGTTAGTCGGAGGGCCGTTTTGTTTTCGAAAGTAACCCTGACAAAACCACCACGCAATCCGACCAGAAGTCTCTTCCCTTTGCCAGGCATCTTCATGTGCGAGTGGCCTTGCAGCCATAATCTGAGTAGTTATCATTTTTGAGTTGGCCTCCTTAAAGAATTAACTCCAGGCTATTAGTCCCCCCATATAGTCGCGCGCCACGGGCCTATTCATGTCTCAGGGCCGTTGCTGGTTCCAGGGCCACGGCCCTCATGGCTGGATAAAGGCTACCAAATAGACCAAGGATCGCAGTAGCAAGTGCTACCTCGATGAGAAGCACTGTATCAATGCGGGGGTATATAAGCCCCCTCAGTTGTTCGCAGGTATTGAGCCACTTCACACCCAGAATACCTAACACCACGCCAACGCATCCTCCGGCCCCCGCAAGCATAAGGCCCTCTGTAAGGACCATGGAAAGTATCCTCCTTGCGCTCCAGCCCATGGCATTGAGGATGGCTATGTCCTTTGTCCGCTCTAAAACCGAGAGGAGTAAAGTATTCAAAATGACAATGACGGCGATGAATAATGCTATTGTGGAAACACCCCATGCCATGGCCCTGAAGACCCGTACTATCTTGTTGCTGTTGGCCACTTGCTCAGTTCTAACAAACGCAAAGTCAGGAAACTTCGCACTGAGTAGTGACATTATCTGATCCACTTTTCCTTTGTCATAGGGATGGGCCAACTGGAAATTTACAATCCCGACCTTGCCGTGCCGATTGGTCAACGTCTGCAATACCTTTAAGGGCATGATCACTGCATTGTTCCTGATTGGATCGCCTTCCTTTGATATCCCCACCACGGTAAAACTACGGCCCCTCAGCAAGAGCCTGTCGCCTACATCAAGGGCAAGAGCAATACTGGTGTTGTGGCCCAGCACAACGGGATTCAAAGTGGTGGTTGATGGAAGCTCACCTTTTTCCAGCCTCATGCTCCGCCACAAGAAACCACCCAGGGGCCATCCCACCGCAAGGATCATCTGACCATCATCGGTTCCAATGAGGTCAAGCATCTCGCCTGAGGCCCCAACAATACCTCTTGTCTTTGCCATTTCGGCCACGACAGATTGGTCGATAGAGCCATTTAGGACATCTACCGCTCCCTTTGGCGTCCCAACAATATGGGTATTTCTTTTGACAAGCGCCTCGGTCCAGGCTTTTTCAATGCCTCTCGAGAGCCCTATAAAGCAAAGAAACGCCGCGGTAGCCATCCCAATTGCTAGAATTGTAAAAGAGCTTCTCAAGGGACGATTCTTGAGGTTTTTTGTTGAAACGTGAAGAGAGTTCATAATGTGCCACTCATGGGTGAATTGTTTGTGATGCTGTCCTGGATGATTCTTCCATCTTGATACGAGATAACCCTGGTTGCGTAAGTGATGAACCGGGCCTCATGTGTTGCCATTACTATGGTTCTGTCCCCGGAGTCATGAATGCCCTTAATTAGCTCCATTATTGCAGAGGAGGTTTCGGAATCCAGGTTGCCTGTGGGCTCATCAGCGAGGATAATTAGGGGTGAATTGGCAAGGCCCCGAGCTATGGCTACCCTCTGGCATTCACCACCGGAGAGTTCACAGGGGCGGTGACCCATTCTGTGCCGAAGGCCAACTTGTTCTAACAATTCTTGGGCCCTGGCGATCCTTTTCTTAGCCCCTTTTATTGTTCCAAGCATAGGCACCTGGACATTTTCAAGGGCCGTAAGGGTAGGGATAAGATTGAATGACTGAAAAATGAATCCGATCTTCTTGGCCCTGACTTGTGCCCACTGTCGTCTACCCTTTGGGGCCTGACCGTCTATGAGTATTGAGCCTGACTGAGGGGTTACAAGTCCTGCGATCAGGTTAAGAAGCGTGGATTTGCCACTGCCGCTGGGGCCCCTCAGCACAACAAATTCACCTTTTTCAATGGTGACCGAGACGCCATCTGCTGCTTTGATAGAAGTGCCTTTGAATTGCTTTGTGACATCCTGAAGCTTGATCATTTGCATCATCTGCCGCGGACCAATTCCCGGCCCTTTGGGAATTTCTGATTCGACCTCCCTAGGAGGATTCTAGTTGTACCTGTGGCAAACAGTGTGCCAGGAGAGGGGGACAGCAGAGATAGAAATTGAGTTAGCCACTTCTATAGCTATAACCTATTGAAATATGGTGGCTTTAGGTGGTTATATGCTCTCGGAAGGCGTAGCTAAGCTAAAGCGAATACAGGAACTCGTCGCTGGTGGCCCCAGAATTGGCTGTTATCAGCCAATTTGGCTGCACGATAACAGCCAGTTACAACCTCTGTTGATGACGTTCTGGACGGCCTCAAAAAATGATCAAATGATTGCCCATCTCTTTGTCCTGAAAAAATACCCGTATTTCAACTAGTTAAAGCAAACAAGGATTGGATCGGTCATCTCGCGCTGATCTCCTTTTCCGTTGGCATGCAGGTTGCTCTGATAGTCTTAATGAGTGGCGCTACTGCTGTCCCTATCCCAGGGGCAGTGTGGCTCCTTGGTTTTCGAACAAAAAGACGAAAATAGGGGTAGCTGCTGGATGTGGAGTTGGAGGGGGGAGAATTTCATGGAATCAAGAAGCGTCATTTGTACCTGGCCATCTCTCATTTGTCTTGTGTTTCTTTTCTTGTGCACCCAGGTTTTTGTTTCCACTGTTTCGGCGTTTGACCCTGATTCAATACTCCGCGATCCGGCCATAAGACACGGGATTCAAAAAATAAAGAGTGAATCAGATGCAGAGAATTTCTTTGAAAAAAAATTACAGAAAATTGTAAAGGTCAAACAGGCTGTGGACTTTTGCGAAGAGATATCCGAGGGTGCGTTTTCAGAGGAAATAGTGAAGTTAATAGTCGAGCCGGTGCACAAATTCAAGCTCTCGGGCTGGAGCCCGCATGAAATCGTCTATGTGAAACAGATCGTCAAGATAAACCGGACAGACC
The DNA here is from genome assembly GCA_027027005.1 of Desulfobacterales bacterium. GTDB lineage: Bacteria > Desulfobacterota > DSM-4660 > Desulfatiglandales > Desulfatiglandaceae > JALVMN01. The sequence goes on along the minus strand of JALVMN010000367.1, from coordinate 21,630 downwards.
CTTACATCCGCCAGTTCAAGAAAATCGGCGGGGCCCTCAGCAACTGGCTTACCTATTACTCCCTTTTCAAGGACATAACCCACGCAATCTATGACGAGGATGGGGCCCGTCTCAAGGCCATTTCCAGCTCCCTTGAGTTCTCCCAGGGGTATTTGATGAAAAAACTGGGCATTGAAGCCTCAGGTGTTGCAATGGTTGGTGCTCAGATCATCACTTGGTCATTAGAGAAATTCATTGACATGGCCAAGGCGGAGTATGCGGACTACTGGTGGAACGCATACATGCAGTACCTTGAGCAAAAATATCCTCTGATACGGGGTCCCAATTCCTGGGTTGAGCTCGCCAAGAAGGAAGGTGCGAGGGGAATTCGCAACCGGCTTTATGAATTCTGGCAGGACCCCTATGGAAACGCTGCTTTTTATTACGGCAAAGCAAGGCTGCAAACCGCTCCGGACCTGGCGGAAAGGACAAAGAAGGATTCTTTTGCCGCTTCCTATTACATGAACTTCATTTATCCTACGCTTAAGACATATTTTAAAAAACAGGCCGAAAAGGAGGAAGCCCGTGCTTACGCAAAGGCAATGGAGCAGTACACGGCCCTGATGCAATTAAAAAAGGACGTGGAATTGTTACAACGGGCACTCCGCCAATTGGCAGCCCAGAAAGACCAAGAAAGGGAGAATGCCACAGCTTCTGCTCCATCCAATGCCACACAGGAAGAAGCTGACACAGGAGCCACTACAGTTAGCTCGACCGGACAAAGTGGTGAAGACACTGAAGGCGCCGGCTCTCACACTACAGAACCAGCCGAGGATAACGCAGAAAAAGACAATGAAAAGGATCTCGCCCTGCAAAATGCAGATTGCTCGCAGTGGCCTGGCAGCGTGGCCGTATGGAATGAGGCAGAAAAGCAGGCAGAATGTGAATGTCCTGCCGGGACACAGTGGAACAGGGACTCCAGCAGATGTGTCACCCCCAGAGAGGCAGCGCTTGAGGTGGCGGACTGTTCCCAGTGGCCAGGGAGTACCCCAGTATGGAACGATGCACGACAGCGGGTAGAATGCCATTGCCCCGCAGGCATGCAGTGGAACAAGGACGCCACCCAGTGCATTGACTCAAAACAGGCAGCAGTGGAGAACAAGGATTGCTCGCAATGGCCAGGGACTGTTGCCGTCTGGAACCCGGAGACTGGCCAGGCAGAGTGCACATGTGCTTCTGGCACCCAATGGAATCCGGATCATACCAAATGTATTGATCCCAGGGAGGCAGCGGTACAAAATGCCGATTGCTCGGATTGGCCAGGGAGTGTGCCGGTATGGAATGAAGCAGAGGGGCGCGTGGAATGTGACTGCCCCGGCGGGTCCCGATGGAATGAAGACGCAACAAGATGCATAAGTACGGAGAATGGTGAACAAACGGCAGAGGGCGACGCGCAAGGGCAGGAGATAAGCCAGGTGCAAGGAAACGGCTCGGATGATACAGGAAGGACGGATTGTAGAAGATGGGATTCAGCAATAATGGGGCAATTGAATTCTGGCAATGCCGGAAGGGCGTGGGACCTATATTTTCAGGCTCAGTCAAACGGCTGTGTTCCATCTAATGCAGTGACTGCAGCTTTGAGGAACACCAGCGTGCGGCAGCCCACGGCTCCAGCACAGCAAACGTATTCGAGCGGGCAGCAATACCCTTATGGAGATCAACGCTCCTATGGAAGCACAGGGGGAAATCCCTACTCCGGTGGGCAGGGTTATGGCAGCAGCCAGGCAGGCTGGCAATACAATGGCAGAAGAGGTACAGGTTCCCCAGATCCCAATTTCATAAAATGGCTCCAAAGCCTTACAAACGGGTCCGGGCAGGGCACGAACCAGTGGCAGTACGGCGGACAGAGACAAAATGGTGGATCCCACGACTACATGAACCAAATCCGGAGATTTACCAACACCCTCAATCATATGCTTCAAGGGATGGGCGTAAACAGTAGCCGGGGTTCCAGGAGATCAAGTGCCGGGGTTTCAAATCAATTCAGAAATATCCCCTTGAGGAATGATATGCTGAATATAAACAAGAATGACCCAAATTATCAGCGGTTCATGCAGCTAAACAACCAGATCAACCGAACGAGTATAGGTAGATCAGGCCTGCCAGTTGCTCCCGGACGCAGTACTTCAAGGACAGGGAACACGGGCCGGACGAATACCAGTAGGCCAACAACCAATACAAAT
>JALVMN010000367.1:0-19398 GCA_027027005.1 Desulfobacterales bacterium | reverse complement strand
ATCCAATACGTTCAGCGCCTACTCACTGAGCGCAAAATTAATCAGCTACTCTAGGAAAAGGCAATGAAAATGAAAATTGATATTAAGTACGTGACTGGCCTGGCGTTGATATTGATCTTGTTATTGCCCGGGACAGGATGTGTGGGCTCTGCATCTCGCGCAATCCCCATCACTGCCCAAAGCAGCGCCCTTGTGCGCCAGGGCCGCTACGATGAGGCCATTGCCAATCTGTCCAAGGCTGCAAAGGATCATCCTGACAAGGGATACGTATGGTACTGGCTGGCAGAGGCATACAAAGGGAAAAGGGATTACAGCTCAGCCATAAAATGCTTTGAGAAGGCCCTGAGCCTTGAACTCTCCCCTGGCCAAAAGAAAAGTGCTTACGGAGATCTTGGATGGTGCTATTTTTGGACAATGAATTATCCCAAGGCCATTGATTCCTTCTCAGAGGCATTGAAGCTTGACCCTCGATGGAAGGATGCGATCTTCGGTAGGGCGTTTAGTTACAAACAAATAGGCCGATTCCAGGAGGCCATCGAGGATTTCACAAAACATCTTGAACTTGAGCCAAACTACAAAAGTAGCATTGTGGCCAGGGCATGGTGCTACTTTTACATGCGGCAATATAGACAAGGGCTTGCAGACTTTAACAGGGCAGAGGCATTGGAGGGAGGGACCAACCAGTACTGGCTCCCAAACATATTGACAGGGCAGGGATGGTGCAACTATGGCTTGGGGAACTTCAAGGTTGCCCTTGCTAAGTTTGATCAGGCACTAAAGGTGCTTGCCCCTGGTGACAAAAACCTCCTAAGGCTAGCTTACAGGGGTATGGCCTTTGTTCAGGCTGCACTTGGCCATTATCCGGCGTCTTTTAGAGCTATCGAAAAGGCTAGGACTTCAAAAGACTATGACATGCGCTGGGATCTTGCCATGCTCCAGTACGTGGCTGGCAATAAGCAAGCTGCATGGAAATTGATCGGAGGGGCCGGATACCTGGGGGCAAGCCTGCAGCCACTATCTCCTGATAAGGGCCCCGGCGTTACAGTAGTCAGAGTAGATCCAGGAGGCCCGGCGGAGAGGGCCGGAGTCCACCCAGGGGACGTAATTGCTGAATTTCAGGGTCGGCCGGTTGCTGATTTGCAGATTCTTGTTAAACAAGTGAAAGCTACACCCCCTGGGACAAGGGTCCAACTAGTGGTGAGGAGACAGGGAAGGCAGGTGAGAATCCCGGTTATCATGGGTCAGGCAGATGAGCTTATAAGGGATCAGCCTCTTTTGGCTCCCATATTCAAGTACGCAAAACCGCGAAGCGCTGCTACACCTACTGCATCCAAACCCAAGATAGGTGCCCCTTCAAATGGAAAGCGGGCCAGAGTGGTCAGAGTTCCTCCCATCTCAAAGCATCTACCACATATACCCAAGACCACCAGGCACATTGCCCATATCCCAAAGCAGAAGGTGAAACACAGTGCATCTTCACCTTCAATTCAAATTGATGGGATAAATTCTGTGCCTAAGGAAGTACTCCCCGGAGAGGCCTTTGACATCGTAGTGGACTTCACCATCAAAGACCCCAAGGCCGCTGGCAAGGAGCTTCCCTTTGTAGTGGAAAGGACAATTTATAGGGGTGGTCAGGTATTCCATAGGTTCCGGCCCGTCGAGAAAACTGCACCCAATGGCAAGCCGTGGCAGTTGATCTTTGCAATGACAGCGGCTACGCAGACGGGCGACTACACCATGGAGGTGATCTTTAAGTATAAGAATGAAGAGGTAAGAAGAAAGACAATGTTTATAATAAAATAGCTCGGCAGAGCACCCTTGCATCCGCAGGGGGCTATGGGTGTGCCTCGCGGCATTTCATGCATCATGGCATAAGAGTCAAGAAGGAAAAGTACTGATGGGAACGTGGCTGCTTTTCATTGCAATGATAGGCGCTGCAGGATTTAGCCTGTACATGACCGCTCTGGGCTGGAGAGAAGGCGAAAACAGCGCCTGGTTTTTTCTCGCTGTCGGTGTGTTTTTGCTTATTCCTGTAACCGCGCGTCTCGTTAGTCCTGCCGCTGAGAAAATACATTCTTCTCCAGGGCAGAGGGGTTTTGTTCCCCACTGGTTTATAATGGGTGCAGCAATAACCCTGGGCCTTTGCATCCTGGTGACCATGTTATTCAGGCTTTTTCTTTGATCAGGGGATGCCCCACTTTCTCTATTTAAGTTCGTGCCAGCGCTAGGACGAGCCTTGCAGTTTTAAGGGGCAAGGATTATTGTATTTGTCAACATGCTGTCTAGATAGCGCTGAACAGAGCAATGAGCAAACCGGTCAAAATACCTATAGACGGTACCCTGGATCTTCATACCTTCCGCCCCAAGGAAGTGCCCTCCCTGGTCAAGGATTATGTGGAACTGTGCCAGGAAAAAGGCATATACGAGATAAGGATTATCCATGGAAAGGGCAAAGGGGTGCTCCGCAGCACTGTGCACCGCATCCTAGAAAAACATCCCCTTGTAGCTCGATACCATGATGTCCATGATGGAGCAGGGTGGGGCGCTACTATCGTTTATCTGCGCAGGCCTTAATAAGATGTTTTCAACGGCACTCACCTAATCCCTGCTCGGCCCGCCACGATAGTTTCCGGGAGGCTCATCCGGTAGATGCAGTCTTCAAAGGACCTCCCTACCCCTCCTCTCTTTTTATTTCGAAACTATGTTGTTGCCCATTTGCTTCAGCTTTGCTAGTTTAATAAAATTTCGTGTGTGTACAAGCAGGGGAACGCCCGTCTGCCCTGCCTGGCGGTCAGAGAGGAAGGAAACGTGCCTTTTGCCTGCCAAAGTGGTTGCAAGGGGCATTTACCTATTGATGAGAGGTCCCACTCTGTAAACTTAAACCACTTTTGGACACCAGCCATTGAGAGAATTGACCATGCATACAGAGACCATTTTGGACGAAAAAGAGATCCAGGAAAAGATTCAAGCAATTACAAAAGAAATCATGGCCAACCATCCTGACCTTGACCATGTGGTACTAGTTGGTATCCGGACAGGAGGAGCCTTTCTTGCCTCCAGATTTCAACAGGCCATTGCCGCTGCCACGGGGAAAAAGGTCCCTTTAGGTGTGCTTGATATAACTCTATACAGAGACGACTGGACTCGCATAGGCCCAAGCCCCCGGGTGGGCAAGACAGAGCTACCCTTTTCTGTTGACGATAAAACCATCATTCTGGTCGACGATGTCCTGTTTACGGGGAGGACCGTTAGGGCAGCCATGGATGCCCTGATGGACTACGGAAGGCCAAGAAAAATAGAGCTTGCAGTATTGGTGGACCGCGGTGAGAAATACCGGGAGTTACCCATTTCACCCAACTACGTGGGAGGGGTCTGGCCCACTACTCCTGAGCAAACCATCAACGTGTACCTTAAGGAGGGCGGGTTCCAGGACCGTGTGAGCATCGAACAGAAACAGGCGGCTTAGAGATGGGAAAGAAGAAAAAACCAAAAAAGGCCAAATCCATAACCTCCCTCACTTCAGAGCAAAAAGAAGCCCTCACATCCCTTTTAAAAAGGGCCAAAGACACTGATCCTGCTTCACTTGTTGCTGAAATAAACTCCCCTGCCCTTGCAAGGGCCCTTATTGAAAAGCTCCCTTCTGATGAAGAAAGCCCGCTTGAGTTGGTGTTTGCCATCTCTGAGGCCTTTCCACAAAAAGAGGTGCAAAAGGCAATCAGAAAGTTTTTATTCAAGCTAAAGGCCAAAGGGATCAAGGCTCCTGACCTCCCTCCCACAACCAAAAGCACACCTGTTCTTGTGCCTCCCACGCAGGAAGAGCCAAGGGCTTATGTTGGTAGCTACGACCCCTCATGGGTGCGTCTGGTCATACTGGCCATCCCCCGGCGACCCAGGGGATTTGATGTGGCCATATGTGCAATAAACGATGCAGTGGGGATAGATGAATTCAATTGGTCCTTGTTCAGCAAAAAATCACTGAGAGAATTGGAGAAGGATCTCGAAACTGCGTCCCCTTTCAAGATGGTCGAAACGAGTATGGAGCACGCCCTTTGGTGTATCGAGAGGGCGTATGGAATTTCCAACAACAAATCCTCCCAAGCTTGCATGGAATACGATAGATTCAAGGCCTACGTGGGTATTGAGATCTCACCCCCTGAAAGGCCTTTTGTCTATGATCTGATCGATGAGGCAAGAGTTAAAGAAGGAAGGATAAGTCTTTGGCAGCTCGAAACCCTCTTTGAAGACAAGATGTTTATGGCTCCGTTTTTGCTCAAACCCGACGAAATCAGCTCCCTGGTCCAGGAACTGGACAAAGTCTCGGAGAGCCCCATAATAATCTCTGAGGCCCAAGCCATGGAAATGGAAAAAAAGATCAGAAAAGAATGGCTCAGAAAGAAGTTCCCGGAACAGGAACGCCGGATTCTCAAGTACAGGTTGGAAGAGACCGCCTACATTCTTGCAAAGCTGGGGAAGGATGAAGAGGCCCTGGCAGCTTTGCTCTCGGCAAAAGAGATGGAAAAAGAGCTTACTGAATTTCACGAAAATCCGTTCCTGGAGTTCCTCTTGGACTTGAGCCTGGACCTATATGAAGAACTCAGGGAGTTTGAAGAGGACTTAGAACCAAGCGAGGATGAATCCAGGATAGAAGCCCCAGAGTCTCCCCTTATCATCAAACCGTAATCTGTTTTTCTGGAGCAACGACCTTATATGCCGAGGAGGTTTGAGGCCATGCCAACAACGATTACAGTAAAGACGAGGGCCAGGTCAGAGATGGTGGATATCACCGCGGCCATACAAAAGGAGCTTGAGACGTCAGGGATTAAAGAGGGTCTTTGCATTGCCTATGTGCCCCATACTACTGCCGGGATAACCATCAACGAGGGGGCTGATCCTGCGGTATGCCAAGACATAGTGGCAAAGCTAAATGAGCTGGTCCCTGCAGGGGCAGGCTACAGGCACATGGAAGGAAATGCCGACAGCCACATCAAGGCCACGCTGGTGGGAAGCTCGGTGACCATCTTGGTGGAAGGGGGAAGGCTGGTCCTGGGGACCTGGCAGAGGGTGTTTTTGTGTGAATTTGACGGGCCAAGGTCCCGCAGGGTGTATCTTAGGTTCCAATAATAATTAGGCAAGCCTCACCCTGGAAGCATCCAGGCCCAGTCGAGCAATCCAGTGACGCACTTCACCCAGCAAGATATTGTAAAAGGCATCAGAGCCCCCAAGGCCGCGGCGCCCAAAATAATAGTTTATCTCAAGGAACAGGGGGGATGGGAATGGGTCCTTGGCCGGGAAAATCATATCAATGGCTGCCAGGTTTATTCCCGTCTTGTCTAAAAGTCTCAATGTTTGCCTTCGCGCGGTTTCCTGAAGCTCCTTTCCCCACCCTTTGTCAATATGGGCCCCTTTGGAAATGGTAATCACCCTTTGACCCTCATCCCCTGCAACCTTCCAATATGTAATTATCCTCCCTCCCACCACCACGGCCCTGAGGATCCGGCCCCCTGTATCAATGGCCTCTTGGCTTACAAAGCCGTATTGCCCCGTAGTCTCAAATCCCTTCAGTCTCTTCAGGGCCTCCATGTGGCTGTGATCATCACTTACAAAGAAGATACCGCTTCCTTCATGGCCTCGGTCTGCCTTGAGATAGAAAGGGTATTGATGGGGCAACCTACCAGAGTCCCTGATATGCTTTTCATATTCGGTAACCGATCTCCAACATGCGGTGAGGGGGTGAGGAACTCCCAGCTTCCTAAAAAGCACGGCCTGGCCAATCTTTCCCTGGTAGCGGTACCTAAGAGAATAGTTGGGAAATAGGGCGTTATTGTTTTTGATACAAGCCTCCCATAGCCCTTTGGGGCAAGTCTGAGGCAGCACTATGGCCTTGGCCTCCCTTATGGCATCCATATCCGATGGGCCGATGTCTCTAGTACCCAGTATGATCTGGAGATCTGCCACAATATATGGATGAAACGATAGGATCATCTACCACCTTTGAGCACTTTATTTGACTTTGGATACCCCAAAGACTATACTTTTTGAAGAATCTTTAAATAATCTTACATGAACCAAGGAGCCTCGGACAATGCCCATATTTGAATTCCGATGTACCGAATGTGGAGATGTGTTTGAAAAGTTGTTTGTGGGATCCGACGACAGTGTGGAGTTAAAGTGCCCTCAGTGCGGCTGTGAAACCCTGGACAGGGTCCTCAGCCAGACCAACTATGTGATGGGGGCAGGACCAGGGGGAGCCAAGCCCAAATTAACTGAGAAGTCATGTGCTGGTGGGAACAAGTGCTTCACCCTCGATATCCCTGGCCCCAGCAAATAGGAAAAGATCATGAAAGGGCTTGAATCCGCTGACACCGTTGATTCCCAGCAATTGACCCAGGAGGATCTGGAAGAGATACATGAGGCCTTCTACCAGAGTGTAGTGCCAAAATTACAGCGCTTGGGGGCAAGATTGGGAAACATTGATTGCTCCTTTGCAGGGCCCCAATACAAAAACTGGGTGGCAACCTTTGTATCTCAGGGAGATGACTTTCAGATCACTGCCGTAGAGTACGACCCTGATGCCAACACCCTTGACCTGGACCTCTAGGTAATCTCTGGTGACACCCTCCAGGACCACAAACACATTACAGCTCATGAGAGAGAATAGGTATCCAAAATAGAATTGAACCCAGCAAGTCGGCTTAATATTATCAATAGGTTATCTGGTCAGCTCGATATTTCAGAAAATCAGGTTGTCAATTTGCAACTACTTCGGCAGGGGAACGGGATGTTCCCGGAGCGGCGTCATTACAGCCCTGGAGCAGGACAGCGGAAGGGCTGGAATCCGCAGTGAGCGGGGCCACGGAGGGCGCAGCGAGCGTAGCGAAGGGAATGTGCCGTTTCCCTGCTGGTGCCAAAGAACCAATTTTGGACAGACATGATGGGAGAGAAAAATTCATGGCAATGAGGATAAGGGGCAGGGACATACTGGAGAGGCCCACGTGCCCTTTTTGCGGTATGTTGATCGAGCGCCCTGTTGAAGAACCTGATCTCACCTTGAACGAAATGCCTGTGGGTAAGTGTGACTGTGGGGCGGTTTATGCCTGTGATGTCACCGGGCACAATCTGGGAACCGCGTTGACCGAGGCCCTCATCTACGGATGCAAGGGCAACTGGGACCTGGCCTGGGACCTGGATTCAGAATACGACTACCTTCAGGAAGAGATAAAGAGTTATGATTATGAAGATCACCTGGTGGTCCACGGAACTATGCACAAGGGCAGAAAGATATCAGGAGTCCTTTACTTCATAAAGCTCCGCGAGGGCATAATGGTGGAAAGCAGACCAGGTGATATTCAAGAGAGTGGCCCTAGAACCCATAAGCCAAGGATTGCAGGTAGCACCCACGAGAAAAGAAGGTCTTCAAAGAGGGAAGTGGAGGCCATGGTTAAAAAGTATCAGGTTGGCCCATTGCTTGCCATTGCCAGGGAGGACAAGAGGATAATCCGTGACTTGCAGCGCCTCATATACTCTGTGGACATCTTGACCAGGTGGAGGGCTACCGACCTGTTGGGCCAGGCAGCGGCCCAAATTGCCAAGTATGACCCCAGGGCCGTATCAAAGCTGATGAATCGCCTTTTTAGCTCCGTTGTGGATACCGCTGCATCCAGCTGGGGGGCCATCGACGCCATAGGTGACATCATAGCCCATAACCCCAAGGACTTCGGCGGTTATCTCCCCCGCTTGTTTGGTCTGGCCACCGACCATGAACTCCTGCCCGATCTCTTGCGCAACTTTGCCAAGATCGCCAAACAGCGCCCCGATCTCCTAAGATCCAAGGCCTATGCATTTATCCCCCTTCTAACCCACCAAGACCCTGAAGTCAGGGCTTACGCTGCCGAACTCCTTGGTGCGGTGAAGGCCCACGAGGCCAGACAAGACCTGGAAAATCTGGTGGATGACGACGCACAGCTCCAGGTATATAGAGACGGCGCCCTTCATCAATACACCGTGGGCAAGATGGCCTTGGAGGCCCTGGACAGGCTGTAAGCAATGGCCCTGGAAGCGCCCGCTATTGAAAGGTTTCCTCTATGAGCAGCTCCAGCGGGGTGGTTAACACCTTGGGGACAGAGATCAGGAGGTCTGCCTTTCCCGGGTCGCCCTTTCCGTATGAGGCGAGGAATTCTCTGGAGAGAAAAAACAACTGCTGGTAGGCCTGATCAAGATTATATCCTTCATATGACTTTCCCTGTTCAAAGCCTGCCAGGGTGCAAACCCTGGTCTTTCCTCTTATGCGTGTGGGGATGCCGTAGGCCCTGCAGGTAATGGGACGGCGGGGGTAGAGCACGCATCTTCCCTCATGGTCCAATAGAGGACACCTCACCTTGGAAGTGGCATACACATAGGCCTGCATCTCTGGATCTTCTCGGTAGTTTCTGAGCTTAACCTCCAGCCTCTTGATGGCTCGTTCAGCCTCATTGCACCTCAAAAGGGCATCCTTGATTATTTCAGGCGGCAGTTGATCAAAGTGGAACTTAAGGTATGCCGCCTCCACCAAGAAGAGGCCAAACACTGCGTGGCAGCAATCCGTGCACCCGGGTTTGCACTTGACTGCACCTGGATATTCCCGGGCCACCTTGTTAAATGCAGCCTCTGCGCCATCGGCCAGCAGTTCGTAATTCTGGAAGAGTGAATCAACCTTCATTTTTTCTGTATGGCTCCAGGAGTTCTAGGAACTGGGGATGCACCTGGAAGCCGTGTTTGATGGCAAGGTCTACGTGCTCCACGGCCTTGTGATAAATTCCTTTGGTGTAATAGGCAAATGCCAGATTGTTGTGGGCGAGTCCGAAGTTAGGCGCCATGCGGACCAGCTTTTCTCCAATCTCAATGGCCTTGTCCACGTCATCCTTTTGCATATAAGCATTGGCCAGATTGTTCCAGGCCTGGACTATGTCGGGGTTCAGTTCAATGGCCTTTTCCAGCGCCTCTATGGCCTCATCAGTCCGACCCATCTGTAAATAGGCAAATCCCAGGTTCGCGTAACCACGGGCATAGCGGGGTTCGATCTCAATTGCCCTTTTGTTTGCCTCGGCCACCTTCTCCAGCTCACCTCTCTTGAAATAGATGTACCCCAGGTTGACCCAGGCCTCGAACATGCGCCCGCTGTTGGCAATGGCCTCTTCAAAATAGCTTACGGCCTCATCCAGCTTTCCCTGGCGCATGGCCGCCACGCCAAGGTGGTAGTGGGAGTTTGCGCACTCCGGGTTTTCGGCAACTATCTGTTTGTGCTTGGCAATGAACTCCTCTGAGTCAATGACTTCCCTCATTTTACTCTCCTAGCGAGTGTTGTATCCAAAAATAAAGTGAGGTCGTCCCAGGGCCCTGGCTGACGACCTCACTCAACTCCTTATCACCGGAGGGGTTAAAAGCCTAATGGTCTTCTGTTTGGCCTCTCCCCTTCAAGCCATACATGGTGGTGCTGCCAGTGGAAAAATATATGAGCTTTCCCTCGTTGATGAGCTCTGAGGCAGCCTTCTTGATCTGCCTGGTCTTCACATCAGGGAGCACCTTATGGACTGCCTTTTCAATGTCGCTGAAATAGAACTTGGTCTTTTTGCTTGTTTCAGCGAACTCAAGAATAACCTTCTTGATGTCTTCCATCCTTTTCTCCTTTACCTAAAATACTAACGATTAAATTTATACACCATCTACGGCCTTGGAAACCGCCCAGGCAGCATCCGTGTACTTGAACAGGGTGCTGGTCCGGTAAGTATCATACTGAAGCCTGTAGTCATCAATCAAGTGGTCAGTGAACTCCAGGCCACACTTTTCAAAGAACTTCTCCCAGCCGATCCTCTCGGCCCAATCCCCGATGCGCTCGTACTTGTTGGCATCAGCGGCATATGCCTCTATGATCTGACGCACCACCTTGCACACCTCAGGGAACCTGGGGAAGTTGTTGGGGAGGGCAGGCACCACCACCTTGGAGAACTTGGGTGGGGTGATCCTGTTGGACACCTTGCCCCCTGCCATCACTGTGACACAGTCGCCCTCCTTGTCGGCCAGAGGAAGGGCCATGCACATGGTGTAGCAGTTACCGCAGAACATGCAGCGCTCTTCCTTGATCTTGACCGTCTTCTTGCCCTCTGGCGTCTTGGCAGGTGATATGGCTGCCGTAGGACAAGCAGCTATCACAAGGGGAATTTCGCACACAGATTCCAGTATCTCGTGATCTATTATGGGGATCTTCCTGTGGTAACCCAGAAGAGCAATGTCGGAGCAATGCACTGCTCCGCACATGTTGAGGCAGCAGGCCATGGAGACCCTAACCTGGGCAGGGAGTGTCATCCCCTGGAACAGGTCGAACAGCTCATCCATCAGGGACTTGATCATGGAGGATGCATCTGTTGCCGGGGTGTGGCAGTGGATGTAGCCCTGGGTGTGGACGATATTGGTGATCCCGGCGCCAGTGCCGCCTATGGGGAACTTGTAACTCCCGGAGACGTGCTTGCGGCTCATCAGGTCCTTCTTGAGGGCTTCAACCTTTTCCAGGCTGTCCACCATGAACTCGATGTTGTTCCTTGTGGTGAAACGCACATAACCGTCACAGTGCTTGTCGGCAATCTCACAGATCTCACGGACATGCTCCACTGTCATGAAGCGGCATCCACCCACCCTAACAGTATAGACCTTGTCGCCTGTTTCAGAGACATGGACCAGTACGCCCGGCTCCAGGATCTCGTGATATTTCCATTTTCCGTAATTTTTCTGGATAATCGGGGGGAAATACTGCCAGAAATGCCTAGGCCCCAGGTCAGTGAGCCTGTTTTCCATTGGTTTATCTGGATTGTATCTTCCCAATCTCTCTTGACTGAATGCCATATTATTTACCTCCTAGCTGAGTCTTGTTCAGGATTGTCAGTGTCTTTCTACCTATCTCTTGTGTCGCTTACGATAGTCTTCAATGCTCCTCTTCCATCCACCAGGCACATCCTCTTCCTTCCAGAAGATGTAGGGATTGGATCTGGGTTCCTTGACCATCTGAGGCATTGGTGGAATGTCCAGGACCTCCAGCAGTTTCTTTATGCTCTGTCGCTGAATCAATTCACCAATCCGCTCCCTGTTCTTGCCTTCCTCCATCCACCAATCCCAGAGTGGTTCAATCACCTTTTCCTTGATGTTGTCATAAGGAGGCTCTGCCTTCATGAACGGGATGGTGAGGAGCGACATCTGGGCCCCTTCCAAAATGGGTGCCTTGCCACCCACCAGGATGCTCACCCCGGTATCTTTGCCAGGCCACAGGGCCTGAGGCATGACATTGATGCAGTGCATGCAGCGGTTACACTCTTTGTTGTCGATCATAAGCTTTCCATCTTCCATCCACATGCACTGGGTGGGGCAAAGGTCCAGGACCTCCTTTTTGATATCGAATTTACCCCAGTCCTTGCCGGCATGGGCGTTACCATTGGGCGGGATCTCTCCATTTATGTAAGCCTGGACTGCTTCCTGGTCGATCCTGATCTCATCCCTCCAGGTTCCAATGAAAGACAGATCAGCCCGGGCTATGGAGGCCACACAGCAGTTGGGGCAGCCGTCAAATTTAAACTTGAATTTGTAAGGGAACGCCGGCCTGTGGAGCTCATCCTGGTAATAAGTGGTGAGCTCGTAGCACATATCCTGGGTATCAAAACAGGCCCACTCACACCTGGCCTTGCCTATACAGCAAGACGGGGTCCTCAAATTGGATCCAGAGCCACCCAAGTCCTGCTGCAAGACATGGGTTAGTTCAAAGAAAATGGGCTCCAACTGCTCTGTAAAGGTCCCCAGGAATATTATGTCTCCTGTGGAGCCATGCATGTTCAGCATACCGCTGCCGCGGAACTCCCACAGGTCACAAAGAGCGCGCAGGTAATCGGTATTATAAAATTTACTGGCAGGCTGATTCACCCGCATGGTGTGGAAATGGGCGATTGAGGGAAATTTTTCGGGCAGGTCAGAATAGCGGCCGATCACGCCCCCGCCGTATCCGAACACTCCAACGATACCGCCGTGCTTCCAATGGCCTTCACCATCTTTGAACGAAAGCTCCAATTGGCCCAACAGGTCTTCTATAACGTCTTGATCGATCATCAGCCTGTCCTGGCCCAATTTTTTCCTGTGGAGTGCCCCGCGCTTTGCATCGGCCACAAAGCTGGGCCATGGACCTGATTCCAGCTCTTCGCACATGGGAATGTCGTGCTTTATCTTGAAGTTCTTGAGCTCTTCTTCGGTGTAATTGTTAAGCTCTTCGTCTGAATAGATTCTTATCTCATCATATACTATTGGTTTTTGAGGTTCTTTTGGTTCAAATGCCATTATCGCTGCCTCCTTGTGCTATGTTGATTCTTTCCAAAAACAACAACTTGAGTCCAATATTCCGCACTTTCCAGCGGGACAAAAAAGTTTTTCTTTGCTTCACCCCCTCTCTTGAAAAATTCTTGTGATTTATTTCCCTTTTTGCCTCAGAAACTTTGACGGTCCAAGCCGTCCTAACTATTTGTGAATATTAGAACTAGTTTAGTTTTCAGATGGTTAGATGCTAACTTATAGTCAAAAGAATTTCAGATTGTCAACAGAAAAATCCTGAAAAATAAAGGTTGACAAGCCTACCTCGCGGCACTATAGCGCAGGTCTATAAAAAAATCGGATATAGGAACTTATATGAAAGATGAAGATATACAGGCCTCGTATCCTTATAGCCGCCCTGAGGGGGGGAGCAGGAAAGACCGTTGTAACACTTGGGTTGTGTGGGATCCTCCGCGACAAAGGGCTCAATATTGCCTCTTTTAAAAAGGGGCCCGATTTCATTGACCCGGGCTGGCTCTCTTTGGTCTGCGGGTCTGATTGCCGGAATCTTGACCAGTTCCTCATGAACGAAAGGCAAATCCTTCGCTCCTTTCTCACCAATTCCTCTCACGCCGACCTTGCCCTCATTGAAGGAAACAGAGGGATCTTTGACGGCCTTGACCTGGCAGGCACCTTCAGCACGGCCAACCTTGCCAAGCTCCTCCAGGCCCCGGTCATTCTCATAGTGGATGTGACCATGGCCACCCGCACCATAGCTGCCACCATAAAGGGATGCCAGGGCTTTGATCCAGGGCTCAATATTGCCGGAGTAATCCTGAATCGTGTTGCCGGGAAACGCCAGGAAAACCTCATTAGAAGCTGCATCGATACCTTTTGCGAGCTGCCTGTGGTGGGGGCCATACCCAAATTTGGCGCGACACCTTTCCCTGAAAGACACATGGGGCTGGTGCCTCACCAGGAACAAGAGGAAGTGCGGGAGTCGGTCTCATGGGCCAAGAAATTGATCCAGGATCACGTGGATCTGGCTCGTGTTTTGGAAATCGCAGAAAAGCATGGAGACATGGACGTGGATCTGGACTTTGATGAGGAAGCTCCGCATATCACCTTTCAAGGCAGTCCTCCCAGGATCGGGGTGCTACGCGACAATGCATTCTGGTTTTACTACCCTGAGAATCTTGAGGCCTTAAAGAAATTGGGTGCCGAGATAGTGGAGATAGATTCCACAAGGTCTCACAAGTTTCCCTCACTGGATGCGCTTTACATAGGGGGAGGCTTTCCCGAGACACAGGCCCGGCAACTGGCTGAAAACATCTCATTCAGAGAATCTTTGCTCAATGAGATTGACCGAGGTCTCCCCGTCTATGCAGAATGCGGGGGGCTCATGTACTTGGGTGAGAACCTCATTGTGGGAGACAACTCCTATCCAATGGTGGGAGCACTTCCCATGGATTTTGTCCTGGAGTCAAAACCACAGGGACACGGCTACACTATCCTAGAAGCAGTGGATGAGAATCCTTACTATCCTAAAGGCGAAATAATAAAGGGGCATGAGTTCCACTACTCCAGACCTGTGTTTTCAGGCTCAGAGGATGAGATACCCACTGTTTTCAAGGTATTGAGGGGGAGGGGCCTGGACGGCCGCCGTGATGGTTTGATAAAAAAGAATCTCTTTGCCACCTACACACACATTCACGCCTCAGGGACTCCCATGTGGGCAAAAGGATTTTTAAGGATGGCATTGCTCAACATGGCGGAAGGGATCAAAAGAAAATAATTTTTGTCAAAAAGAAGGATTGACAAGCCTGAAAATATAGGATATAAGGTTTCGTTAAGTTAGGATAACAATTTAAAATTATTGCATATTAATAAAAAAGGAGGTTATAAATTATGCCGACAGTAGAGTTTGAGGGCCACACATTCAACGTGGACGAAGACGGATTCATTGATGACTTCAACAACTGGAACGAGGCCTGGGTTCGACATGTGAAGCAGGTGGAAGGTATTGAAGAGCTGACTGACGAGCACTGGAAGGTAATCAAGGTCTTGCAGGACTATTACAAGAAAAATGGTATTGCCCCCATGGTGAGGATCCTTTCTAAGGTGACGGGTTACAAACTGAAAAAGATTTACGAGCTGTTCCCTTCTGGCCCGGGCAAGGGAGCTTGTAAGATGGCAGGGCTACCAAAACCCACGGGTTGCGTATAGCCAATTCCGAAAATCAAACCAAGGGATCGTGGGCACAAGAAGGATAATCTTTTTGTGCCCTTTTTTCTGTCCCGCCACGATCATCACAATCTTGAGCCCTGCGATCCCGCACTCCCTTAATCTCCCCAAATGGTCGACCCCCTGGGGCAAGTCATCCCTGGAAAATGCGAGGATACGAATAACCCCACTCCAGTATGATGATTTAGGTAGTAGGTTAGTGGTTGCGAGAAACCAGGGTTTGGTAAAGTTCCGGGCGGCGGCTGGGGAGAAAATATCTGAGAGGGTGGCCCTTGATGTGATTCAATTTGTCAGCCTTGAGGATGGTTACCACCACCCCTTCCTCTTCCTCTGCCCTTTGTGCCATTACATGCCCTGAAGGCTCAATCACCACTGCCACTCCAGGAAACACATAACCTTGGCTGGTTTGCCCCACCTGATTGCAGGCCACAATGTAAAGGGCATTGTCAAAGGCCCTGCTCCTCATGTGCCTAAGCCAGCTATCCAGCTTTTCCTGGGGTCCTGTCCTGGGGGAGGCATGTGGGATGAATATGATCTCGGCGCCCTGCAGGGCCATTATGGTGCTGATCTCCGGGAAATGGGCCTCCCAGCAGAGTTGCACACCAAAGACAACACCATCATATTCAAAGACCTTAATTTCGTGACCCTCCTGGAACCTTCCTTGCTCCATGGGAGACAGGTGTGTCTTCCTGTATATACCCATGACTCCGCCAGGGCCCGCCACCACCTGTGAAATGTAGGGGCCATCTGAATTTCCAACTTCTATCAAGCCTGCCATGACCACTGCGCCGCTGTCTTTGGCCAGGGCATTGACACGGGCAATCATATCGTTACAGCGGCTCGCCCCATAAAGGGCTGCAGGGTTATTGAGCACATAACCTGAAAGGGAGAGCTCTGGAAAACAGATTATCTCGGCACCCTGGGAGATGGCCTTGGCCACAAAGGTCTCCATGCGCTCCAGGTTGCCCTCAACATCTTCCGGGTCAGAATGCATACAAACGGCCGCCACGGTAATGTCCCGCATCAAGTGTTTTGCTCCTCTCAGACTCTTGGTTAGTCATGCTCACTTCCATACCCACAAAATCCCAAGGGCCAGCAAACCTCCAGCCATCAGCCCTCAGGCCCGGAGAGCTTCCTGGCCAAAAGGATATATTTGTCATACTGGAGCGGTTCTCCATCTGAGGCCCTGTCAAAGATCCTGCCAGGGAATATGTTGGTCCCGCTATAGAGAATCCTGAGGCCTGCTCTATCCACCGCCACCTGGAGTGGAATGTGGTCCTGAACCCAAAAGCTGGTTACCACAAGGCACCCCCTGGGATCAAGGAGGCCAGCCACTTCCGTGAATACGCGCTGCCACATCTTGGGGCCCTGTGGAGAAGTGGTAAGATCAGGATGGGTACAAAGGGCCAGGTGAAACGAGCCTTTGACATAGTCACTTAGGGTCTGGGCGTCGCAGGCCAAGAAGGTCACGAGCTCGCCCAGTTGTGACTTGGCCTTTTGAAAGGCCGCCTCTTCCTTATCAACAGCAATGTAATGGGGCATCCCCAGTCCTTTGTCCTTGAGATACTCTGCCACCCCCAGATAATTCCACACGGCCGCATTCCCACAGCCCACATCAAGTACCAGCGGAAAGCGCGGAAGCTCTATCCTGAATTTTCCCAAATATTCTGCCAGGATTCTTGCCCAACGCTTGTCAGGACTCTCCATTGTCATATCCTCACAGGCCTTTTTTCTGAAAGGCGGCCCTTGCTATTTGCCTCACTTTATAACCTTATTGTTGCTGCAAAACAAGGGCCGGCGTGCTACTATGAAGCCCACACATAATCTGAGACTAAGTGAAGAGGAGGGAGAACATGAAAAAATGGTTATTGATAGGGGTAGGGGGCATAGTGGTTCTAATAATTGTGGCCTTGATAATTGGACTTACAAATTTGGGGCCCATAATAAAGAAGGCCATAAACACCTACGGCCCTGGCATCACCAAGACAAAGCTCCATGTGGATGACGTGGATGTGTCCATATTTTCTTCGGAGGCCACCATTGAGGGGTTTTTCCTGGGCAATCCAAAGGGCTTCAGTGCACCAGAGGCAATGAGGGTGGACTCCATTTATGTAAATCTGGACAAGAAAAGCATTGCCAGCAATGTGATAGTGATCAACCGCATTGTGATCAAGCAACCCAGCATTACATATGAGAGAACTGCCAAGGGTGATAATTTCCAGGCCATCTTGCAGAATGTCCAGGGCCCTGCCAAACCAGCCCCCAAGGAGGAAAAGGTTCCAAAAGAAGGTCCCGGCAAAAAGGTAATCATAAAGGACCTTCTCATAACCGGTGCAAAGGTGAAACTCCTGGCATCTGTTGCAGGCCTGGGCCAAAAGGCCGTGACCGCCTCCCTCCCTGAGATTCATTTGAATGACATCGGCAAAAAAGAGGGTGGCGAGAGCATGGCCAAAGCCGCGGAAAAGATACTCAATGCCCTGTACACAAAGCTGAGGTCACCTGAGTTTGCAAACTCCATCAAAGAGCAGTTGAAGGCCCTGGGCGCGGATGTCCAAAAAATAGAGGATAAGGCCAAAGAGGCGGTGAGCAAGGGTAAACAAGAGGCAGAGAAGCTGGAACAAAAGGCAAAAGACCTATCCTCTGAAGGCAAGAAAACCGTAGATGAACTCAAAGAAAAGGCCAAGGGATTCCTGGGCCGTTAGTGTAACATCCAAATGATAATCGGAAAGGGGGAAATTTCATGAAGTGGAATGCCCTGTTGGGCCTTGTCATGGTGGCCATCTTACTGGGTCCCCTTGGGCTCCCCTCCCCTTGGGCTCAACCCATCGGCTTCATGAGTCCCCAAGCCGTGGAGGAAGACCATTTCCAATGTCTCTCTTCCCCAAGGGGAAGGTTTGTGTTCGGACAGATCTCTGATTCGCCAAAAGACCAATACATGCTGGATACCTGGACCGGAAGACTCTGGAGGATTGCAGAGCGCGGAGAGATCGGGAAGTACCTTGCCCCTGTCCCTTACAAGTTGGAGAGCGGAAAGTACTCTCCTCTTCCTGAGGAGGTCCCCGTTCCATCCAAAAAATTCAAAAAATAGTGGAGGGAGTATGGATAAGGAGCTGTTTCGGGGGTTTGGATACAAGTTCGTGGACTGGGTGGTGGAATACCTTGAGCAGGTGGAAAAATATCCGGTCAAATCCAGGGTGGAGCCAGGCTGGATAAAAAATCAAATCCCTTCCTCCCCTCCTGAGAAGGGTGAGGCCATGGAACTTATTTTCAAGGACTTCCAGGACATCATCCTGCCTGGAATAACCCACTGGCAACACCCGGGGTGGTTTGCCTATTTCCCGGCCAATAACAGCCCCCCTTCTGTGCTTGCAGAGCTTCTCACAGCAGGCATCGGGGCCCAGTGCATGATTTGGCAAACCTCCCCTGCCGCCGCTGAACTGGAAGAGGTGGTCATGGAGTGGCTAAAAAAAATGCTCGGGCTCCCTGAAGGCATGGAGGGGTGCATCCAGGACACTGCCTCCACGGCTACACTCTGTGCGCTCCTCACCGCAAGGGAAAGGGCCACCGGGTTTCAATCCAATCTCAAAGGCCTCAGAGAACCCCTCACCGTCTATGCCTCCCAAGAGACCCACTCAAGCATTGAAAAGGATGTAAAGATTGCAGGCTTTGGCAAGGAATATTTGCGCTATATCCCCACTGACGACTGCTTTGCCATGATCCCTCACAAACTTGAGGAGGCCATCCTAGAGGACAAGGCCCAAGGGTTTAAGCCCACCTGTGTGGTGGCAACCATCGGGACCACATCTTCCACGGCAGTGGACCCCCTTGAGCCCATCGGTGAGATATGCAGCCGCCATCAGGTGTGGCTGCATGTGGACGCGGCCTTTGCAGGGACCGCCGCAATACTGCCGGAGAAAAGGGAGATTCTCAGAGGGGCCGAGCACATGGATTCCTTTGTGTTCAATCCCCACAAGTGGATGTTCACCAATTTTGACTGCTCTGCCTATTTTGTAAAAGACCCTGGCCTCCTCATCAGGACCTTTGAGATACACCCCGAGTACCTCAAGACGGGTGTAGATGCAAAGGTAAAGAATTTCAGGGACTGGGGTATTCAGTTGGGAAGGCGTTTCAGGGCATTGAAGCTGTGGTTCGTGATTCGCACCTATGGGGTTGAAGGCCTGCGCGAGATGATAAGGGAGCACCTCAGGCTGGCCCAGCTTTTTAAAGGATTCGTGGAAGAGGACCCCCGCTTTGAGTTGATGGCCCCGGTTAACTTCAGCTTGGTCTGCTTCAGGTTCAACGACGGAAGGCCTGATGATCGATTGGATCAAATAAATGAAAAGATCATTGAACAGGTTAACAGCAGTGGTCGTGTTTTTCTCACGCACACATCCCTCGGGGGGAAATACACCATCCGGATGGCCATAGGCCAAAGGACCACCCGCGAGGATCATGTGAGAAAGGCATGGGACATTATCAGGGAGAGTGCCGAAAAGGTGGCCGGAGCCTGACCTCATCTCTCAGGCGGTCCATAGCCTCCTCCTCCCGGGGTCTCCATCCTCAATCTGTCACCCTTTTTCAGAGAGACAGAAAACTTGCCTCCCATCTCATGGGGCTTCCCTTCCCTTATGATGATGTTTTTTCCCACTGCCCCGGGCTCCCCGCCGAATAGCCCGTATGGAGGCCTCCGTCTCCTCTCGGAAAGCACGGTTACCTCAGAGTCAGCCAGCAGCAGGACCTCCCTTACAATGCCATTCCCGCCCATGTGCCGCCCAGCTCCCCCTGTGCCCCGGCGGATGGAGTACTCGGTAACGAGGAATGGATAGCTGTACTCAAGAG
>JALVMN010000366.1 GCA_027027005.1 Desulfobacterales bacterium | reverse complement strand
CGCCCCTCCAGCGCCTCCCGTATCTCAGAGACCAGTGGCCCGATGTTTGAAGCCTCATTGTGAACAGGGACCACCACCGATAGCAGGAGTTGCTCCCCACGGGCATCTAAGTCTTTTTGGCACTCCTTTTGAATCATCTGTTGTTGGCTAATTATTGCCGCCAAGCGTCACGGGTCAAAATTGCATGTGGAAATCAGCCCGCTCTTGGGTTAAAGTGCTTGATTTCAGAGAAGTTGAACCGAAAATAAAGATTGAGCCTCTTCTTGGAGGAAATTAGCACAAAAGGGGTTTCTATTGCTACCACTTGATAAGAAACCTCCAAAGAGATCCAGGGTCTAGAAAATGAAAACCTATCTTGTAACAGGGGGAGCCGGGTTTATAGGAAGTAATTTTGTATTGATGCAGAGGCAGGCAGGGAGTGCCAGAATCGTGAACCTGGACCTTCTCACCTATGCAGGAAACCTCTTGAATCTCAAGTCTCTGGAGGGTGACCCGGAGCACATCTTCGTCCGCGGAGACATTGGTGACAGGAAGCTGGTCCGAGATATCCTGGAAAAATACAGGCCCGATGCTGTCATAAACTTTGCCGCCGAATCCCACGTGGACCGCTCCATTGACGGGCCAGAAGACTTTATCCAGACCAATGTTGTGGGGACCTTTCACCTGCTGGAGGAGGTGAGGCGTTACTGGTCAGGACTCTCGGATACGCAAAAAGGAAACTTCAGGTTCCTTCATGTCTCAACCGATGAGGTATACGGCTCACTTGGTCCAGAGGACCCGGCCTTTTGCGAGGAGACCCCTTATGCACCCAACAGCCCATATTCTGCCTCCAAGGCTGCAAGCGATCACCTGGTTCGGGCCTATCACCACACCTATGGCATCCCCACCTTGATTACCAATTGCTCCAACAATTACGGACCCCGCCAGTTCCCTGAAAAGCTCATCCCCCTCGTGATACTGAATGCCATCGAGGGAAAGAGGCTCCCCATTTACGGAGACGGGCTCAATGTGAGGGACTGGCTTTATGTGGAAGACCACTGCGAGGCCCTGCAGATAGTGCTGGAAAGGGGTAAGCTGGGAGAGACTTATAACATTGGGGGCAGGTGCGAGAAGGCCAACCTGGATCTGGTGAAAACCATCTGCACCCTCCTGGACGAGATGGTGCCGGAGTCCCCCGGCTGCCCCCACAGCACCCTGATAACCTTTGTGAAAGACCGGCCAGGGCATGACCGCCGCTACGCCATTGATTGCTCCAAGGTGGAGAGGGAATTGGGCTGGCGGCCAAGGGAGTCTCTTGAGACCGGGTTGAGGAAGACCATCCAGTGGTACCTGGACAATCCCGAGTGGGTGGAATCGGTGAAGAGTGGGGAGTATAGGGAGTGGATTGCTCGGCAATATGAGGAGCGTGAAGAAAGAATGGTGTGATGTGAGATAGGAGACTAGAAATGAAAGGGATCATACTGGCAGGGGGAAGTGGAACGAGGCTTTACCCGATAACGACTGTGGTAAGTAAACAGCTTTTGCCTGTTTATAACAAACCTATGATTTACTATCCTCTTTCTGTGCTGATGCTGGCCGGATTGAGAGATATTCTGATAATTTCAACGCCACATGACTTGCCTCTTTTCAGAAAGTTGCTCGGGGATGGATCTCAATGGGGCCTAAGCTTCAGCTACGCTGAGCAGCCCAGACCCGAGGGACTGGCCCAGGCCTTTATAATCGGCCGTAAGTTTGTGGGAAGCGATTCCGTTTGCATGATACTAGGCGACAACATATTTTATGGCCACGGACTTCCGGAGAAGTTGAGGCGCGCTGCAGCCATGGAAAGGGGGGCCACGGTGTTCGGCTACTGGGTGAAGGATCCGGAGCGCTATGGTGTGGTTACCTTTGATGAGCAGGGTAGGGCCGTTGACATAGAGGAAAAGCCCCGTAAACCGAGGTCCAACTATGCGGTCACAGGCCTCTACTTTTATGATAACAGGGTGTTGGACATCGCTTCGGGCCTCAAGCCCTCTGCCAGGGGCGAGCTTGAGATTACGGATGTAAACAAGGCATACCTGGAGATGGGAGAGTTGCGGGTGGAAAAACTCGGCCGTGGGATTGCCTGGCTTGACACGGGGACCCATGAGAGCCTGATGCAGGCCTCAAACTTCATCCGGGTCATAGAAGAGAGGCAGGCCCTGATGGTCTCGTGCGTGGAAGAGATAGCTTACAGGCTGGGCTACATTGATGCAACTCAACTAGAGGCCCTGGCCAAGCCGCTGGTAAAGAACGGCTATGGCCAGTACTTGATGAATCTTTTGGAGCGTGAGATGTAAGATGTGAAGGGAAAGACGTGAGACGTGAGAAGTGAGGTTTGTGGAGGGGGATTGATGAAGGTGTGGCCTAGCCAAGTTCTGAGTGACGTGATTGTGATAGAGCCTGAAGTGTTTGGGGATCAGCGAGGATACTTCTCGGAGGCGTTTCAAAAAGAAAGATACCAGGAGGCGGGTATCAAGGTGCAGTTCGTCCAGGACAATCTCTCCTTTTCCCAGAAAGGCGTGCTTCGAGGCCTCCACTACCAGTATCCCCATCAACAGGCCAAGCTGGTCTTCGTGGTCCATGGCGAGATCTTTGATGTGGCAGTGGACATACGGGATGGCTCCCCCACCTTTGGCAAGTGGACCTCTGTGGTGCTTTCCAGCGAAAACCACAGGCAATTATATATCCCAAAGGGCTTTGCCCACGGCTTTTGCGTGCTGAGTGATACCGCGGTGGTGATTTACAAGTGTGACGAGTACTACTTCCCTGAAGATGATGGCGGAATTATCTGGTCAGACCCTGATCTAGGCATTGATTGGCCTCTGAGTTCCCCGATATTGTCTGCAAAAGATAAGGGCTTGCCACGCCTCAAGGAAATCCCTCCCTCCCGCCTGCCTTCTTATCTTGGATAATGTTGGTTCAGTGGGTTGATTGAGGCGGGATGCCCTTTTCATCCCAACCCCGGGCCTCGTAGTATTCCCTCAAAAGAACAGCCATCTCCTCCTGGGTGATGACCTTCCCTGGGCCGATGGCTTCGCGGTGAAATCTGGAAGGAAGGCGGTCGTCTTCAGGCCTGAGCCCTTCGCGGAGGTTGAAGGTGCGCGTGGCATTTGTCACATTGGCCGAAATGGCCCTCATGGCCTCCCTGTCCAGATCCAGGCCGGTGGTGCCCCTTATGATGGTTGCAAGCTCTTCCCACTGATACATGTCCCTGAAAAACCTGCAAAGAATGAGGGTGTCAAATATGGTAAGCCGATCCTCCCACTCAACGAACATCTTCGCCTTGCCCCGGATCTTGTCGGGGTCAATCATGCCTGATAGCTCGGGCTTGTAAAAGGTTGCCCTGAGGTGGCATGCACCCCTGTCAGAGGTGCCATAGGCAAGGCCCATGCCTTTCAGTACCCTGGGGTCATAGCCTGCGGGCTCAAGCCCCTTTACATGGATGGCATACTCTTCCATGCCCCACTCTTTGGCAGCATGCCTAATTCCTTGGGCCAGCACCTCCCCCACTCCCCGCCTGAATGCAATCTCCTGAAGAAGTTTAGCAATCCCATCCACGTCTCCATAGTCCAGCTTTAATGCAATCTTTCCTCTCCTGGATGCCTCAATGGCAAAGGCTACCAGGTTTCCCGAGGAAATGGTATCCATCCCCAGGCGATCGCAAATGTCATTTAAAAAGATAATCTCTTCTATCTCATCCACCTCGCAGAGCCCCCCAAAGGCGTAAATGGTCTCGTATTCAGGCCCCTCTATCCTGAGCCCCTTGTGGCGCCCCTCCCTAACGGTAGTCATCCTACCGCAGGCAATAAAGCACTTGAGACAGGCATGGGGCCTTACCTCGCACCTCTGATGGAGGGCCTCCGCGCTGATCTTCTCCCACCTCTCAAAGGAGCCCTTTTGCCAGTACCTGGTAGGGAATCCCCCCGCCTGGTTCATTATCTTCACAAGCATGGGTGTACCCATGCTCTTGT
This sequence comes from Desulfobacterales bacterium, assembly GCA_027027005.1. GTDB lineage: Bacteria > Desulfobacterota > DSM-4660 > Desulfatiglandales > Desulfatiglandaceae > JALVMN01. Next base: position 21,772 of record JALVMN010000366.1, on the reverse strand, counting down.
AAGCCTTTACCCCGGGGTCCTCCTTTCCTCTCTCGGAGATCTGGCGCGAAAAGGCCTTTACTAGCCCGGGGTCTGCAATCTCCCTTTTGCTGGAGCCCCAGAAGGCAATGGCCTTGATCCGTTTGCTTCCCATTACCGCCCCGACTCCGGTCCGCCCTGCGGAGCGCCACTTGTCGTTTTCCACCACGGCAAAGGCAACCAAGTTCTCCCCTGCAGGGCCTATCACCACAACACCGCTATTGGGCCTTGAGGGATTGGTTTCACGCACAACCCCTTTGACCTCTTCTTCGGCCTCATGGGTATCAAGGCCCCAGAGTCCAGAGGCAGAATGAAACTTGGCCCCTTCATGGGTTACCTCCAGCCACAAAGGCTCACTTGATCTCCCCTTTATCACTATGGCGTCAAAGCCGGTCTTTGTTATGAAATCGCCCACCGTGCCCCCGGAGTAGGACTCTGAGTAAAATCCGGTCTGGGGGGACTTGGTGTAAACCCCATACCTGCACGAACCCCACACAGGTGTTCCTGAGGCAGGACCAGTGGCAAAGATCAGGCAGTTTTCGGGACCAAGGGGGTCAAGGCCCTGGCTGGTGTGTTCAAGGAGGAGGCGGGTGGAAAGGCCTTTGCCTCCCAGATAGCCTTTCAAGAGGCCATCGTCCAGACCTACCACCTGGAAACTTCTTTTTCCCAGATCCACCAAGATATACTGATTGAAAAATCCCTTCATTACTCTCTAGACCACCTCTTTTCCATTCTGCTTGGCGTCAGCCAGGAAGGGAATATGATGATTTTTTGCTAAAGTATCTGCAAGTGATTCGAGTGCCAAGATTGCTTTGGATGTCCAGGTCTTTCAGGTGGCGCATTCGGTGGGGTCACCTGCAAGCTTTGAGAGCCCGTGTGAGAGGGCCGGTATCACCACGCTCAAATTTTCCCTGGCCGCCCGTGGGCTTCCAGGGAGATTCACAATAAGGGTGTGCCCCCGCACCCCTACAACCGCCCGCGAGAGCATTGCATGCGGTGTCTTTTTCAGGCTCTCTGAGCGCATGGCCTCTGCCATGCCGGGCACTTCATAGTCTATTACCGCCTTGGTGGCCTGTGGGGTGACATCCCTGGGGGTGAGACCCGTGCCCCCGGTGGTGACTATGAGGGCCAGGCCCTCATCATCTGACCACTCAACGAGGATTCGCTCAATTTGTTCTTGCTCGTCAGGGACTATGGCGCTCTTTACTATCTCAAAGCCTGCCCCCTTCAGGAGCCCTTCCACCACCCGACCGCTTTCGTCTTCCCTTTGGCCCGCAGCGCCCTTGTCGCTCACGGTCAAAACACCTGCGCTAAAGGCCTTTTGTGGTCGGTCCATCTTCCACCCATGAGCACACCCTTGAGGATGTGTCTAAGATTCTTCCTTGGAAGCTGCTATCACCTTTTCAGCCAGTTGGGCTGGCACTTCTTCGTAATGGGAAAACTCCATGGAAAAGGTTCCGCGGCCTCCTGTCATGGAATTCAGATCCAGGGCGTATTGAAGCACCTCTGCCATGGGGGCCTGGGCCTTTATCACCTGGTAGCGGCCCTTGCTCTCCATGCCCAGAACCCTGCCCCTTCGGCCGTTAAGGTCGCCTATCACATCCCCCATCACTTCTTCCGGGACCTGGATCTCCATCTTCATGATGGGTTCCAGCAGCACGGGATTAGCCTCTTGGAGCGCCTTTTTCAGGCACATGCTGGCGGCAATCTTGAAGGCCATCTCAGAGGAGTCCACCTCGTGGGACTTTCCGTCAAAAAAACGGACCTTTAAATCTACTACAGGATAGCCTGCCAGGATACCGCTCTGGAGGGCCTCCTGGATGCCCTTTTCCACTGCAGGGACAAAGTTCCTGGGGACATTCATTCCCACTAAGGCCTCTTCAAATTCAAACCCTGCTCCCCTTTCAAGGGGGGTTACGTCAAAGTGGACTTCTGCAAACTGCCCCCGCCCGCCGGTCTGTTTCTTGTGCCTGTAAATCACCTTTTGGACCGGTTTCTTTATGGTCTCCCGGTAAGGCACCTTGACGGGCTTGAGATTCACCTCCACGCCGAACTTTCTCTTCAACTTGTCGCAGGTGGCCTCCAAATGAATTTGCCCCACACCTGATAGCACGATCTCTGATGTGGCCTGGTCTCGATCAAGCCTCAGCGCAGGGTCTTCTTCCACCAGCTTGGCAAGCGAGGTGAAGACCTTGTCCTCACTGCCCTTTACCTTGGCCTCAACGGCATACGAGATTACAGAGGGAAGGGGCTCCACAGGTTCAAACACAACCGGGTCGGCCTCATCACACAGTGTGTCGCCTGTGACCGTCTCCTTCAACTTGGCAATGGCCACGATGTTACCAGGGCCTGCCTGCTCCACAGGCTGTTGTTTTTTCCCTTCCAGAAGGAACAGTTGTCCGAATCTCTCCTTTACATCCCTGGTGGAATTGTAAACCGTGGAGTCAGACTTGAGCACACCAGAGAAGACCCTAAGGAGCGTAAGCTTTCCTGCAAAGGGGTCTGCCACTGTCTTGAAGACAAGGGAGGAGAACGGGGCATCTGGAAGGGGTGGCCTTTCCACCTCCTCGCCTCCGCCCGGCCTTTTGCCCTTTTTAGGTGGTCGTTCGACTGGTGAAGGGAGCCCTTCCACCACCAGGTTCATGAGTTGAACCACGCCTATATTCAGGGTGGCAGAACCACAGGCCACGGGGATGACTATTCCCTCCTTTATCCCCTTGGAGAAAGTGCTTTCCAGGTCCTGAGCGGAGAGTTCTTCACCTTCGAGGTATTTTTCCATGAGCTCGTCGTCTGCCTCTACGATATTTTCTATCATCTTCTCGCGCCACTCGGCCGCCTCATCTTCCATGTCAGCAGGTATGTCGGCGGTCTCGAACTTTCCACTTCCGTCCTTTTGGTAGAGGTAGACCTTCATCCTTATGAGGTCCACCACGCCTGAAAAATCGGCCTCCTTGCCAATGGGGAGAAACACAGGCGTTACATTTACCTCAAAGGTCTGTGAGATTTGCTCCACGGTCTTGTAAAAGTCGGCCCTTTCCCTGTCCAGCTTGTTTATAAACAGGATCTTTGGGAGCTGTTGTTCTCCGGCAAAGGTCCATACCTTTTCGGTGCCCACCTTTACGCCTGAGGTGGCGTCCACGAGCAGCACCACGCCGTCGGCTGCCTGCAAAGAGAGTCTGGTATCGGAGAGAAAATTATCGTCACCAGGTGTGTCTATGATATTTATGATGGATTTTTTCCACTCGCATTGATGAATGGCCGTGCTTATGGATATTTTTCGTGCCACCTCCTCGGGCTCAAAGTCAAAATTGGAAGTTCCGTCATCCACCTTGCACAGCCTGGTTGTGGCCTTTGCATTGAACAGAATAGCTTCGCCAAGGGATGTCTTTCCGGATCCCCCGTGTGCAATGAGTGCCACATTTCTCAGGTTTTCGGGCTTTCTCTCCATAATGACTTCTCCTAAAAGACGATTTTTCTTGAGGACTCTCCTGCCCGGGCAAAGCCCCTTAAGTAAGGAAAACTGAAATTGAAAACTTACCGTAACAGAAAAAATAAAGTCAAGCCAAGAATTGGGAAACAAGCTCTCCCCATCGCCCCCCATTTGAGAGGCGGTGTAAGGAGTGCAAAAGATGGAGTCCAATTTTTCCATTGCCAATGCCGTAGGATATGGTAAATTATAAATTTTTAATTTTATTGATCATAACGGAATTGCGGCTCCTAAAAAGGGTAAGGGCTTGGACCAAAAGACTTATCATTTGACCCCGGAAGAGGCACTCCAAAGATTCCTGAATCACCTCCGAAATGAAAGAGGGTATTCTTGGCACACCCTCAGGAGCTATAGAAAGGACCTGGAGCAATTCATGGAGTTCCTTAGCCAGAGGGGGGCCATAGGGCAAGATGCAGGGGCCGGGGTGTTCTTTTCCCAGGTGGGGCCTGTGCTGCTGAGAGAATTTGTGGGAAGGCTGCACGAGCGATGTGAGCGATCCACCATCTCAAGGAAGCTCTCATCACTTCGTTCCTTTTATAGGTATATGGAAGCTGCCGGCATTGTAAGCAACAATCCTGCCCAGGAAGTGGCAACCCCCAAGGTAAGGCGCCCTGTCCCGATCTATCTCACAGTGGATCAGGTCTTTGGCATGCTGGACCAGCCAGACAAAAACAGGCCCTTTGGACTCCGGGACCTGGCAATCCTGGAGACTTTTTACTCCTGCGGGCTCAGGGCAAACGAGCTTCACCTGCTGAACATCTCCGACCTGGACTTCAATGAGCGACTGGTCCGTGTGGCGGGGAAGGGGGGCAAGGAGAGGCTGGTCCCCATAGGAAGGCACGCACTGGAGGCCATCAAGGTATATCTGGAGGCTACAGGGCCCTTGAGGAGAAAGGCAAATCAGGGGGGTGGTGACAGCCCCCTTTTCGTAAATTATCGGGGTGAGAGGCTGAGCACCAGGAGCATAGCGCGGATTGTAAAACGCTACGCCTCGCTGGTGGGACTGGGCCATGAAGTGAGCCCTCATGCCATGCGACACACATTTGCCACCCACCTCCTGGAAGGAGGTGCGGATCTTCGCTCGGTCCAGGAACTCCTGGGACACGAAAGCCTCAGCACTACCCAGAAATACACCCACGTGACCCTTGACAGGCTCATGGAGGTGTATGACAGGGCTCATCCCAGAAGCAAGTGAGGTAACGGGCTAGATATGGACCAGATCAGGTCAACCACGATTCTGGCGGTGAGAAAGGATGGCCGTTCCGTCATGGCAGGAGACGGCCAGGTGAGCCTGGGTGAGACCATCATGAAGCATAAGGCCACCAAGGTGCGCCCCATGTACCAGGACAAGGTCTTGGTGGGCTTTTCAGGGGCCGCAGCAGATGCCTTCAACTTGTTCGAGAAGCTCGAGGGAAAGCTCGAATCTTTTAACGGCAACCTGGTTCGGGCCGCGGTGGAGCTTGCCAAGGACTGGCGCACCGACAAGATCTTGAGAAGGCTGGAGGCCCTGCTGCTTGCCATGGACAAGGAGCACACCCTCATAATCTCTGGTACAGGAGATGTGATCGAGCCCGATGAGGCAGTGGCCGCCATAGGCTCAGGAGGTCCCTATGCCCTGGCAGCAGCCAAGGCCCTGGTTGCCCACTCGGGATTGGATGCAGCCGAGATAGCCCGGGAGGCCATGAAGATAGCTGCTTCCATCTGTCTATACACCAACGAGGAGATAGTGGTGACAGAGCTTAAGTGATTTTTGGTGGGCGGTGTGAAACGTAAGACGTAAGACGTCAGATGTGAAGCGTGGGATGTGAGATATGGAGGAAAGAGAAGACTTCATGAAGGTGCTCACCCCGAGGGAGATCGTCTCGGAACTTGACAAATACATCGTGGGCCAAAAGCAGGCCAAGCGCTCTGTAGCCATTGCCCTCAGGAACAGGTGGCGGAGGCAGCAAGTGGCCCCTGAGCTTCGCGACGAGATTGCGCCCAAGAACATCATCATGATAGGGCCCACGGGCGTGGGAAAGACCGAGATTGCAAGGCGCCTGGCCCGCCTTGCCAATTCTCCTTTCCTCAAGGTGGAGGCCACCAAGTTCACCGAGGTGGGCTATGTGGGAAGGGATGTGGAGTCCATGATAAGGGACCTCACGGAATTGGCCGTCAACATGGCCAAGAAGGAGGAACAGGAAAAGGTAAAAGAAAAGGCCGAGGAACTGGCAGAAGAGAGGTTGCTGGACATCCTGCTGCCCAAGAGGAAAGAGGAGGCAAAGGAGGCCGAAGAAGGGGAAAAGGTCCTTGAGGTGGTGCGCTCGGGGAGGTCGGATCAGAGCTCCACCAGGGAAAAGCTTCGCAGGATGCTGAGGGACGGAAAGCTGGACGAGCGTTATGTGGAACTGGAGGTCAGCAACAAGAGCGTGCCCATGGTGGAGATATTTACCACCGCAGGTCTAGAGGAGATGGAGCTGAGCCTCAAGGAGATGTTTGGCAACATATTCCCTGGCCGCAAGAAGAGGAGGCGGGTGAAGGTCCCGGAGGCCATTGAGATATTGTCCCAGGAGGAGAGCCAGAAGCTGATCGACATGGACAAGGTCATAGAGAAGGCCATCCGCATGACCGAGCAAAACGGCATAATATTCCTGGACGAACTGGACAAGATAGCAGGGGCAGAGTCACGTTACGGCCCTGATGTATCCCGCGAGGGGGTGCAGCGAGACCTGCTTCCCATTGTGGAGGGCTCCACCGTGCTCACCAAGTACGGGATGGTTCGAACCGACCACATCCTGTTCATCGCTGCAGGGGCCTTTAACATCAGTAAACCCTCCGACCTTCTGCCCGAGCTTCAGGGCCGCTTTCCCATACGGGTGGAGCTCAGCTCTCTTAGCACAGCAGATTTTGTCCGGATCCTCACAGAGCCAAAAAACGCCCTCATTACCCAGTACAAGGCCCTCCTTGCCACCGAAGGGGTGGACCTGGTATTTGACCACGAGGCCATTGAGGAGATCGCCCTCATTGCCAGCAGGGTAAATGAACGGACAGAAAACATCGGGGCGCGAAGACTCCAGACCGTGATGGAAAAACTCCTGGATGAAATATCCTTTGATGCGCCTGATATGGCAGACAAGACCGTACACATTACAAAGCACTACGTGGCAGAAAAGCTAAAAGACATCCTGGAAGACGAAAACTTGAGCAGGTATATCTTATGATCACTGACACCGAGCGGGCAAAGGTCCTCATTGAGGCCCTTCCATTTATTCAAAAATTCAACCAGGCCACCATGGTGATCAAATACGGGGGCCATGCCATGGTGGACCCCCACCTGAAGCAGAACTTTGCCCTGGACATCATTCTCATGAAGTATGTGGGCTTGAATCCCGTGGTGATACATGGGGGAGGACCCCAGATAGGAGAATTTCTAAAAAAGCTCTCCATTGAGTCAGAGTTTGTGGACGGCATGAGGGTCACCGACCAGCAGACCATGGACGTGGTGGAGATGGTGCTGGCCGGGAGCGTTAACAAGGAGATAGTAAACCTCATAAACCAAAACGGTGGCAAGGCCGTGGGGCTCTCTGGAAAAGATGGCAGGCTCATCACGGCCAGGAAGATGAAGTACCTGAAAAAACGGGAAGCAGACCAGCCGCCGGAAATCATTGACATAGGCATGGTGGGGGAGATTACCTCCATTGAGACCGAGGTGCTGGAAACCCTGGTTGAAAGAGGCTTTATCCCTGTGATAGCCCCTGTGGGTGCAGGCGAGCAGGGTGAGACATACAACATAAACGCCGACCTTGTGGCAGGGAGCATTGCCTCGGCCCTCAAAGCCCGAAAGCTCATCCTGCTCACCGACACCGAAGGTGTGCTGGATGCAGACGGAAAGCTCATATCCTCCATGACCACATCCGAGGCAAGGGCCCTCATGGATGAAGGGGTGATAAAGGGGGGCATGATACCCAAGGTGAACTGTTGCCTGGAGGCCCTTTCGCGGGGAGTGAGGAAGGCCCACATCATAGACGGGCGGAAAGAGCACGCCATCCTCCTGGAAATTTTTACCAAGGGAGGGATCGGAACAGAATTAATAAAAGGGTGAGATTTGACATGGCAGAGACCACAATTGAGCGGGCAGACAGGTACATGTTTCAGACCTATGGGAGGTTTCCCATAACCCTTGTGCGGGGCAAGGGTTGTACGGTCTGGGATGAGGAGGGGAAGAATTATCTTGATTTCGTGGGGGGGCTGGCGGTTTGCGCCCTTGGGCACAGCGCTGAGGTGGTGACGAGAGCCCTGGAGGAGCAGTCCAAGAAGCTGGTGCATGTGTCCAACCTATATTACACCATCCCCCAGACAGAGCTTGCCCAGTTGTTGGTGGAAAACTCATTTGCCGACAGGGTGTTTTTTGCAAACAGCGGGGCAGAGGCCAATGAGGCGGCCATAAAGCTTGCCCGCAAGTGGGCCAAGGAGGCCTTGGGCCCCCAGGCCTACAGGATCATCTGTATGGAGAACTCGTTTCACGGCAGAACCATGGCCACCCTCACTGCCACCGGCCAGGAAAAGATCAAAAAGGGGTTTGATCCCCTTGTTGATGGGTTCAAGTTTGTGCCCTTCAATGATCTGGCAGCCCTTGAGGGGGCGGTGGATCAAAGTGTCTGCGCAGTGATGCTGGAGCCCATACAGGGCGAAGGCGGGGTGATAATGCCCTCGGACGACTATCTTAAAAAGGTGCGCACCCTTTGTGATCAAAAAGGAATTTTAGTGATACTTGACGAGGTGCAGGTGGGGATGGGCAGGACAGGCAGGCTGTTTGCCCATGAGCACTACGGTATTGAACCTGACATAATGACCCTGGCAAAGGCCCTTGCAAACGGGCTCCCTATAGGTGCCATGCTGGCCAAGGAGAGGCTAGCTCCTGCATTTGGGCCGGGATCCCATGCCAGCACCTTTGGAGGAACCCCCCTGGTGACAGCCGTTGCCACTGCAGTGCTCAGGACCCTGCTGGAAGAAGGAATCATGGAAAACTGCAGGAAGATGGGGAGCTACCTGAAAGAGAGGCTGCTTGGGCTCAAGGAAAAATATGGTTTTATAAAGGAAGTGAGGGGCCTGGGGCTCATCCTTGGTATGGAACTGGAGCTCGACGGGGCCCGGGTGGTCAAGAAGTGCATGGAACAAGGTTTTTTAATCAACTGCACCCAGGACAAGGTCCTTCGCTTCCTACCCCCTCTTATCGTGGAGCGCCACCACATAGACCAACTGGTGGAGGCCTTGGACCATATTTTTGAAGGGATTCAAGACGAAAGAGCGTGAGACGTAAGATGTGAAACGTAAGACGCAAAGTGTGAGACGTGAAATGAGCAGACACCTCCTTACCATAAGGGATTTGACCAAGGAAGAGATCCTGGGGCTCATAGAGAGGGCCCTGGAGATCAAGGGCCTCGGAGGCCAGACATCCTCTCGGTTGCGAGGCAAGACCCTCGGGCTTGTTTTTGACAAGCCCTCCACCCGCACCAGGGTCTCCTTTGAGGTGGCCATGTTTCGCCTCGGGGGCAACACCCTTTTCCTGGGAAAGGCCGACACCCAGATGTCGCGGGACGAGCCCATAAAGGACACTTCCCGGGTCCTTTCCCGTTATCTGGATGCCCTGGCCGTCCGCACCTTTGCCCAGTCCACGGTGGAGGAGATGGCGCGATGGTGCAGCATCCCGGTTATTAATGCCCTCACAGATCAATACCACCCCTGCCAGGTACTGAGTGATTTGATGACAGTGGTGGAAAAGAAAAAGGAGCTCAACGGATTGAAGATCGCTTGGATAGGGGATGGCAACAATGTGGCCCGCTCCTGGATAAATGCAGCAGGTATTCTGGGATTCAGGCTGGTCTTGGCCTGCCCGCCGGGCTATCACCCTGGCACGGATATGGTTGAGTGGGCAGGGGAGAGTGTCCAAGTGGTTGAAGATCCCAGAGAGGCTGCCCGTGGGGCCCATGTTATAAATACGGATGTATGGGCCAGCATGGGGCAGGAAGCGGAAAAGGATCAAAGGCTGAAGGTGTTTACTCCTTACCAGGTGGACCAGGCCCTGGTGGATCTGGCAGACCCTGATGTAATAGTGATGCACTGTCTGCCGGCCCACAGGGGGGAGGAGATCGCAGAGGATGTGCTGGAAGGCCCGAACTCTGTGGTCTTTGACCAGGCTGAGAACAAGATGCATCTCCACCAGGCCCTCCTGGAGTTTCTGGTGGCCGGCCCTGGAAAATAAGGTCTGGGTTATCAAAAGGGAATTTCAAGGGAGAGTGAGAAGTGAGCAAAGAGATAAAAAAGATAGTGCTGGCCTACTCCGGGGGGTTGGACACCTCGGTAATCCTCCGCTGGCTGAAGGAGACATATCAGTGCCCTGTGGTGGCCTATGCAGCAGATGTGGGCCAGGGAGAGGAAGAGCTTGAAGGCATCAGGGAAAAGGCCCTGAATACCGGGGCCGACCAGGTCCTGGTGGAGGACCTGAGAGAAGAATTTGTAAGGGACTTTGTCTGGCCTGCCATGCGGGCCAATGCCATCTATGAATCTTCCTACCTCATGGGCACCTCCCTCGCAAGGCCCATTATAGCCAAGGGGCAGGTAAAGGCAGCTCACCAGTTGGGTGCTGATGCGGTAAGCCACGGTGCCACGGGAAAAGGCAATGACCAGGTGCGCTTTGAGCTCACCTACATGGCCTTGGACCCTTCCTTGAAGATCATTGCACCCTGGAGGATATGGGACTTCAGGGGGCGCGAGGATCTCATGGCCTATGCCAGGGCCAACAACATCCCGGTCCCTGTGACAAAAGAGAAGCCTTACTCCAGTGACAGGAACCTCCTTCACATCAGCTTTGAGGGAGGAGTCCTGGAGGACCCTTGGCAAGAGCCCCCTGAGGACATGTTCGTCCTCTCGGTGGCCCCGGAAAAGGCCCCTGACAGGCCCACATACATTGAGATCGAATTTGAAAAGGGGGACCCCGTCTCGGTGGATGGCAAAAGGCTTTCTCCTGCCCAGCTCCTGGCATACCTCAACAGGGTAGGGGGAGAAAACGGCATAGGGAGGGTTGATCTGGTGGAAAACCGCTATGTGGGTATGAAGTCAAGGGGGGTGTATGAGACACCGGGCGGGACCATTTTACGAATTGCCCACATGGCCATGGAGTCCATCACCTTGGACCGTGAGGTGATGCACCTCAGGGACTCTTTGATCCCCCGCTACGCTGAGATGATATATTACGGCTACTGGTTTTCGCCTGAAAGGAAGGCCTTACAGGCCCTCATCGACCAGAGCCAAGTGTTCGTCAGCGGTGTGGTTCGGCTGAAGCTATACAAGGGAAACTGCATGGTGGTGGGTCGCAGGTCAGAGATCTCCCTTTACGATCCGGAGTTGGCCACCTTTGAGGGCGACGAGGTTTACGACCAGAAGGATGCAGAGGGCTTTATAAGGCTGAACGGCCTGAGGCTCAAGATGGCCAGGCTCCTTCAGGACATGAAAGCAAGCCGAGGCTAAGATGAGCGAAAGACTTTGGGGCGGCAGATTCACCCAGGAGCCAGACCAGGTGTTGGAGGCCTTCAACTCCTCCATTGGATTTGACATAAGGCTTTACAGGGAAGAGATCGCAGGGAGCATGGCCCACTGCCGAATGCTCGCAAAGCAGGGGATCCTTACTGAAGAGGAAGCGGCAAGGCTCATTGAGGCCCTGGGACAAATCCAGCGCGATATAGAACGGGGCAGGTACCAGGACCTCAGCCCTTATGAAGACATCCACCACCTGGTGGAAAGAGCACTGGTGGAAAGGGTGGGAGAGCTTGGTGAAAAGCTCCACACAGCAAGGAGCAGAAATGATCAGGTGGCCCTCGATGTGAGACTCTATGTGCGGGGCCAGACCGAACAGATAATAACCCTTATAAGAGAACTTCAAAAGGCCCTGGTCAAACGGGCAGAAGAGAACCTAGGGGTGATACTTCCTGGCTACACCCACCTCCAGAGGGCTCAGCCCGTATTGCTCTCCCATCATCTCATGGCCTACTTTGAGATGTTACAAAGGGATGTGGCCAGATTTCAGGACAGCCTCAAAAGGGTCAATGTGCTTCCCCTTGGTAGCGCTGCCCTTGCAGGGACCACCTTTGACCTTGACCGGAGCGCTGTGGCCCAGGAACTGGGCTTTGCCCGGGTATCACAGAACAGCATGGACGCTGTGAGCGATAGGGACTTTGTGCTGGAGTTCCTATTCTGTGCAGCCGTCACCATGATGCACCTGAGCCGCATGGGAGAAGAAATCGTCATATGGTCCAGCCAGGAGTTTGGCTTTGTGAGCATACCAGATGCCCTTGCAACCGGCAGCAGCATAATGCCCCAGAAGAAGAACCCTGATATCCCTGAGTTGGTGAGGGGGAAGACGGGCAGGGTTTACGGGAACCTTCTTTCGCTCCTCACCACTATGAAGGGGCTCCCCCTCACGTATAACAAGGACATGCAGGAAGACAAGGAGCCGTTGTTTGACACGACCGACAATTTGAAGGCCTCCTTAGAGGTGATGGCCAGTCTGGTGGGAGCCCTGGAATTCAACAAAGAGGTGATGGAAGAGGCGGCCGGCAAAGGCTATCTGGTGGCCACAGACCTTGCAGAGTACCTGGTTGGAAAAGGGGTCCCCTTCAGAAAGGCCCACGAAGTGGTGGGCCGGATCGTGCTCCACGCCATTGAAAAGGGCGTAGAACTTGACGGCTTGACCCTGGAAGAAATGCAGAGTTTTTCGAGGCACATCGAGGAAGATGTGTATGAGTGGCTGACACCCTCACGATCCATTGAGAGGAGATCCCTGGAAGGGGGAACAGGACACCAGTCGGTCAAAATGCAGATACAGAGGGCAAAAAAGGAACTTGGACTATGAAATTGCTTAAAATAGCTATCTGGCTTACGCTTCTTGCATCCCTGCTCCTGCTCCCTGCCTGCGGAAAAAAGGCCCCACCCAGGGCAGAGCTTGAATTAGCCATGCGTAATTGTAAGGTTTTGGACGATGGAGAATCCAAGGGATGTCCATTTAGGGCTTGAACGGTCTTAAGTCTATGAATGGAGGAACACAAATAGCAGATGCATCACTTTCACTATATTAGTAAAGAGCTTTACTGCGAGGATGTGCCTGTGGCAAAGATTGCCCAAGAGGTGGGCACTCCATTTTATCTTTATTCTCATGCAACTCTCATGCAACACTTTCATGCATTTGATGGGGCATTCCAAGGCCTGGATCACCTCACCTGCTTTTCCCTCAAATCCAATTCCAATCTGGCGGTGGTAAGGCTCATGGCGCTGGAAGGTGGAGGGGCCGATATCGTCTCAGGTGGAGAGCTGTATCGGGCCCTGAAGGCAGGTGTTGGCCCTAAAAGGATCGTGTTTTCTGGGGTGGGCAAGACGGATGACGATCTGAACTTTGCCTTAGCCACCGGGATCCTGATGTTCAATGTGGAGTCAGAACAGGAGATGGAGCGCCTTGACCATCTGGCAGGAAGGCACGGGACAAGGGCCCCCGTCTCCATCAGGGTAAACCCTGATGTTGATCCCAAGACCCACCCCTATATCTCCACCGGGCTCCTAGAGAACAAGTTCGGCATAGACATGGCCCAGGCATTGGATCTCTACAAGCGGGCAGCCGGTCTCCCCAACCTGGAAGTCATTGGGCTTTCCTGCCACATCGGCTCACAGCTTACAGATGTGAGCCCGTTTGTGGCCTCTCTTGAGAGGTTGCTGGACCTGGAAGAGAGACTAAGGGAGCAAGGTATATCCATAAAATACCTGGACCTGGGAGGCGGGCTCGGAATCACCTATCAGAACGAGTGGCCGCCCCACCCCGAGGATTACGCAGGGCCCATCAAAGAAAGGCTGGCAGGCCGAGGGCTCATCTTGATCCTGGAGCCGGGAAGGGTGATCACCGGCAATGCCGGTATTCTGGTCACCAAGGTCCTTTACAGAAAGGCCTCGAGGGCAAAGACCTTCTTTGTGGTGGATGCAGCCATGAATGACCTTATCAGGCCCAGCCTTTACAATTCCTATCATGCCATCCAGCCGGTGGTTCGTGTGGGGCGGGGAAGGATAAAGGCCGATATCGTCGGGCCCATATGCGAATCGGGTGACTTCTTGGCAAAGGACAGGGAGGTGGAGATCGTGGAGCCAGGGGAGCTCTTGGCAGTTATGAGTGCAGGGGCTTACGGCTTTACCATGGCATCCAATTACAATTCCAGGCCCAGGGTGGCAGAGGTAATGGTAAAAGAGGACCGCTTCTATGTGGTAAGGGAGCGGGAAAGCTTTGAGGATCTGATACGCGGGGAACACATCCCTGATTTCATGGCTGCCTGAGGCCAGATGGACGAGAATAGTCCGCCCATAGGGTGGCTTCTTGGGAGAGGATTGGAGCGAAGGGTTTGGCAAGGGGGATGTAGATAGAAGAGACATGAAAGAACTTCAATTCTGGAAGATGGCCGGCAGCGGCAATGACTTTATTGTCATGGACAACAGGGGCGGAGAGGTGCCTGAGAAAGAGATGTCCCGCCTTGTCAGCAGGATATGCCGGCGCAGAGAATCGGTGGGAGCAGATGGCGTAATATTCGTGGTACCTTCCCAGAGGTTTGATTTCGGGTGGCGTTTTTTCAATGCCGATGGCGGCGAGGCGGAGATGTGCGGCAATGGCAGCCGCTGTGTTGCCAGATTCGCCTACCTTAACGGGATTGCAGGGGCCGAGATGACCTTTGAAACCCTGGCCGGTGAGGTTTCTGCCGTGGTCATGGGTAGGGTGGTAAAGGTGAAAATACCAAGGCCCGGTGGGCTCAGACAAGATATTGCCCTTTCCCTTGATCAAGGCCTGGTGTCAGCAGACTTCATAAACACCGGGGTCCCGCACGCGGTGGTTCAGGTAGATGACCTTGAATCACACCCTGTTATAGAGCAAGGTAGGGCCATTAGATACCACGCCCAATTCGCACCCGACGGGACCAATGCAGACTTTATCAAGGTCCAGGGTCCACATCTCATCGGGATGCGGACCTATGAGAGGGGCGTGGAGGACGAAACCCTTGCCTGCGGCACAGGGGCCATTGCATCTGCGCTCACGGCAGCAGCGCGGGGCCTAGTGGCCTCACCCGTTGAGGTCAAGACCAGGGGAGGTGAGACATTAATAATCCACTTTGACGGCCAAGGGCCTGACTTCCAAGAGGTCTGGCTGGAGGGTGGGACCAGTATCATTTACAGGGGTCGTCTCCATGAAGAGGCCCTAATCTGAGCCCTGACCCATGCTGGCCCTATAATTAGTCATGAACCCCAGAGGTGAAAGGAGGTCTTGTCATGTTCAAGGGATCCATTGTGGCAATTGTTACGCCATTTAAGGACGGGAAGGTGGACGAGGAGGCATACAGGGAACTCATAGAGTTTCAAATAGAAAACGGCACCAGCGCAATTGTGCCGTGTGGGACCACGGGGGAGTCGGCCACCCTCAACATGGATGAGCACATGCGGGTGATCGACATTGCCATAGAGGCGGTAAAAAAGCGTGTGCCCGTGATCGCAGGGACCGGGGGAAACAGCACGGCAGAGGCCATAGAGCTCACCAGGCACGCAAAGGAGGCAGGGGCAGATGCCACGTTGCAAGTCACCCCTTACTACAACAAACCCACCCAGGAAGGGCTTTACCAGCACTACAAGGCCATAGCCAAGGAGGTGCCCCTTCCCCAAGTACTATATAATGTCCCGGGCCGGACCAGCGTAAACATGCTCCCTGAGACGGTGGCTCGCCTTGCAGAGCTTCCCGAGGTGGTGGCCATAAAGGAGGCATCGGGCAACCTGGGACAGATGGCAGAAATAGTGAGGTTGGCCGGCGACAAGATCACCCTGCTCTCTGGTGATGACAATGTGACACTGCCTGTTCTATCCCTTGGAGGCAAGGGAGTAGTCTCGGTGGTTGCAAACATAGCGCCCAGGGACACCTCGGACATGATCAAGGCCTGGGAAGACGGAGACGTGGAGAGGACCAGGAGCCTATATTACAAGCTTCTTCCCCTGTGCCAGGCCATGTTTTATGAGACCAACCCCATACCCGTGAAGACGGCCCTTGCCATGATGGGCAAGATACAGGAAGAGATGAGGCTTCCGCTTTGTAACATGTCCAAGGCAAACCGCGACAAACTTGAAAAGGCACTCAGGGACTATGGCCTGATTTCATGACCCATCTACAGTCACGTGCCTGTCTAACGCCAGGTAGAGAGGAGACTAGTCATGGTTAAAGCGATAGTATCAGGTGCAGCGGGCAGAATGGGGGGGCGGATCATACATATGATCCACCAGAACCCTGACATAGAACTGGCTGCAGCCCTTGAAAGGCCGGACCACCCTGCCGTGGGCTCCGATGCAGGGACCAGCGCAGGTATTGGTGAACTGGGAGTGCCCATCAGCGGATCGCTTGCCGAAGTGGTGGACAAGGGCGATGTGTTGATAGAGTTCACCACCCCTGAGGCCACCGTGGCCAATCTCCGAACAGCTGTTGAAAAAGGCCTTGCCGTGGTGATAGGGACCACTGGTATCACAGGGGCCATGCTGGAAGAAGTCCAGGATCTGGCCAAGAGGGTTCGCTGTGTGATGGCCCCCAACATGAGCGTGGGGGTCAATGTCATGTTCAAGATAGCCGGTCTCATGGCAGAGATCCTGGGACCTGATTTCGACATGGAGATCCTGGAGGTCCACCATCGCTTCAAGAAGGACGCACCCAGCGGCACTGCCATGAAACTTGCCCAGATCCTGGCCCAGGCAACTGGACGGGATCTGGAAAAGGTGGCCACCTATGAGCGCAAAGGCCTGATCGGGGAGCGCCCAAAGGATGAGATAGGGATTCAGACCTGGCGGGCCGGTGACATTGCTGGCGAGCACACGGTGCTTTTTGGCGGCATGGGAGAGAGGCTGGAGCTCATCCACAGGGCCCACAGCAGGGACAACTTTGCTCGAGGTGCAGTGAGGGCCGCCATATGGGTTGTGGAGCAGCCTCCTGGACTCTATGACATGCAGGACGTGCTGGGACTAAAAAAATAGTGAGGTGAGGAGCTGTATTGATATGGACCAGAGTTTTGTGGTGAGAGCGCAGAGGCTCAGACGACTTCCTCCGTATCTTTTCAAGGCCATTGACGAGAAAAAGGCTGCAGTTAAGGCACGCGGGGTTGACATAATAGACCTGGGGGTGGGAGACCCTGATCTCCCAACCCCGCCCCACATCCTGGAGGCCATGAAAAAGGCCCTGGATGATCCTTCCAACCATCGATACCCATCCTATTCAGGGATGCTGGAGTTCAGGGAAGCAGTGGCCCAGTGGTATCATGAGAGATTCGGGGTGTCGGTTGCCCCTGAGAGAGAGGTGATCTCCCTTATCGGGAGCAAGGAGGGGATCGCCCACTTTCCCCTGGCCCTGGTGGATACAGGCGACAGGGTGCTGGTCCCTTCTCCTGCCTATCCGGTCTATCACATTGCCACCCTCTTTGCCGGTGGAGAGTCCTATGTAATGCCCTTGGAAGAAAGGCGAGGGTTTTTGCCTGACCTGGACTCTATCCCAGAGGAGGTGGCAGTTTCTTCCAAGGTCATGTTCATCAATTACCCCAACAACCCGACCTCTGCAGTGGCTTCAAGGGAATTCTTTGAGCGAGTGGTGGAATTTGCCATGAGATACAAGATCGTGGTGTGCCACGATGCCGCTTACACCGAGTTGGCCTTTGATGGATACAGGCCGCTGAGCTTCCTCCAGGTGGATGGGGCGAAAGAGGTGGGCGTTGAGTTCCACTCCCTCTCCAAGACCTATAACATGACCGGTTGGCGTATCGGCTTTGCAGTGGGCAATCCTGATGCCATATCTGCACTGGGTGACATAAAGAGCAATATCGACTCGGGCGTGTTTCAGGCAGTGCAGTGGGCCGCCATTGAGGCCTTGAGGGGTGATCAGGGTTGTGTGGAAGAGATGATCCGGGTTTACCAGGAACGCCGGGACTTGATGGTTCAGGGCCTAAGGGAGGCAGGCTTTGAAGTTACCCCCCCAAAGGCCACCTTTTACCTGTGGGTGAAGGTGCCAGAGGGTTACACCTCTGCCGGGATGACCGAGCATTTGTTGGAAAAGGCAGGGGTGGTGGTCACTCCTGGTAACGGTTTTGGAGAGCCGGGGGAAGGCTTCTTCCGCATCGCCCTCACCCAGGATAAGGCAAGGCTGGAAGAGGCTGTAAATCGAATGAAACAGGTGGTCTTGTAAGGCGAGTCCATGGTTACAGCTTACATCGGCGTGGGCTCCAACCTGGGCAACAAGGCCCAGAACTGTTTAAAGGCCTTGGAGCACATGGCCCAAGGATCCCATACCTCTGTTGAGGCAAGGAGCAGCCTTTACAGGACCGAACCTGTGGGCAACAAGGATCAAGACTGGTTCGTAAACTGCGTTGCCAAGATCAAGACCCCACTGGCCCCAAGGGAGCTGCTTTCTTTTCTGTTGGCCATTGAAAGGGCCATGGGCAGGGAGAGAAAAGAGAAGTGGGGGCCACGGGTGATCGATCTAGACATACTGTTTTACGGCGACATGGTGGTGGAACAGGAAGGACTTACCATCCCTCACCCCTTGATTCAGGAGAGGAGATTTGTCCTGGTTCCCATGGCCGAACTGGCGCCTAATTTCCTGCATCCTGTCCTAGGAAAGAACATGGCCCAACTACTGGCCCTGTGTCCCTCAGAAGGGCAGGAGGTAAGGCCCCTGGAGATGGGATAGATGCGCTTAATCCTGCTGGCAATCCTGCTCTATGTCCTTTACAAGGTTGTGAAGGGATTTCTGTGGAAAGGGCCCGCGCAGTTTCAGGACACCTCCAGGGGAGGTGGTGATGTGAGCGAGATGGTCCAGGACCCTTTTTGCAAGACCTTTGTGCATGTCAAAGACGCCCAACGCCGCCTGATCGGTGGTAAGGAATATTTTTTCTGCAGCACCGAGTGTGCCGATAAATTCATAAAGAAGCACAAGGAGGGAGCATGAAATTTTTCATTGACACGGCAAATATCGATGAGATCAAGAAGGCAAATGAACTGGGGCTGCTCGACGGTGTTACCACCAATCCCACCCTGGTTGCCAGAGAGGGGAGGGAGTTCACCTCCCTCATAAAGGAGATCTGTAGCATCGTGGATGGACCGGTAAATGCCGAGGCAGTTAGCCTCACTGCGCGTGAAATCGTTGAAGAGGCAAGGGAACTGGCCCGTCTCGGCGATAACATCGTGGTAAAAATCCCCCTTATTGCCGAAGGACTCAAGGCGGTAAAGACTCTTGCAGCAGAGGGGATAAAGACCAATGTGACCCTTTGCTTTTCTCCCATGCAGGCCTTGATGGCGGCCAAGGCAGGGGCCGATTATATCAGCCCGTTCGTTGGAAGGCTTGATGATATCAATCACCGGGGAATGGAGTTGGTGGAGCAGATAATCACCATTTACGAGAACTATGGCTATGAGACCGAGGTGATCGTGGCCAGCATTCGGAATCCCCTGCATGTGCTTGATGCTGCCCTCATGGGTGCAGACATTGCCACAATCCCTTACAAGGTCATGGAGCAGCTCATAAGGCATCCCCTTACTGATATCGGCCTTGAAAAATTCCTGGAGGACTGGAAAAAACTCCAAGAGAAATGATTCGTGGCTGGATTTTCAGTATTATATTGATAGTATTTTGTTCAATCCCTTGGCCCACCAGGGCCTGGGGAGATATATACAGGTATCAGGACGAAAACGGGGTCTGGCACTTTACAAATATAAAGAATGACCCACGCTATAAGCTTTACATAAGGACGCCAAAGCAGACCCCTGGCCAATACATCAAACGATACGAGCACATTATCTCCCAGGCCTCCCGTCGGTTTGGGGTGGATCCAGGGCTCATAAAGGCCGTAATCAAGGCAGAGAGCGACTTTGACCACAAGGCAGTCTCCCACAGGGGGGCACAGGGGCTGATGCAGTTGATGCCTGAGACGGCCCAAAGGATGGCTGTCACCAACCCCTTTGACCCCCAGGAAAACATCTTTGGGGGGACCAGGTATCTAAGCCTCTTGCTCAAGAGATTCGGTAATGACAAGAAAAAGGCCCTGGCAGCTTACAACGCCGGCCCTGAGAGGGTGGAAAAGAATAATGGAATACCCCCGATACCAGAGACCAGGGCCTTTGTGGAGAGGGTGCTCAAGTACTACCGCCAGTATCTCGAGCCTTTGAAATGACAATCCGCTTCAAAAACCTTGGCCGGCATGAAAGAGCCTCCAATCTGCCCAACATCCTCACCTTTGGGAGGCTTGCCTGCATCCCATTGGTGCTGGTGTTCCTTGCCCTTCAGGGGCCTCTATGGAGCTTTTTGGCAGCGCTTTCCTTTGGACTGGCCTTTGTCACCGACTTCTTGGACGGCTTTTTTGCCAGGCGCTACGGTGCTGTTACAGAGCTTGGAAAATTCCTGGATCCCCTTGCGGACAAGATCCTGGTGATGGCCACCATGATCATGCTAATTCCCCTGGACAGAATCCCGGTGTGGATGGTCATCCTCATCGTGACCCGTGAGATGGCTGTCACCGGCCTCAGGGGGATTGCAGCCAGCGAGGGGATCGTGATCCAGGCAGAGTCCCTTGGGAAATTCAAGACTATTCTACAATCTGTCTCAGTCATTGCCCTCTGCCTCCATTATCCGTATTTTGGCTTTAATTTTCATAAGTTAGGCATTGTATTACTGTGGGGGGCATTGGTTTTGACCCTTTGGTCGGGGTGGGACTATTTTCGAAACTTCAGCCAGGCGGCATTTGGAAGGAAAAAAATTAGGGGTTGACAAATATGTGGGCTCTTATAAAATATCATGTAAATCGAGCGGGAATAGCTCAGTTGGTAGAGCCCCACGTTGCCAACGTGGTTGTCGCGGGTTCAAGTCCCGTTTCCCGCTCCATATTTTGTGGCGGCATAGCCAAGTGGCTAAGGCAGCGGTCTGCAAAACCGCTATTCACCGGTTCGAATCCGGTTGCCGCCTCCAATACAGATTATGAGGGGGGTTAGGGAAGGAGATTCCCTAGCCCCTTTTCTTTTCCAGAAATGACCCAAGCCGGGGTGCGGATAGCTATGGGGGGCTGGAGGCCGTCATGCCCTTGTCTGTAGTGGATTTGTACAGGGATGTCCTTCCCAAGACCAACTGCAAAGACTGCGGATTTCCCACCTGTCTTGCCTTTGCTGGCAAAGTGATCTCAGAAAAATTGCCCATTGAGAATTGCCCCCACATTGAACCCGAGGTCTTGGCCAGGACCAGAGAAATCTTGGAAAAACAGTGGGCCACTGGAAAATGGCTGAAGAAAGACCCGGCCCAGGACGCCCTAAACTGGGCGCGGGAGAGGGCCTCCTCCATGAAGTTGAAAGACATTGCCCCTAGAATCGGTGGTAATCTCAAAACACAAGGGGGCCAGTTGTGCGTGGAACTCCCATACTTCAATACCACTGTGATCATAACAGAGGATGGCATCCAGAGGGCCGATGGAACTCCACTCAATCGATGGGAGCAGGTCTTTCTGTATAACCACATGGCCCAGGGAGGCAGGCGAGAGCCCACGGGGAGGTGGAAGGCCTTGGAAGAGATGCCCAATACCGTCTCCAAGATAAAATCCATGCGCCAGCATGTAGAGCTCCCCCTGCTTGAGAGGTTCAGGGGCAAGACCACGGAACTGATCAATGCTGCGAGACGACTGGGAGGCAGGGAAGCTGGTCTGCCGGGGTTCTCTCCAGATGTGGCATTTCTTTTCAAGCCCCTCCCCAAGGTGCCCGTGATGCTGCTTTACTGGAGGGGGGATGACAGGGAAGGGTTTGATGACAGGGTGAAGCTGCTCTTTGATGAAACCATCACCGAGCATCTTGATATCGAGTCCATCCTTTTTTTGAGCGAGCGGCTGAGAGAGCTTTTGACAGGCCAGGAAAAGGCATCAGAGTAAGACTCAGGAGGAATAAGATGGCTGATAACAAAGGCGCCGGCACCAGATCAAGTTCGCCTCTAACCAAGGGCGACAAGGCCCCTGAATTTTCCCTCCCTTCTGACCTGGGGGGGACTGTGGGGCTCAAGGATTTTCGGGGAAAAAAGGTTGTTTTGTATTTTTATCCCAAGGACAACACAAGCGGCTGAACCAAGGAGGCAAAGGCATTTCAGGAATGGAGTGCTGAATTCAAGGACAAAGGGGCCGTGGTGGTGGGGGTGAGCCCTGACCCCATTGAATCGCACAAGAG
>JALVMN010000365.1 GCA_027027005.1 Desulfobacterales bacterium | reverse complement strand
CCTTGCTTATTTCATGTCGAGGGACTTCAAAGAACTCATCCCCTGGCTGAGCGGGTCATAGATCAAATCACGAGCAGGGTGAAAGGTGGACGCCAGGGTGAAGAGGACGTTTGTTTGAGTTTTCTAAGGTGTACAAAAGTTAAGCTGGATTTATGGCGTGTGCCCTGCAGAACACCGTACCACTGAGGCTATTATCTCCATACCCATTAATCATATCGTTGGTGCGATAGGGCTATTGGAGGGCATCCGGGCGGATTACGGTAGAGGGACAGGAAGAATTGTATCTAGCTTATATTTGTACCAAGAAGCGTGTCTATAGACGAAAGGGTCGCGGCAGATGCCGTAACCCATTGATTTTACTGGTGCGCCCAGCAGGATTCGAACCTGCGACCTACGGATTCGTAGTCCGTCACTCTATCCAGCTGAGCTATGGGCGCACTCTATTCTTATTACCATAATGGCAGGAGAATTTCCAGGGGGAATTATTTGGGCCTGTTGAGTTCAAGGATCCTGGAGATCAGGGAAGTGGTGGCAAAGCCTTCCACATATGGGATGCTCTTTACCATGCCCCCAGAGGCCTTTACGATATCGGCCCCTACAATCTTGTCCTCAGGCCAATCCCCGCCCTTTACCAACACATGGGGCATCAGCTCTTGTATCAATCTGTAAGGTGTGTCTTCATCAAATATCACCACTGCGTTTACAAAGACCAAGGCTGCAAGCAGCTCTGCCCGGCTGGCCTGATCCATCACAGGCCGTGAAGGCCCCTTTAGCCTGGTGACGGACCTATCGCTGTTTACCCCCACCACCAGGCGGTCACCAAGGGCTGCGGCTTGTTCCAGGTACCTGACATGTCCCGGGTGCAGGATGTCAAAACAGCCGTTGGTAAACACAATCCTCTGCCCCGAGGCCTTCCATTCCTGGCATAGCCTTTTGAGCTCTTCCAAGGACTTGATTTTTTCCCTATAAGTCTGCATGCCTAGATTGCTGCCCGGGCCAGCACTAGGGCCACCACCTCTCTGGCCCCGGCCTTTTTGAGGAGTTTTGCACACTCGTTCAATGTGCTCCCCGTGGTTGCAACATCATCCACCAATATCACTTCCCTGTCACTTATTTTATCTGAATCGGCCAGGACAAAGGCCCCCCTCACATTCCTTTTCCTCTGCTTCTTGTCAAGCTCGGTCTGTGGCACAGTGGCCCTGTGTCTTTTCAGGGAAACAAAGTCTATTTCCCCTCTTAGCGCATTTGCCACATGGCGGGCAAGGACCAGGGCCTGATTAAAGCCCCTCTCACGGAGCTTTTTCTTGTGAAGAGGAACAGGGATTACCAATGGATGATCCATCCCATACAGTGTCTCATGGGCAAACGAGGCCAGCAGAGGGCCAAGGGAATCCCCCATGTGAGGCTTTGGGCGGTATTTGAACTGATGTATGCATTCCATCAACGGTGACTCATATAGGTATGGGGCCACCAGCATGTCAAAGGAAGGCGGATGTGTGTTGCACTCTCGGCAAACCCTGTCTGCCCCTCCAGTTTCAAGG
Organism: Desulfobacterales bacterium; assembly: GCA_027027005.1. Classification (GTDB taxonomy): domain Bacteria; phylum Desulfobacterota; class DSM-4660; order Desulfatiglandales; family Desulfatiglandaceae; genus JALVMN01. Next base: position 1,640 of record JALVMN010000365.1, on the reverse strand, counting down.
GGCCTGGAGCATACCGGGCAGAAGGGAGACTCCACAACTGCCAATGATGATAGACAATCCCTGCAAAAATAGATTCTTTGACCATTCACTGAGGCCTCTTTTTCGCACAGGAACCCTGCGCAGATGAGGCACCTCGGAGGATATATGAGGTCCAGGAGGTTTGCAACGACTGAGATCACCCTCACTTTGCGGCCTGTGACTTGAACTCTTGGAATGTGCATTCCCGGCTGATTCCCGGGCAAGCATCTTTGGCCTCTTCCCAACTTTCGGGGTCTCTTAGTATGGACTCGTAATAGGGCCAGTCTCTGCAGCGTTCGGGTTTCACGGGATGGATGCTGCACCCCTCGTCCTTGTTGTAAAAAATACAATACAGGTCATCTGAGCATATGATGGAGAGCTTGCCACCCTTTTTGGAACAGTAACGGGCAACGAATTCCTCATCTGTGATCCCGAGAAACTTAGCGATCCGCGCTGCTTCCATGTCCATGAGAGTGATTCCTCCTTCACCCCAGCAGCACTCACCGCACATTTTGCACTCAAATGCCTTTTTGGCCATTTCTTCTCCCAGTAAGAAAGACAGGTCAGTCTGTTAGCATGCTCTCTACGTCCCAGTCAACCAGGAGCCTCACTCGTCTGCCCCCGGCTTTTTCTCGGTAAACCAGGAAGCCCTTTTCCACGCCGTGGAGGAAGAGGGCCTTTGTGATGGAGACATCTTCCCTGCAATACTCTCTCAGCTCATCCATCCTACCCTGTTTGAACCACTCCACGGCCTGGAGGCCATCTGCTCTTTTTGAGATATTGAGGGTCTCTCTTGCCAGATGGTCCAGGGAAAGCCTGAATCTCAGCCGGGAAAATATGCTCTCCAGGATATCAAATGTTGGGATGGATTCAAGCCCGGGGAGATAAGCACCAAGCACTCGGTAGTCAAATCGTTTTATGTTGAACCCCACCACCAGGTCTGCCCGTTTCAAATGGGAGAAGAGTTCCCCCATGTTCGTTTCGTCGTAATAATAATAGCGGTGGTCCTGGCTATCATACAGCACCACCACCGAGACCCTCATGAGGTGGCTATTCTGCCAGCCCCCCACCTCCTGGGCAGTCTTTTGGGTCTCGAGGTCCAGATAAATAATCCTGGGGGCCGCTTTTTCTTCCTCGGCACTAGAGGGGTCGTCCTCCAGGGAGTTAGAGACAGGTTGGAAAAGAGGTCGTCCTACCCCTTGTGATCTACCCATCTCGGAAAGCGATATGTTTCCTAAGAGGGCCTCCAGGACAAGGACTGCCCCTCCTTTATCCAGGGGCTTGTTTCCGGAGCCGCACTTTGGGGAGTGGATGCAGGAAGGGCACCCCTCCTCGCACTCGCATCTTGATATGAGCTCCAGGGTCTTTTGAAGAAGATCCTCCACCACCTCGAATCCAATGGATGAAAGCCCCACACCGCCAGGGTATCCGTCATAGATAAAGATGGCGCTCTTTTCCAGCTCAGGGTGAAGATGGTAGGATATCCCACCCACATCATTTCTGTCGCAAAGGGCAAACAGGGGGAATATGCCAATGCTGGCATGCTCAATGGCGTGTATGGCCCCCATGAAGTGATGCCCTTTAGACTCCACATATGACCTTATCAGGTGTTCTATCTCCAC
>JALVMN010000364.1 GCA_027027005.1 Desulfobacterales bacterium | reverse complement strand
GGATGATAAGAGCGGAGAGTTGATTGAAAAGGGCCTCCGATACGGTGAAAACCCCGGGCAGGAAGCAGCCCTCTACGAGCTTGTAAACGGAAACCTGATTCTGGGCGACTGCCAGTTCATCGATCCTGGAAGGGGCCTTGTCTCAGCCCTCAGTGAAGAGGACATGATCCAGGCAGGGAAACACCCGGGCAAGATCAACCTCACGGATGTTGACAATGCCCTCAATATAATGCGCTACCTGGAGGCCAGGCCTGCAGTGGTCATCGTAAAACATAACAATCCTTGCGGGGTTGCCTATGGACAGAGCCTCTCAGAGGCATACCACAAGGCCAACATGGCCGACCGCATAGCAGCCTTTGGGGGATGTGCCCTGTTCAATCGGCCCATGGACAGGGAGACGGCGGAGATGGTGAGTGAAAATTACCTGGAGGTGGTGGCAGCGCCCGATTTTGAGGAGGGGAGCGTGGAGATCCTGGCCCGCAGAGCCAACCTCAGGATAATAAGGGTGAGAAGGATGGATAGAATCCATGAATATGCAAACCTAAGGTTCGTGGATTTCAAGAGCCTCATCGATGGTGGAATTATTGTGCAGCAATCCCCCCTTAACAGGATCAGGACCCATGAGGACTTCACCCTTGCCAGTTGCGAGTACCAGGGAAAGACTTACAAGATCGCCCGAGAGCCCACTGAAAAGGAGTATGCGGACATGCTCTTCGGCTGGCAGGTGGAGCAAGGTGTTACTTCCAATTCGGTGATATATGTGAAGGATGGCGTAACCGTGGGCATCGGCACAGGTGAGCAGGACCGGGTGGGGGTTGCAGAGATTGCGGTTTTCAAGGCCTACACCAAATATGCAGATGCCCTGTGCTTCAGGCGTCACGGCATCTCTTTCAAGGAACTGGAACTGGAGGTTGAAAAGGGGCGCAAAGACAGGAGCCTGATCAAAGAGATCCAGGAGGAGACACGACGAAAAAAGGGGGGGCTGATCGGGGCCTGCATGGTATCTGATGCCTTTTTCCCCTTCCGCGACGGTGTGGACGTGGGCATCCGCGAGGGCATAACCGCGGTGGTCCAACCAGGGGGCTCACTGAGGGACTGGGAGGTGATCGAGGCCTGTAACGAGGCAGACCCTCAAGTGACCATGGTCTTTACAGGCCAAAGGGCGTTCAAGCACTAAAATAGAGTTAATTGCTGGTGCCCCCTGGGCATGCGCTTCCAGGAGGTCCTGTTTAGTTCTTCCTTGAGTTCAACAGGTATCGAGTTCAGATAAGGGGACGGCGGTAACTGAATCAGGCGGCCGCCCAATTTTCGCTTCCTTGACCGTGAAAGTATCAGCCTGCTCTTGGCCCTGGTGATCCCCACATAAAAGAGCCTCTTTTCTTCTTCCTGCTCCTTTGCACCAAACAAGGTACAGGGTATCAGGCCGTCTTCACATCCCGTGATAAAAACCACCTCCCATTGGAGCCCCTTTGCCGCATGAAGGCTCATGAGGGCCACCCTGTCGCCCACCAGGCCCTGGTGGTCTATTCCCCTCTCGAGCGACACGGCTGAAAGGAATCGGCCGAGAGGCCCCTGGAATCGGGCAGCCATGGCCCTGAACCTCTCCAGGCACTCCTCCTCTCCCTCCTTCAGGCCTGAGTCCAGCCCGTGGACCCTGGACGCCCAGTTCACCAGTTCTTCAATGGAATCGGTATCCGGCATTTGATGCGGCACCACTGGAGGCCGGATATGGTACTTATCCAAGAGCTCTTCATAGGCTGCAAGATAAAACCGCTCCTTTTTTCCCAGCATTGCCTGAAAGAATCTCCATAGCACATCCACTGGATAGCGCTCCAGGATGGGCCTTTCCCCTGATCTCACCACCGGGACCCCTCTTCGGGAAAGGGCCTCTTCCAAGGCATCTCCCTGGGCATTCAACCTGTAGAGAACTGCAAAGTCGCCAAAGCCCAGCCCATGGGTCCCTAGTTCCTCTCCACCCCGCCCGGAATCCACAGAAAAGTACGAGACCCCTCCCATCAACCTCTCAACGGTCTCCACCACCATCTCGGCCTCCTCGGATTCGGTGGAGCAGGTCACGGTCCAGATAAGGGTATTTGAGTGAGACACCGACCGCAAAGAGCCTTTTCTTTTGATGATTGCAGAGGCTGCATCCAGGATATTTTGGCTGGAACGATAATTAGTGGTCAAAACTATCTCCCGGGCGCCCGGAAAGTCTTCTGAGAAGCGATGGAAATTTGATACATCGGCCCCCCTGAAACCGTAGATGGCCTGGTCCGGGTCCCCAATGGCAAATACCACTGCGCCACTTCGGGCCACTGCTTTAAGTATCAGGGTCTGGGCGGTATTGGTGTCCTGATACTCGTCAACGAATACCCACGGAAAACGCCGGGCCACTCTTTGAGAAAACCCTGGCTCGTTAAGAAACAAATTCAGGGTCTCAAGCTCCAGTTCATTGAAGTCCACCAGGTTGAGCCCTGCCAGCCTCTCCCTGTAAGCAGAATAAAGAGACAGCCTTTCAGGCGAAGGCTTGGGATTGGCCCGGCCCAGTAACTCCGATAGTCTCCAAGAATAGAGCTCTTGCAAAAAGGAGGCAGGTGAGAGCCTTGCCACACCGCGTGAAGAGAGGACCTGGTAGGCGATCCTCAGGGAGTCTTCCTCTGTGCATATCCGAAGGGCCCGAGGCTCATGGGCCTCTGCCGCCTTCTGTTCCAAGAGTTCGAGGTATAAGCCGTGGAAAGTGGATATCCTTATCCCGCTCGAGTTCTCCTCACCAATGAGGCTCACAAGCCTCTGTTCCAACTCTTGGGCGGCCTTGCGCGTAAAGGTGAGGGCCAGGATCTCTTCTGCCTTTGCCTCTCCCTCCCTGATGAGATGGGCGATCCTGTGCGTGAGGACCATGGTCTTGCCGGTCCCCGGCCCTGCCACCACCAGCAGATGTCCTCCCAGGTGGGTTGCCGCCTGGAGTTGCTCTTGGTTGAGAGGGCCCAGGATGGGGTCGTCCCAAGAGACGCCTTTTTTGGGTTCCCTGACCTTCCCCGATGTAACAGGCCCTCCTTGCTCTCTGGAAGAAGGAGAAGGTCTGTCCTTTGATGAGCGGCCCACAGGCTTAAAAAGAGTGTGCTGGCCCATGAGGGCCTCCTTTTCGCCCTCCTCAAAGAGCCTGATGACTCCGTACTGGCCGTCAAAGCCCTCCTCCCTGATCACCCGCCCGGCCCTCATCC
>JALVMN010000363.1 GCA_027027005.1 Desulfobacterales bacterium | reverse complement strand
TTGGCAGCTATCACCGAGTGGCGTTTGGCCCTGAAATCCAGGGCATGGCTCAACAATTCAATGCTCTTCCCCATCCATCCCATTTCCATAATCTCCTGTGCTCAAGATCCCTGGTCCTCAACCAGGATATGCAAAACAGATACCACTCTCTTTACAGCTCACCCAGCTCCCTGCGGTACTCGTTCAACTTGTTCCGAAGCGTCCTGACACTAATGCCCAAGGCCTTGGCCGCATGGGTCCTGTTGCCGTTGCTGGTCCTCAGAGCCCTTAGAATCATCTTTTTTTCCATCTCTTTGAGCGGCATCAATTGCATGACTTGGCCCTGCTCCTGGACGGATACTGGATCGGAAAATTTTTCCAGGTCTGCCCTGGTGATGGTACTTGCGTCGGCAAGCAGGAAGACCCGCTCCATAAGATTTTCCAATTGCCTCACATTCCCGGGCCACGGCTGCTTCAATAGATATGTCTCTGCATCCTCTGTGAGAACCTTTGGTGCCTCTCCATAGGCGTTTGCCTGTTTTTCCAGAAAGTGCCTTGCCAAGGGAATAATATCTTCAGGCCTCTCCCTGAGAGGTGGAAGAAATAATGGCACTACATTTAGCCTGTAATAGAGGTCTATGCGGAACCGCCCCTCCTTGGTCTCTGTTTCAAGGTCTTTGTTGGTGGTGGCGATAACTCTCACATTCACTGGAATGGAGCCCCTTCCTCCCACCCTGTCGATCTCACGCTCCTGTAAGGCCCTCAACAGCTTTGCCTGAAGGGCGGGGGCCATCTCGCTCACCTCGTCAAGGAGCAGGGTTCCACCGCTTGCAAGCTCGAATTTTCCTGCCTTTTTGCAGATTGCCCCTGTAAAGGCCCCCTTTTCGTGGCCGAAGAGTTCGCTCTCCAGCAGGTGCTCAGGCAGTGCCGCACAGTTTATGGCCACAAACGGCCCCTGACACCTGGGACTTAACTCATGGATGAAGCGGGCCAGGACCTCCTTTCCTGTGCCGCTCTCCCCGGCCAGAAGCACAGTGGCATCTCTTGGGGCAACCTTCTCTGCCATTGCCACCACAGCCTTCATGGCAGGGTCTTCAACTATGAGTGAGTGTCCCCTGTGAGTTGTCCTCTTCCTGTTTGAGCGATACCCTTCCCCTGAGAGCCCGATGGCCCTCTCCACCACCACTTGAAGTTGCTCCTCAGAAACCGATGGGGGCAAATAATCCAAGGCCCCCATCTTGATGGCTTCCACTGCCTGATTCACATCAGGCTTCCTGCTGAGAATCACCACTGGCACGCCAGGGTAAGCAGAGCCTAGTTCCTGTAAAAAAGACAGGTCGCCATGCCCCTGCCCATTCACTTGCACCACACAGGCCCTGGCATTTGTCTCTTCCAGGCGGTGAAAAAGTGCCTTGCCGTCGTCATGGGCCACCACCACGGTCCATCCCAGGGATTTCAATCTCTCCCACAGGTGAGAGGGGATGCGAAAATCAGGGGCTGCCCACAATATGCTATTGGATGCTGCTTGGCCTTTGCTTTCCATTCACCTCGGACCAATACTGAAGTCTTCTCAGTTGGTTGTTCAGATTTATTGAACCCAATCTAAGCTGGACCAGTAACTGGAGGTGGGAGGGGCCTTCTTCTGAAATCTGTTTGTACAGTGCCACGGCCTCCCCTTCCTTGCCTGATTTCATATAGTATTCGGCCAGCCTGAATTTTATGTCCCAGTAGAATTCATCATCAGGCTTCAAGCCTTCGGAAATGAGCTTTTCCAGTACCTCGGCGGCCTCCCTGTAGCGTCTTTCCAGCCGGTAGCTGTGGGCCAACTCCATGAGGGCAGAGTGATAGAGAGAGCGCCCTTCTCTGACTTTTCTGGCTATTGAAATGGACCTTTTCAGGTGTTTACGGGCCTCTCGGGGTTTTGATTCCTGGTTCAGTAGGCTGCCCAAATGGTAGTGGAGAAATCCAACCTCCTCGGGGCTCAAAAAGGATTCGGCGGCAGTGAGGGAGAGATAGGTTTTGAGGGCCTCCTCAGGCCTTGAGGTTTCTCTATAAAGGTCGGCCAGAAACAGCTCCATCTTGGCCTTTACCCTTGGATCAGGACTGCTCGTCCTGTTTTTCTTCAACACGCTGAGGGCCTCTTCCTCCCTCCCCATTCCTTTCAGGCATGTGGCAAGGGCAAGGTAATAGTCAGCCCTCTTGCCGGGAGGTAAATCGCTTGGGTCCAACTTTTTGAGGATAGTGGTTGCATCCTGGTATTGCTTCAGGGCCAGATAAGCCTGGGCCAGAACAAATCTACCATCAGGGCTGAGTTCATCTGCCAGCACCTCCTTGTGGGCTTCGTACATATCCACCACATCCCTGTGATCTCCTGTCTCATTGTATTTTTGGAATGCAGCCTCGGCCGCCTTGGTAAAAAGCGTCCTGGCGGCGTGTTCGGCCTCATCTTCGGGGGGCTTCAACACCAGCTCTTTGAGGGAGTCCAGCACGCTTTCGTAGTCCTGGTTCTTATAATAGAGATTGGCTAGCTTCAGGAGGGCCAACTCTCCTATGGGACGGTCTCGATATTTTTCGTGGATCTTCTTGAAGGCCTCCACTCCGGCGGTGATCTCTGCCAGCCGAAGCTGTGCAATGGCAGCCCCTTCTGAGGCAGGGTGGTGGGCAGCCACATATGTGTAAATGACCTTTGCCGGCTGGACTTTTCCCTGATACCAATATGTGTCTCCGATCCGGGTAAGTATCAGGTCAGGGCCCTCCCCGGCCTCTCCCATGTTCAGGGCCTGGAAGAAGAGTTCCCTGGCCTCGTCAAATTTTTTCAAATACACGCAGTTCTTGGCCTTAAGCAGATAATATTCAGGCCGCTCATTGGGAAACACCGGATTTTTTCTGGCCAACCTGGTGAGCCACATCTCTGACTCTTCATACAATCCCCTATGGTGCAGATAATCGGCAATCCCAAGGCTGGCCTCATGTGACTGGGGGCTCTCAGGGAACCTTTTTACGATGGCCTTGAAATCCTCAAACGCCTTGTCAGGCAGATTGATTCCTCTGTAAGCATATGCCCTCTCAAGGTAGATGGTGGGGAGCAAGTCTTTTTTTGCATACTTTTCCATGAGGATATTGATGAAGCCCATGGCTGCATAGAAGTCCCCTCCCATCCTGGCAGCCCTTGCCATACCCAAGTATGCACCCGGTACTGCTGGGGAGTTAGGGTATGCTTCAACCGCCTTTCTGTAAGCCTCAACAACTGTTTGGTATCCGATGGCCCTCTCTTGCTCAAAGAGCTTCATATAAGAATCTGCCCTGAGAAATATAAGCTCCTCTGCTACGGGGGAATCTGGAAACCTGGCCATGAACTCTTCTGTGAGGAGAATGGCCTTACGAAAGTCTCTCAGGTCACGGGCCCCCATGATTTGACCGTAGAGGAGGGCCTGGTCCTCAGGGAGTCTCTTTTTGCTCTTTTTATCAGGTTGCACGGAGGCTACCGGCCTTGGGCTGGCCATGGGGGAGCCCTTCTTTTGGCTAAGTTGAGGAGGGTGGCTGGGGACTGAAAGCAAGACTTTCTCAACCTTGTCTTCGTGTGCTGCACTTTTAGTCTTCAGTTCTGACTTTGAGGTCGCAACCCGAGGAGGGGTACCAAAATCAGCCGGGATGCCTTCATCCACCTTGCGGAGAACGGCAGGTGAGTCATAGACATCCACCACCAACCTGTTCCCATTATCCAGCCACATCAAGGAGGCATTCAAATGTGGGTAATCGGATTGGACAAAAACCCTGGTGTTTCCATCTATGTTATCAGCCAGCAGCTTCTTGATTCCTTTTAGTTTTTTCAACTTGAGCGGCTTTATGTAGCTGGTCCTGTTGAGCATCAATGTAAATGACCACTCAGGTGTTACCCTGAGCTGAAACCTCGGCCTGCCCGTTAAATCCAGCACTATCCGGGTAAAGCCATTCCTTTGCCCAAACCTCATTCTTTGAAGCGTAACAGCTTCAGCCTCCTTGCTCTTTTGTCCACCCTGCTCCTTTTTGTACAGGAAATCAAAGCGCAACACATTATGCTCTCCCACCCAGGCCTGCCTCACCTCTTCAATTGGTCTCCCCAGTGCCAATACGAGCTTGACCTCTCCACGCTCCCCTGCTTCAAGGGAAAGCCTGGGATCGCCCTTGATGATCCGCTGCTCCAGCCTTGCACTTCCTTTGGAGTTATCAAACAGGACGGTGGCCTTGCCTTGGGAGTCCATTTTCAGAGAATACTGCGGGGGCCTGTTCAAAAGCACGAACATGGTCGCCCTTTCAGGGGCAAAGCCCAGATGGACATCCCTTACCTCTACCAGTGCCCCTGCCCTTGAGTGCCAGGGCCATAGAAGCAGAAAGGCCAAAGCCAGAGTGGCCCAAATTCGGGTTTTCTTAAGTCCAAGCATTTGATCTTTCAACTTTATCTCTTGTGAAGCTGATTGGAGATTTCATCCAGTTTCCTTAGAATCCTTTCCTGTTGCTCCAAAATCTTTAAGTTGGTCTCCACCATGAACCTGGCAGAAACCGAGATCCGGCGCAGATATTCCTGGGAAGGGTCGTTGGTATATGTATTTGCCTCCTGTTTCAAGGCCTGGTAAAAATCCCTGGTAAGTTCTATGTACACACCTTCTGGGACCTGATATCCCTTTCCATCTCCTGAGCCCAAGGTTGAGGCAGAAAGCCCTAACACGGCTAGTACCACCAACACCAAGGAGACTGCTTTTGTGCCCATTTCCTCCCCTCCTCTCTCTCGGTTTCACCCTCTCCTTGGGAGTAAGCACAACCCGTGCCAGTATCCCTTGTTCTTAACATCCTGATTATGCATGGTTTTTCAGGGGCCGCCTCATGCAAATGGCAACCCACTTTGTCAAATATTTGACACACCCTCAAGCCACCTCGAAAAGCAGTAAAGTGATGGGGAGGTCCCGCTCAATTAAAAGCTTGGGGGCATCTCGGGTGAAAAGGAGCTAGACAAAGGGGTGCTAGGTGTTTGCTGGCATATTAATTGCTTTGGATTGAACCCGGGAGGTTATATGGATAAAAGAGAAGCAGCCAAGTATCTCCTGGATCTATATCAGCATCTTGCAGAGATCTTCAGCGAGCAGGCAGAAAAAATAGATTCAGAGGATTGGGATGGGCTTGCCAGGGCAGTGACCCGGGCCTTGGGCATTAGAGAGGAAATAGCCAGGTTCACAAAAAGGCATGGTCCATGGGTGGAACAAGGCCCCCCTGGTGAACTGGAAAAGATATTTGGCTCGATCCAGACAATCCAGGAAGAAATCAGCCAACTGAATAAACAAATGGAATCAATGCTCAGGGAAAAGAGAAACACCCTCCTTCACGAACTAAAAGAACTGCGCCTAACCCGAAAGGCCATCGGCAAATACGGCACAAAAGCGTCTCCCTCACCCCGTTTCATTGACAAGGCGGGCTAGCCCCTTTTTCTTGCCTTAGCAGTCCCCTCTAGTGTAATGAATATCTACAGGCACCTGGATTAATCTCTTTATCCTCTTTAATTTGCAAATCATCAACACTAGAATATGCTGCCCCTTCGAGACACAATCCCTTCCAAGAGTTACCCTGTCGTAAACTATCTGATAATCGCCTCCAACGTATTCGTCTACTTCATTCAAACGGCCCAAGGGCCGGCACTCCAGAAGTTTATTTTCATCTACGGCCTCGTGCCCATGCGATATTCCGAGCCTCAAGTGGGCCAATACTTTTCCGTAGGGCAACAGATATTTTCCTTTTTTTCCTACATGTTCCTCCACGGTGGCTTGTGGCATCTGCTCGGCAACATGTGGAGCCTCTACATCTTTGGTGATAATGTGGAGGACAGGCTCGGGCCGTTTCGCTATCTCGTATTTTACATCCTGTGCGGGCTGGCCTCTGGTGCCACTCACCTTGCCATTAACTGGGGCTCCAGGGTGCCCACCATAGGGGCCAGCGGTGCCATAGCAGGTGTAATGGGCGCCTATTTTCTCCTCTACCCACACTCAAAGATCCTTACATTCATACCTATATTCTTCATCCCCTATTTCATAGAGGTGCCGGCCTTCTTTTTCCTGGGGCTTTGGTTCTTGATGCAGTTCCTGAGTGCTGCGGGCAGCCCTGCCCATGGCGGGGGCATTGCCTGGTGGGCCCACATCGGAGGTTTTCTGTTTGGCATGCTCTTTTTAAAGCTCTTTTTGAGGTCGCCGGGCCTTGGTATCTCCCAAAGGCTGAAACAAAAAACTGCCAAGAAAAAGACCCCTCGTCTGCAAGTGATAAGGACTGTTGGCTCTCCAGGAGACCCCAACCTTTACGGCACAATTGAAATCACCCCTTTGGAGGCAAAGTTCGGGACCAAGAAACTGGTAAACATCCCGTGGGGATTCCAAAAGCGGCTCTTCACGGTAACTGTACCTCAGGGGGTAAGAGAGGGGACATTACTCCGGCTCAGGGGCATGGGGAGGGCCACAGAGGATGATGGAAAAGGAGATCTATACCTCAAGGTAAAGATAAAGGACTTGTGACCCATGGACAGCAAGCTCACTTTTCTGGGGACCGGGGCGGCATGGGCATTGCCCGAGCTCAATTGCCCGTGCGCCATTTGTGCCAACATGCGGGCAAAGGGAGAGAGAAGGACGAGGACCGCCCTGTTGCTGGAGGCCGATTACACCCTTTTGGTGGACTGCGGCCCAGACATACTGGCCCAACTCGAAACCAACAAGATAAAAAAGATTGACGCAGTGCTCATTACCCATGAGCACGGCGACCACTACATAGGCCTTGATGAGCTCTTCGTCTTCAAGAGAAACCAACCACGAGGAAGATTTAAGCCCATAGCGGTCTTCATGACTCCCCAGTCCTGGGAGGTGATAAGAACCAGATTCGACTATCTGAGGACCATGGGTGTGATTGAGCCCAGGATGGTTCATCCCTTTAGGTGGTTTGAGTCAGGCCCTTTTGCCATCTATCCATTCAAGACAGACCACGGCACATTTGCAAAAGGCTCTGTGGGGTATCTAATAAAGATGCCTGCATCTGGTGGAGGGCAAAAAAGCGTGCTTTATACCTCTGATTTCAAAAACCTCCCTGACATACCAGATGAAATCAAGCGCCCTGACCTCCTGGTAATCCAGTCCTTCTGGTTCAACGAGCCAAAGGAAAACCGTCCCTCCCACATGAGCTTTCAAAGGGCCCTCCAATTCATAGAGGCCCTAGACCCTGTGGAAGAGACCTTTCTGGTCCACATGGGCGACGCAGACATGGTCCCTGGTGACCCACATAACAGCATGGCCAAAAAATATGAGCCCCTCAATCCCTTGGCCCCTCCAGGATCCAATACACCTTATCCAATTCCACTGGATCATGACCAGTGGAATGAAATTCTCCAGAAGGTCTTATCAGACTACCGCCTCCTCCATGAGGTGAGAGTTGCCCGTGACGGCCTCTCCGTTCCTCTTTAGCTCCCTAATAGGAGACATTCTAAAAAAAGCTTGTATTGGGATGGGTAAGGGTGATATTGTTAACAGTGTTGTTCATTCACAAGAATATCGCCAGTCCAGATAATAAAGCCTTTCATTAACGCAGGCATTTCGCCTCTCACAGTTTACCTTTTTGTCAGGCTGATTTGTTGGGAAGTGGTGTTTGGCCAGGATCAATCTAGAGGCCGGGTTCCCTTTTGGGGTTTGGAACCGGCCCAATCTCATATAGCAGTGCGGTTTTTTTATCATTGTGGCAAAGAACTTATTGAAAGGAAGGAGTGATGAGTATGGGTAGATTATTGGCTAAATCTTGGATCCTTTTGGCAGTAGCGGTGTTGTTTGCAGGATGCGCAGCCCCAAAGCCTGTGGCAACCGGCCCTGGAGATTTTACCCCCGTTGACCTGAATCCAAAGGTCAAGGCAGGGACTCTGGTCCAGAAGGTAAACTCTTTTATGTTGATCCTGGATGCCTCAGGGTCCATGGACGAGATGTACAAGGGCAGGAAAAAGATATGCAAGGCCCTTGCATTTGCCCACCGCCTCAATTCCACCCTGCCCGATGTGGCCCTGGAGGCAGGACTGAGGACATTTGGAAGGCGGGGCGGATTTTTCAAGGCAGAATACACCACCCTGCTTTACGGCATTGCCACTTATAGCAAGGCCGATTTTGGAAATGCCCTGAACCAGATCACTGCTGCTCAGGGTTTAAGTCCCCTGGACCTTGCCATCAGGGCCGCCATAGCCGATCTGGCCAATGCTAAAGGCAAGATGGCCGTCATCATAATAAGTGACGGCAAAGAAATGGACAAGGCCCCTGTGGCAGCGGCCAAGAGCATGAAGAGCACCTATGGCGAACGCGTGTGCATCTATACGGTGGGAGTCGGAGAAGACAAGGCCGGCCTTGCCCTGCTCAAGGAAGTTGCGCAGGCAGGGGCCTGCGGATTCTACATCAATGCAGACGATGCCCTTTCCCCGCAGGGCATGGCCCAGTTCGTGGAAAGGGTCTTTTTTGAGGCCAAGGCTCCAAAGAAGCCGGTGGAAAAGGACAGCGACGGTGACGGAGTGGTGGACTCACTGGACATTTGTCCTCACACGCCAAGAAACGTAAAGGTGGACATCAGGGGATGCCCTCTTGATTCAGACCGCGACGGCGTTTACGACTACCTGGATGATTGCCCAGGCACACCAAAAGGCGTAAAGGTCGATCCTGTGGGTTGTCCTTTGGACACGGACCGCGACGGCGTCTATGATTACAAGGATAAGTGTCCGAACACTCCAAGGGGCGTAAAGGTTAATGAAAGGGGTTGCTGGATCCTCAAGGGCCTCACCTTTGATACTGCCAAGTGGGACATCAAGCCCCAATACTTCCCGCTGCTCGAAGAAGTGGTTACTATCCTCAAGAAGAATCCTTCCATGCGGCTGGAAATCCAAGGGCACACTGATAGCATGGGCTCTCCAACTTACAATCAAAAGCTCTCCCAAAGAAGGGCAGAGGCCATAAAGCAGTACCTCATAAGGGCAGGCATCAGCCCTGAACGCCTGAAGGCCGTTGGCTTTGGAGAGTCCCAACCAGTGGCAAGCAATGCCACCGATGAGGGGCGAGCCAAAAACAGGAGAGTGGAATTGCATCCCATATTCTAATCAACCAATACCATTAGCAGAATAGTTCAAAGAGAAGGCGCCTCTCAACTGGCGTCTTTCTCTTTGACTATAGAAAACCGGCCATCCTCCAATCCTCCAAAACAGACTGATTTGAGACTCGAGCTGTTTTCAACCTAATCTGAGCGAGTTATATTGGTGACATGAGGGGATGACCCGTTCATCCTGATATTGGGGCTGAGTTCAGGTGGCCGGAGCCGTGCCTCAGCCTTTCAATCAGACAGTTGGATGGTTGAGGCGATCCTCATGACGCCAACTATCTGCCGGCCCCCACTTTTTGCTATTGGGCATTGCTATTGGCAACATTTCTCCGAAGAAGATCAAGGCCTTGAGCAGATGTTAAGAAATCAAATATTATAGCCCGAGTGCAATAAACATATTTGGAAATGTTAAGAAAATTTTCTTGACGTACACTGATCTCGCTATTATATTGCCAGGTGGCAATACGTGAGGAAATCACATGAAAGAATTTATCAAGGTCATGAAGGCTCTTTCCGACCCCAATCGCGTGAAGATCGTTAAGATGCTCCAGCGAAGGACCATGTGTGTGTGCGAGATCCAGGCTGCACTGAAGCTCGCCCAGCCAACTGTGTCAAAACACCTGAAGATCCTTGAAGAAGCCGGGTTCGTATCCTCTTTCAAGGACGGGTTGTGGGTCAACTACCAGCTCTCGGACGGGGTCAAGAGCCCTTACGTGGCCAGCATTCTGGGCAACCTGAGACACTGGCTGGAAGAGGACCCGGAAATATCCAGCCTTGTGGCCAAGCTGCCTTCCATTCGGCGGGAGAATATCTGCAGACAGTAATTTTTTTGCTTTTTTATATAGTTTTATAGCAATATAGCTATCTAGTCTCGTCAAACATTTATAATTTTTGAGCCTGAACCAAGAGGGAAAAAATGAAAGATCGTTACAAGCTGATGCTGATCGTCTTAATTTTCGCAGCCGTCTATTACGTGCCCTGGGAAAGTGACATCGTTCGCCGCTCAGGCCTCGAGGCCTTTATGATGCTCCAGGAATATGCACGGCAGCACGTGCTCACGTGCCTGGTTCCGGCCTTTTTCATTGCCGGGGCCATTGCTGTGTTTGTCTCTCAGGCCTCTGTGATAAAGTACTTTGGGGCGGGGGCCAAGAAGATCCTCTCCTATTCTGTAGCCTCGGTTTCGGGTACTATCCTTGCGGTCTGCTCCTGCACGGTGCTTCCCCTCTTTGCCGGAATCTATTCGCGGGGGGCGGGGATCGGTCCTGCCACGGCCTTTCTCTATTCCGGACCGGCCATCAACGTCCTGGCGATTGTCCTGACGGCCCGGGTCCTGGGGTGGCAACTGGGTCTGGCCAGGGCGGTGGGGGCAGTGGTTTTTGCAGTGGTCACGGGACTTCTGATGGCCCTTATCTTCCGCAGGGAGGACGCGGCCCGTAGCGCGGGAGAGATGTATCTCCCCAATGAGGAAGAGAAGGGACGCAGCTTGGCCCAGGATGCACTCTTCATGCTGACCATGGTGCTCATCCTGGTCTTTGCAGCATTTGCCAGACCGGCGCAGGGTTCTTCAGGGCTGTGGGTGGCCGTCTTCGAGGCCAAATGGTATATCACCGGCGGCCTCCTGATCGTCCTTGCCGTTATGCTCAAGGGCTGGTTCCGGAGGGAGGAAATACAGAGCTGGGTTCAGTCCACCTGGGGATTCATGCAGCAAATCCTCCCCCTGCTAGGTGCAGGCGTACTGGTTGCAGGTTTCATGCTGGGCAGACCCGGTCACGCGGCCCTGATCCCCGAGCACTATATCCAGACGCTTGTCGGAGGAAACTCGGTCTGGGCCAACCTGTTCGCATCGGTCTCCGGGGCCCTCATGTACTTTGCCACTTTGACGGAGGTCCCTATTCTGCAGGGGCTTTTGGGGGCCGGGATGGGCCGGGGACCTGCTCTGGCCTTACTTCTTGCAGGGCCTGCCCTCTCTCTCCCCAATATGCTGGTCATCGCAGGGGTGATGGGGGTAAAGAAAACGGCCGCTTTCTGCGGCATCATCGTGGTCCTGTCCACCATAGCGGGGATGATTTATGGCTGGATTGCAGGATAAAAACTGAGCGCTTAGGCGCCAAAGCAATTTCAAACTCAGCAAAATGGATCGGTGTATATAAAAATAAGAAAGAATTAAACTTTGCGGGGTTAACATCTTTGCGGTTAATTGAGGAGGGAAAAGGACTATGTCACAAGATGACGTGACGCAGATAAAGGTGGATGATGTCATGGTGGGGATCATCGGCTTTAAGGCCGTGATGGAAGGAGCGGCCCAGGAACTCGCCTGGAAACCGGATGAAGAGATTCGGGCGGAACTCCTGAAACGGCTATCCATGAAAAACTACATCCCTGACAGGGTAAAAGACAGGTACGCCAAGGCGTTTTTAAGGGAATTCAAGAAATTCCTGGGCAAGCCTTACGAAGAGGAACCTGCCGGGGGCCTGCAAATCAAGGTCCTTGGGCCGGGATGCACCCAGTGCGATAGGCTGGAGCAGGAGCTTATGGCAGTGATGGCGGAAACCGGTATCGTGGGAAATATCGATCACGTGAGGGAACCCAAAGAAATTGCCAAGTACGGTGTCATGGGAACACCGGCACTGCTTATTAACGGAAAGGTGAAGTCGGTGGGAAGCGTGCCGCCGAGGAACAAAATTAAGGAATGGCTGAAAGAGGCGGAAAAGCAATAACATAAAATTCGTGGAGTGTCGAAGCGATGGAACTGCATAATAGTAAACGCTGGTGTCTTGTTTGTTGCAATACTCTATCGCTCCATCACTCCATTACTTCATTTCTTATTTGAAAGGAGGAAGAAACAATGGAAATCAAAGTATTGGGACCTGGGTGTCCCAGGTGTCAGGAAACGGAAAGACATGTCAAGGAGGCCGTGGCCGAGGCCGGAGTGGAGGCAAATATCGAAAAGGTGACCGATACCATGCAGATCGCCAAGTACGGTGTCTTCGGCACCCCGGCCGTCGTTGTAGACGGCGAAGTCAAGAGTGTAGGCAAGGTCCCTAGTAAGGACGAGATCAAGTCATGGATCAGTAAATAATTTATAGTGTTGACCGAGAGTGGAATCGAGAAAAACCATGACTTCAATAGTTTCAAAGGCGACGTCATCGTCGCCAACCCTCTGACGATTTTGTGGATTGCCATTCCGCTCTTTATCCAGACTAACCTGATATACTGGCTTGGCTACAGTCTGGCGCGGGTGCTGAGGCTTGATTATGAGGATGCAGCGCCTGCCGCCATGATCGGGGCATCCAATCACTTTGAGGTGGCCATTGCCACTTCAACCATGCTTTTTGGGTTGTCTTCCGGGGCAGCGCTAGCCACGGTCGTGGGCGTGCTCATTGAGGTCCCTGTGATGCTGATGCTGGTCAAGATCTGCCTGGGGACCACCCACTGGTTTCCACGCAAAAAGCCGATCTGAGGAATGCGGGAGCGTAAAAGCGGCATGAGTGAAAAGAAAAAGGTCCTCTACCTCTGTACGGGCAATTCCTGTCGCAGCCAGATGGCGGAAGCCTGGCCAACACACCTGCTGTAAGCGGACAGGATACATTTCCTGATATGGTGTTTGATTCTTCCATACGTATTAGAGATGAAGAACAACTCGTGGAAGGAGCCAACTTGATTGCGGAATGGTTCACAGAACGCCTGCGAGGATAAAGGAAGCAGCCCTTGTGACAAAATGGCCTTGCAGGACACCCGAATAAACTGAGATTAAAAAAATTGACGGAATAGGGGGGCAGGACTTCAAATTTGTAAAGGGAAAAGGGGGGTGATTCTTGTGCAAATGGATTTTCACTTTTACGCCATTTATGCTCTCGGCAGGGCCGCAGGGTTCAGCCCTGATCATGCCTTTATCATTGCCTATTCCTCGCAACATACCGATGATGCCAAGTACGAACATGCCCTTGAATTTAGAAACGGAGGGAGATTCCAGCAGGTTCTTACCGCCCACAGGTTTCTGGACCTGGAGGCATTGGACAAGAGGGTTTGTTATAGGATATGGGTTCCATTTCACTTTCTACCTGGAAATCTTGGGGTGGACTTCTATGAGAGGATGGTTACCAGGGCAGGGAGTACAGTGGCAAGGAGGCTGTTTGATGAGATCTTGAGTTCGCCTCCCAAGCCCTATATCTTGCACCGATTCGGCATATTCCTCCACTGCTTTGCAGACACCTGGTCTCACCAAAACTTTCTGGGGCTTGAACGCGATGATCTAAATGATGTGAAACGACTGCGTATCAAGGACATGGACAAAATAACTTTCAAATCCCTGCTGGAGAGTCTTAAAAGAGAGATCCTTGAATACGCTGCTCCCAAGCTGGGGCATGCCCAAGCCGGGACCATTCCTGATGAGCCTCATAGGGAATGGAACTACCGGAATTATCTAGGCAAGAGATTTGATATCTCCAATGTGGAGCGCTGTCTGGATGCAGCACAAAACTGTTATCAGTGCATGATCGTATTTTTAAGTCGATTCCCAGGCTTTTCTCAGGGGAACCATCTGGCATGGCACGAAATAGCGAGCAGCATCCGCGAGTTGTTCGAAAACCAGGCCGAGTTGGACGGCAGGGTGAAGGCGTGGAAAGATGCCATTTCAGCGGGTGAATTTGGGCCAAGGCCTGAAGGAAGGGATACTGCCCTGGACTATGACGATAGAGAGTGGTTCAGGGAGGCCGTAAAGGTAGAAATAACTCAAGAAGGCCGTAACCACTATGAAAGAAGGGCGGGATTTGAGAGCAGTAATTGGAAATATTTTCATGACGCAGGCGCCTTGCACAGATTTTGTGTGCTCCATGAGGTGCTGCCCGAATATGGCATGATCTGCGGATAAATCTTCTAATTCAGCCAGAAAATCGTAAGAATTTCTTCAATGGTAAAAGAACTCAGAAGCTAAGAGCATCTTAAGCGAAAAAGAATTCTCCTATCTTCTTGTCTTCTGTCATGATGTGATCAATGAGCCACCTTTGTAGAAAGTCCATTAGTTCTTGAGGGGTGATCACCTTACCCTTTTTTATCTTCAGCAGGATCATGGCCACTTCTTCCACCAATTCCTTGTGGAGTTTTTTGTGCCTTTCAATTTCAGGGTAAGATATGCGATGCATCACTTTTTCTTCGTCATCAAAATGGAATTTCACGTAATCGACGAGGCCTCTCAGGATATCACCCATTATTTTGGTGACGTTATCTTTTCCAATAGCACCCTTCAGCTGGTTAATCATATCCAAGAGTTTCTCGTGTTGTTGATCCACCACTTTGATCCCGATTTCATATTCCTTGCTCCAGTCCATATCCACCTCCATTCAAAAAAATTGTAGAATTATCATCAATACTTGCACCGAGCTACTCAGCTCGTGCTCAGCTGGTTTAGACAAGATATTACCGGAACTAGGCGGCTCTGTCAGAGGTAATGGAGGATGTACGAAAACTAGAGTAGTCGCTACCGCATAGGAGTATGAATCACTACATCATGTCCCTTCATCTAGAGCATTAACTGGCCATACAATAATCCCGCTCGACTTTGAATCGAGTTCCCTAGCCATATGAATGCCAGCCTGCTCCGAAACAAAGAACTCTTCTCTAGAATCGGACAAAGTCGAGCTGTTAATAAAAACAATTTCAAGTTAACCCCGAGAAGGGATCAGGGAACTGAAAGCTTTCCACACCACAGTGAATCATGGCCGCTCGACTTTGAATATACCGAGGTTCAGAGAGAGGAGGAGTTGATGATAATTTTTGAGTCATGGGCTTTCCTGGGGCAGGACCTCGGGAGCCGCTGAAAGGCTCCCGGGAGATGAAACAGAGAAGACTTATATGTGCAAGATCACGGCAAGAACTATCTAAAAAAAGGATTTGTGAGTCTTTCTCTGCCAATGGTGGTTGGAGGGCCGTGGCCTGGATAGACGCGCAGGTGGTCGCCCAGAGGGAATACCTTTTGTCTCACCGCAGAAATAAGCTGGGAGTGGCTTCCGCCCGGGAAATCCGTCCTTCCCACTGAACCCGCAAAAAGGGTGTCTCCTGTAAAGACCGCTCCTGGGGCATGGAAGCAGACCCCGCCAGGGCTGTGGCCAGGGGTGTGGAGCACCTGGATACTGTAGGTGCCCACCTGAAAAACCTGGGTGTCGAAGAAATTGCCATCTGCCGGAAAATCCAGGGCGGGCTCGTCAAAGGCATGTATCCAAACCGGCGCCCCGGTAATCCTCTTTAGCTCTGAGGCCCCACCGGTGTGATCAAAATGCCCATGAGTAAGGAATATGTATTTAATTCGCAAACCCAATTGCGATATCTCATTTACGATCCTCAGGACTTCATCGCCTGGATCTATGACCAGGCCATCCAGGGTCTTATCACAGCCCAATATGTAACAGTTTGCCTGATACGCACCAACCGGCAACATCCGCAGCATACCTTATTTCACCCCCATATCCTGTGTTATCGATTCTTTCCTTGAATGAACAGAACGGCATCTCAATTTTGTTAAACTTATTTAGAAAAGTAAGTTTTTAATGTGCTTTGTCAATTGATTGCCTAGCGTCATTAATTTGAAGCCTTCTGTCTCGATAGCTCCGAGGATCCTGCATTTATGTTTTCAACAATACTGCCGATTCTATCTGATATTGGGCCAAGGGAGAGAGGGAAAAAGGCCGTTGACTTGCCTTTTTCACAGTGATATGACTTGTATCTAAAGTAACTTATTCCGTTCACTGAATTCACCTCCCATGACGACATTGTGACTTGCCGATTATCCGAGAAACCGATTCGTCGTTAAAGGAAGGTTCATAGTGGGAGATAAAAACCGGTATAATTCCTTATTGCCCTACCTTCATCCCGAGTCCAGTCATTACCTTCGCCTGGCCATCTCCTTGAAGAGCGATGAGAGCCATATTTTAGAAAAAATAGCGTCTCCATTTGTCCAAGTGGATGGGTCAAACCCATTTGCCCACATCATCCAGGGCTCCTTTGTTACTGATGCCTCCTCCCCAGTTAGGGAGGTATTTCTCTTGATTCAAAGGGCAAGGCCCATGCTCCCGCAGGATGTCCTGAAACCCCTGTGCAATCCTGATATCACCAGGCTGTGGCAAGACTCCTTTGAGGCCCATCTCTCCCTCGAGGGCTCGGGCATGCTCAGGTTTTCATGCCAAGAGGGAGCCGAGGGGAAGCTCTCGCCCCTGGCCCCCCTCTTGTTTTGCAAGGAGACAAAGCTGTTTTTCCATCCCCCTTGCCCGCAGTGCGGCAAGGAATTGGAGCAGTGTGAAGACGACGAACTCCTTGCCTCCCACCACCTGCCCAGCTTTTCTTCCACCCAGTACCGCTACCTCTATTGCCACCATTGCATTGAGGAAGGGAAAAAGCCGCAATTTTACACCCAGTCAAGAGAGGACGAAGACCCCTTGGTGGTGGCAGATATTAATGACCTTGTAAGTGAGTTTGTCCGTTTGCTGGACTCCCCTGATCTTGCGCCTGGATTTCCCTGCCCAGGGTGCCCCCAGAAACAGGACTGCTACGGCACCAGCCCAAAGGCCGACAAAAGGATAGCGCCATTGTCATTCTTCCCGTTTTTCATGCTGGCCTTTGAAGCCCCCACCATGCATCTTGCAGACTTCCTGCCCCTGCTCTCTGGCGCAAGCAAAACAGAGGTTATCGGTGCCCTGGAAAAGCGCAACCAATTGGGACGCCTAACCGCAGTGGAGTCTTTTTTCAAGGACGACAAGGCAGGGTTTGCCTTCATCAACCGCGGACAAGGTCGTTTCCTGGAGATCCTGTTTCTGAAATCAGCCCTTTTCAGGCAAATACTGGACCTATTGGATTTATATAATCTTCAAGTGAGGCTCCCAGGCCTTGCCCCCAGAATAAATTCTCTGTGGGTAAGGCTGCCTGACCAGGATGGGCTTCTTCCCTCGTTCTGGGATTTCAAGGTCCAGCCGGTTGGGCTTCCCCTTGAGCCCTCCAAGCTGTCCTATGCCGAGAAGTTCAACCCTCCTGATGAGGCATCCTGTGTGGCCCTGCTATGGTCATACATCTTTCTCACCAACAAGGAACAGGACATTGAAAGGGTGCTCGATGCCGCCTTTGCCTTGATCCAATCTGAAGCTCAAGAGCAACTTCCCTCTTCGTTTGCACCACAAAACCTATTCTGGAATCCGAAAGAGGCCCCAGACCTCGCTGATGAATTCAGGGGCTACTGGAAAAAGGTGGTGGATTTAGGGGTTTCGGCCTTCAAGGCCTGGCAGGGGGAACAAGAGCCCTGGTCGATGGGTGAGTTCAAGGGTAAGGTGGAAGAGCTGGCAGAAAAGGTGAAAAACAGCCTATTTGAAGCAGGTCCTGTTACTGCCCCTATAACTCCCCTTGAGGAGGAAACTAGAGAACTGAACCAGATGGCCGCAAGAGTCCTCGAAGAGATAGTATCAGAGTGGAGGATGGAACTTGAGGAGGAAAAAGAGACCGAAAAGACAATGGTAGAGCCCCCTCCCCAAAGAATCCCCCAAGAGGAGCCTCCCTTGCAACAGACTATCATCGTGTCTCCAGAGTCCCAGGCAGCAGAGTCCCCTGCTCAGCCCGAAGCTCCTGAGAGAAGGGAGAAACAGGTGCCGCTTCAAGAAACCATTATTGTTTCCCCCGGCACCCCTTTGCCCCATGAGCCCAAGGAGGCAACTCCTCCTAAACCCAGCCCCCCTCCACCCGAGCCCGAGGTGCCTGAGACCATCATAATCTCAGACCTCCACATGAGCAAAACACCCACTCAGAAAAAGCCCAAAAAGGAGGACCTGGACAAGGAGTTCGAAGAGACCCTGTCCATGCTGGACCAAGAGCTTTTGGGCAAGAAAAAAGAGGAGGAAAGCCCCAAAGAAAAACAGCCGCTCCCCAAAAGAATCGCCGAAGACAGTGATATCCCGGAGACCATTATCATTACCCCTGACAAAAAACCTCCCATTAAAGGGAAATAAGTTGCCATGGACGATAGCATTACCGTAGAGGCCTTGAGCCGAGAAATAAGGAAACACCTTGATCCAGATCCCCAAAAGGCCAAGGAGGCTGTAAGGAGTGTCTTGGAACGAGAGCTCGGAGCCCTCCGCCCAGAGGAAAAGATAAAGATAGGAGAAGAGTTCATCAAAGAATTCTCTTCTGCCAAGCCCTCCCCTCCCCTCAGTGGGTCAAAGGAGGGAGAGCTATTGCTCGAACTCCTCAAAAAGGTATTGGGAGGAAAGGTCCAAGATCCCCCGCCTTCTTCAGAAGAGATCGTTGACCGCCTCTCCGAGGCCCTAAACACGGTATTCAACTCATTGAATGAATTGATTGCAGGCATAAATACCACCCTATTGGGAAAGAGGATGCCCACCGAGACCATCCGCTTCATGATCGGCTCCCAGCTAGGAGGACCCAAGGCCAGCGGCTCTATTCAGACTTACATAGACCAGATAAAGGAGGCCTTTTCCATTGCGCACCAGGCATTCCAGGATGCGGCACAGACCAAGTTCAAAGAGTTCTTGGAAGAGCTGGATCCGGAAGGACTTGAGAAGTCAGTTGAAGGTGGGATAAAATTCGGTCCTTTGAAAAAGGCCGAGCTTTTTGAGATCTACAGGGAAAAATTCCAAACCTTGAAAAACTGGTTGGAATCAGGCCTGCTCTTGGAGGCCACCATGCGGGAGTTTGAAAAAGCCTGCCAAAGACTCTATGCCCAGAGGAGGGAGTTAAGATGAAAAAATTGTTAGCCTTTGCAAGTTTGATTTTTCTGATGACTTTATACGCTGGTTGCGCACCTAAGCCATTACCCCCTCCTGAGTTTACTTTTGGAAAATCTGCCATTCAGTTACAGCTCAAGGCAGCCAAAGACCTGAACATGTATCAGGGCTCCGCCCACACCCTGCTTCTCTGCGTTTATCAGTTGAGGGATCCAAACGGCTTCAACCAGCTTACAGGGGACGAGGACGGGCTTTACAAGTTACTGGAGTGTTCCAACTTTGACGCCTCTGTCACCAATGTAAAGAGGCTCATTATCCAGCCCGGCCAGGAGATCACCTTTACCCTGGACAGGGCCGAGGGGACGAGGTATGTGGGCCTGGTGGCAGGCTATTCAATCATGAAGAAGGAAAACATGATAAGATTGCTCCAGATCCCCATAGTGGTGGAGAAAAAGGGCTTTATCAGGACCACAAAGACCCAGAAGCCAGGAGTCCTCCAGGTGACCATACTCTTGGGCCCACAGGGTATAAAACAGGTAGTAGAACAAAAGAAGGAGAAATAGAGGACCCTGGAAATCATAACAAGGAGAAGCATGTGGACCCGCGAAGACCTGTTTTTTGGCATCAAGGGCTTTTTCTTCAACCCCAGCATTTCCAGCTCACCGGGCTCTATCATAAGTCCCTTCTGGAGCCTCTATTAAAGTTTGGCCTACCCCACTTTTGGGGAGTGGGCGGCATCGAGATAGCAGAGGCAGCCCTTGGGAATCGTTTGCTGGAGGTCCTAAGGGGAGAGTTCGTGTTCCAGGATGGCACCTATGTGTGCCTTCCGGGTAATTGCCTACTTGAACCCAGGCCCTTTGAAGAGGACTGGGTTAATCCTGAAGAACCGTTTACGGTTTACCTGGGCCTTCGCAAATGGAACGAGGAAGGCGAAAATGTCACAGTGACCACCAGTCTCCAGAACATCTCCCAGGTGGCCACCCGGTTCGTGACCACCGCAGACCCGGAAGAGGTCAAGGACCTTTACCACGACGGCCCGCCAGCACAGGTAAAAGGCCTCTACTACGTCCTCAAGATATTCTGGGAGACGGAACGGGACCTCACAGGCGACTATCTCACCCTACCCATAGCCCAACTGCAGAGGGATGCAGACACCATCAAGCTCTCGGAGCGATTTGTTCCGCCTTGCCTCACCATATCCGCCTCCCAGGTCCTCCAAAAAATCGTGAAGGAAATAAGGGATCAGGTGGCAAGTCGGGCAAGGCAACTGGAAGAGTACAAGGTTCAGCGGGGGGTGCACACCGCTGAATTTGGCAGCCGGGACATGGTCTTTCTCCTGGCCTTGAGGTCGCTGAACCGATATGTCCCCATGTTGACCCACATGGTTGAATCTCAAAGCGCCCACCCCTGGGTGGTCTATGGGCTATTGAGGCAATTTATCGGCGAGTTGTCCACCTTTTCCACTTCAGTTAATTTTGCAGGAGAGCTTGAGGACGGCACGAGATTGCTTCGCTCTTATGAGCACTTGGCCCTTGGCGATTGTTTTTCAGGAGCCCAGTCTCTCGTTTCTTCACTGCTGGAAGAAATCACGGCAGGTCCCGAATACATCATCCAGCTCATATACGACGGGACCTACTTTGCTGCTGACCTTTCCCCCTCAGTCTTTGAAGGCTCCAATCGTTATTACCTGGTCTTGGAGACGGACGAAGACCCCGAGACCGTAAAGGAGTCCATCGCCACGGTGGCAAAACTGGGGGCCAGGGAATCCCTTCCAATCCTGATTGCCAGGGCGCTGCCAGGCGTAAGAATGGAGCACCTTGACCTTCCCCCACAGGAATTACCCCGGAGGGCTAGAAGCATATACTTTCAGGTGGACCACCACAGTGATCAGTGGGCCTATGTGGAAAGGGGAAACAACATCGCCCTTTACTGGGACGCTGCCCCTGAAGATCTCAAGGTGGAACTCATGGTTGTTGGGAGGTCATAATGCGTCTGACCGATTGTTTTTCCGAAGTGGTGGCTTATGTGATCTATTTTTTGGAGGCGCTGGACCAAAAGCAGCCTCCTTACGAGCAGGTCAAGACGGACATCCGGCGTCTTCTGGAAGAAAGCAAGGCCAAGGCCTTGGGTGCAGGGATCTCAGAGGGTGACTACGACCTTGCCCGCTTTGCCATATGCGCTTGGATAGACGAGGCCATCTTGAGCTCCAAATGGGAAGGCAGGGCACAGTGGCAAAGGGAGCAACTCCAAAGGATCTACTATGGGACCACTGATGCAGGGGAGCTCTTTTTTGAAAAGCTCAATGCCCTCGGCCTCCAGCAGCGCGACGTAAGAGAGGTCTATTACCTTTGCCTTGCCATGGGCTTTACCGGCCGCTACATCCACGAGGGTGACGAGTTTTTACTGGAGCAGCTCAAGACCTCCAACCTGAAGGTCCTGACCGGAAGCTCGGTGGACCTCCCCTCGCTGGAGCGATCCGAACTCTTTCCCGAGGCCTATGTGGCCGAGGGTGCAGAAACTCCTTTACAAAGTGGTGGAAGCCGCTTTTCCCCCACACTGCTTTTGGCAGCAGGGGGGCCTGTGGTACTTTTCGGGATATTGTTTGTGGTTTATAGGTTTATTCTGAATTCTGTTGGAGAAAGCTTTCTCAGCACGGTGCCATGATGAAAAACATACTAGTTAAGATCCTCAAAATATTTCTCTTGTTGGTCTTGGTGATCCTTGTCTTGGTGGGCATCTTCATACTCACCACGCTCTTGGGATGGCCCAGGTGGGCTGCCATCTTTATATTATTGGGGCTGGCAAGTATCTTTCTTGGATTCATGGTGGTCAGAAAGATCCTGCTTCGCAAGAAAGAACAGCGCTTTGTGGACCAGATCATTGAGCAGGACAATGCCAGGCTAAAGGGGCTCTCCCAAAGGGAAAGGGAACAATCCAAGGCCCTCCAGAAGCAGTGGAAAGAGGCCATTGAGACCCTAAGGCGATCCCACCTTCGCAAATACGGCAACCCACTTTATGTGCTTCCCTGGTACATGGTGCTGGGTGAGAGTGGTTCTGGAAAGACCACCGCCATCAAAAGCGCCAAGCTCTCTTCTCCCTTTGCCACCATGGCCCAGACCAGCGGAATTTCAGGCACCAAGAACTGCGACTGGTGGCTCTTTGAACAGGCCATTATCCTGGATACTGCAGGCCGCTACGCCATCCCTGTAGATGAAGGCAGGGACAAGGAAGAATGGCGAAAATTCCTCAACCTCCTCACCAAATACAGGAAAAAAGAGCCCTTAAACGGCCTGATCGTCACCATCCCGGCAGATAAGCTGCTCCAGGGAGACGATGCTGCCATTGAAGAAGATGCCCGCGCCATACGCCGCCGCATTGATGAGCTCATGCTGGCCCTTGGAACCAAGTTTCCTGTCTATGTCCTGGTGACCAAGTGCGACCTTATCCAGGGCATGACGGAATTTTGCGATCACCTCCCCGAAGAGGCCCTCAAACAGGCCATGGGCTCCATCAACAAGGACCTGAGCACACGGGCCACTGAATTCCTTTCCAAGGCCATGGACTCCATCTCAGAGAAATTAAGGGATTTGAGACTCATCCTCCTCCACAATGCAAAGGGAGGAAGGGTGCAGCCGGGCCTCGTGCTCTTCCCTGAAGAATTCGATAGATTAAGGCCAGGGCTTGCCACATTCATCAAGGCCGCCTTTCAGGAAAACCCTTACCAGGAAACCCCACTTCTGAGAGGTCTCTTTTTCAGCAGCGGCAGGCAGGAGGGAACACCTTACTCCCATTTCCTGAGTGCACTTGGCCTTATCGACCAAAAGCAGGTCCTCCCCGGCACTGACAAGGGGCTCTTTCTACATGACTTTTTCGCCAAGATCCTGCCGGCAGACCGAGGGCTCTTTGCACCCACGCAACGGGCACTGGAGTGGAGCAGGCTCACCCGCAACCTGGGCCTTGTGGCCTGGATGACCTTTGTGGTGGCGCTGTGCGGGCTGCTGAGCTTTTCTTTTTACAAAAACTTGAGCACCCTTAAGGAGGCCTCCCGCCAATTCCTCAAGACCCCCATCCTGGAAGGGAAGATCGTCTCTGACGTGGTCACCCTGGATCGCTTCCGCCAGGCAATCAATAAGATGGAAGCCCGGAACAAGGACTGGTGGATCCCCCGCTTTGGGCTTACCGAGAGCCTGGAGGTGGAGACCCGCCTCAAGGAGAAGTTTTGCAGACAATTTCAGAAAGGCTTTCTGGAACCCCTTGACAAGGCAATGGCAGCCAGGCTGGCCGATTTTAACGCCGCCACCCCCCCAGAAGAACTGGCACCTCACATTGCCTTGCTTGTAAGGAGGATCAATTTGCTAAGGGCAAGGCTGGAGGGAAAGGAGTTGGCAGTCCTTGGCCAGATGCCGGCCCCCCCTTACAGAGCCCTGGTGCTGGTGCAAGAGAGCAATCTTATTCCGGAGATACAAGAAAAGCTGGCAGGCTTATATGTGCACTACCTTGCCTGGTCCCAGGAAACCAATCTCCTCAACCAGGAAATGAGCGCACTTCAGGAATGGCTCCACCATGTTCTCACCATCAAGGATATGAACCTAAGATGGCTGGTGGTCTGGGCCAATCAGCAAGAGGATGTAGCCCCCATCAGCATGAAGGACTTTTGGAAAGGAAGCCTTGAGCCAGAGCTACCCCTGGTTGAACCTGCCTACACTGCCCAAGGGCACGCATTCATCCAGGGGTTTGTGAAAGAACTTGAGGCCGCCCTGCCAGACCCTGGTCCTCCCATCATTGCCAAACAGAGGCAGGAGTTTTCTGCCTGGTACAGTGACAACTACCTGGATGCGTGGAAAAACTTCATGCTCGCCTTCCCTGATGGTCATCAGGTGTTAAGCGGCAGAGAGGAATGGCAGCGCACCGCTGCCAAGGTCACAAAGAAGAAGGGGCCTTTTTTCCAGATGCTGGATAGATTATTAGGAGAGCTTGCCCCGGTATCTGACCTTTCAGAGCCACCACCATGGGTCATCCTGGCAGTCAAGTTCCAAGAGGTGAAAAAGGAGGCCCAGAGGCTGGCCAGCCTCAAGGAAAAGAGTTCCATTGCCAAGGTGTCGCGCAAGGGGAGAAGCATCATCACCCGGCTTGAAAGGGCGGTCACAAGGACCAGAAAGGATAAAAGCGTTGAGGACTCCCTGGGTGCTGCCAAGGCCTACCTCAATTACCTCAAGGCCCTCTCAGAGCTGACCCCTGTGGTCTCCTCCAGGAAGATCGCATTCCAGAGCGTCACAAAGGTATTCAACGAGGATCCCGTGGCCAGTGATTCCCCGTTTTTCGTTGCAAAACGCTCCATCCTGGAACTCAAGACCTATATGGCAGAAGAGACCAAGGGGGAGGAGCCCTTTTGGCGGTTGCTTTCAGGACCGCTGGACTTTCTCTGGCATTGGGCCCGTGTGGAGGCTGCGTGTCACCTGCAGAACATCTGGGAAAGAGAGGTGCTTGTGGAAATACAGGGAGTGGGTGATTTCAAGAGCATCAGCCAGATACTGCTCGGTCCCGGGGGAGTTGCCACAAAATTCGTGAAAGGACCTGCTGCCCCGTTTCTGGCAAGGAGTCTCAGGAAGGGTTATTATGCCACAGAGGCCATGGGGGGCAGGATTCCGTTCACCCCGGCATTCCTCACCTTTATGACCAAGGGGGCTGCTGCCAGGCGTCCCGTCCAAAAGGAATACAGTGTCCTGATCAAGGGACTCCCAACGGACGTAAACCCAGAGGCAAAAATGAAGCCCTTTGCCACGCACCTGAAGCTTCAGTGCGCCGACGGCACAAGGAGGCTTGACAACTTCCAGTATCCCGTAAGAAAGCGCTTCAAATGGAGCCCGGGCGACTGCGGTGACGTCATCCTTGAGATCAAGGTGGCAAATCTCAAACTCACCAAGAAGTACACGGGCTATAACGCATTTGCCAAATTCTTGTACGACTTTCGCTCAGGCCAGAAGGTCTTTTACAGGAAAGACTTTCCCGAACAGGCCCCTGACCTAAAGCGTCTGGGCATTTCATACATAAGGGTGAACTTTCAGTTCAGGGGCCATCAACCAGTGATCAGGCTGTTGCAAACAGCGCCCAGGAGGGTCCCGGAAAAGATTGTGCAATGCTGGAAGTAGGAAAATCAGACAGCCGCTGGCTCTGGTCTGCCTTTGGCAAGCATCCTGTGGCCAGAGATTACCTGGAGCTTGGCCCTGACCACGTTATGGCCCAGGCCTTTTCCCAGTGGATCGACCAGGGGCATCATGCCTTCGTGAGCTCTGGGCGAAGAGCTCACCAGAGTTGTTCTTGGCGCTTCTGGGCCATGACCCCGAAAAAGGGCGAGCTCGCCATAGGTCTTTTGAAGGACAGCTGTGATTCCATAGGCAGGCCGTTTCCCTTCCTGGTCATGGGTGCAGGCCGTGTGGAGGGTTGGGAAGACCACTGGGAGCTTTTGCCGCTGGTCTGTGAAAAGAGCTGGGTGCAAATGGAATACATCGGTTCCCGAAATTACAAAGAGGTGGAGCTGTTGAAGGCAGACATCCAGGCCCTTCGGCCTCCTTTTGGGGCTGGAGGGGAACACGCAGCCTCGTGGGAAGAGTATTCTCTCAAGGCAGCATCCATGAATTTCACCCTGCCTGCCGACACCAAGAAAGGCATCAGGGAGTATATACGAGCTTATCTCAATGACCAAGAGGCCTTTATTCCCATTGAGGCGGGAGTGGATGCCATGGGCCTGATCTGCCTTTTGAACAAAGAGTTGAAGGAGGGGCTGGATCGTCCCCCCACCTCGCTGTTCGTGGGAGGGGCGGGGATGGAGACCTTCATGGCAGTATTCAGTCGGCCCTTGAGACAGGACGATTTCGTGAAGCTTTGGTCAGTTTCGGCACAAGGAGCATAGTGGGAGAAACATGGACCTCGAAACCCTTGGAAGTTCGGCAATAAGTGAGGACAGCCCCGCAGGGGCAGATGTGCGTTACGAGCCTGAGTTCGAGGAATTACAGGCCGAGATTGACAAGATGTCAGCCCCCACTGCCTCTGGCGGTGTGGACTGGAAGAGGGTGGTGAAGCTGTCTTCTGAGATCTTGGCCTCCAAGTCGAAGGACCTGCTGGTTGCAAGCTACCTAGCCGTAGGTCTTATCCGCACCCAGGGGGCCGGTGGGTTTTGCACCGGGGTCAAGATTCTAAAAGACATGCTCGAGACCCACTGGGAAAAGCTCTTTCCCAAAAAGAAACGCATGAGAGGAAGGATTGCTGCCATTGAGTGGTGGGCAGAAAAGACAGAGGCGGCCCTTGAGGCCGTCGATGTAAAGGGGTTGGAACGCCCCAGGGTGGAGCAGCTGAAGGAAGACATGGAAAAACTAGCCTCCCTCGTCTCGGAACTGTTT
>JALVMN010000362.1 GCA_027027005.1 Desulfobacterales bacterium | reverse complement strand
CCTCTTAGGGGCAGAGGCCCCTTTTGCAGGGTATCCCACAGGAATCATTGCCACCACCTCGTAGCCTTCCGGCACACCTAGTATTTCTTTTGCCTTGTCGTGGTCAAAGAGCCCCACCACCACGGTGCCCAACCCGAGATCCCAGGCTGCCAGGCACAGGTTCTGGCAAGCTATGCCAAGGTCAAACATGAACCAGTCGCCGAACTTGGTGGTCACCTGGCCCTTGTAATAGCCCGAAACCTTGAGCTTTCCGCAAAGCACCAAGACCAAAGGAGCATCCACCATGGCCTTAGATGCCGGGTTTGTCTTTGGCAATGTGGCCTGGAGCCTCTCCTTTACATCGGGAGACTTTACCACCACTACCTCCCAGCACTGGGTGTTGGCCCAGGAGGGTGCCCACTTGACAGCCTCTAGGATCTGCTGCAGCGCCTCGTCAGAGACAGGCCTCTCCTCGAATTTCCTGATACTCCTCCTCTCCCTTATAACCTGCATCAATTCGGCCATCTCCTATCCCTCCTTCTCTTTTAATCCGAGTAGTTCCCGGGCATTCTTGTCTGTTATCATCTCCAGTTGCCTCTTGTTCAATCCGGACGTGTCAAATTCCCTCTTGTAACGCCATGCAGGGATGAGTGGATAGTCGGTCCCAAAAAGGATCTTGTTGAATCCGATTATCTCGCCAGCCACCCTGTAAATCTTTGAATCGTACAGAAAAGGGGATGCAGCAGTGTCGAACCACACAGAGGCCAGGGCCTCTCTTACCTCCTTTTTTAACAGTGCGTAGAAAAAGAGCCCCCCGCCCCAGTGGGCAAGTATTATCTTGTTCGAGGGATAAGTTTTCACGAAATTATATATCTGCTTGACGCTCATGGGCGATTTCCCAGGGTACTCGTGGCCCAAAGGCTCATTGGTGTGGAGCATCACAGGGACATCATGGGCCAAGGCCACCTCCATCGCGTCCCTCATGCCTTTGGCCGCTTGCCGGGAAAGGCCTTTGCCGTATATGGCCAACTCTCCGATTCCGGAAAGACCATTCTTGAGACAACGCTCTGCCTCCATGCCTCCCCCCGGGCTAAGGGGATAAAAGCAGCAAAAGCCCACAAGTCTTTTTGGATACCGGGCCACGGCATCTGCCACATAATCGTTGTGTTGTCTATAAAGCTCAGGCAAGACCCAGGGGAAGCCAAACACCACACTTCGTTCTATCCCCTCCTTTTCCATGTGTTCGAGGAGGTGGTCCACACCAACCATTCTGGCCCGTGGGTCAGAGTAGAGGCTAGCAAACCCAGGGTCTTTTGCGGCTAATTCATCCCTCTTTTCCCTGAATGAGGCTGGAAATACATGGGTGTGAAAATCGATCATCCCTCAATCAACTTCCTGATGGAGTCTCTCAAGGCCCTTGGTCGGAATCCAACGATCTTTGAAACCACCCTTCCATTGGCATCAACCACGAACATGGTGGGGATAGCAGGAGTCTCCAGCCCAAAGTAGTCAAGTATCACCTGTCTGTTTGCCCGAAGGATGGGATAATTGATCTTGTATTTTTCCTTGAATGCCCTGAGATAAGAATCAGGGGCCTGGTCAGGATCATCCATGGAAAGCCCCAAAATCACCAACCCCTTTTCCCTGTATTCCTCCTGGAGCCTCACAAGCTCCGGTATGGACATCCTGCAGGGCGGACACCATGTGGCCCAAAAATCTATGAGCACTGGAGAGCCCCGGAAGTCTTCCAGCGAGATAATCTTACCATCGATATCTGGGAGCGAGAAGCTGGGCGCCACAGGGCCTGACTCTGTCTCTCCCTTGCAGCCGTTTCCGGCCAAGTAAAAGGTCAGGGCCAGGACGGCCACCGAAAGGGCCGCCATCATTTTTCGCACTCTCTTGAAATTCAAGATATTCCTCCTCAATCATATAATTGAACTTTAATTTTTATCCCATCTGGCTACAATAAGGCAAGCAGTTCTTAATAACACCTTTAGGGATAGGCGGGCTGTGAAAAAGGGATTCATGGTAATCATTGTTCTTATGATCATCTGGGGAGGCGGCTGGGATTCTTATTCCCAGGGGCCGCAATCCAGGATCAGGGAGCCAATTCTGGCAGGCACCTGGTATCCAGGTGATCCAAAAGTTCTTGCCCATCAAATAAAGACCTATCTCTCACTCGCCACCCCTCCCAAGGTGGAAGGACAAGTAATTGGATTGATAGTACCCCATGCAGGCTACTGCTACTCGGGCCAGGTGGCAGCCTATGCCTACAAGGCCATCAGGGGACAAAAGTTCAAACGGGTGGTCATGATGGGCCCCAGTCACCGTGTGTCTTTCAGGGGGATCTCTGTGAATCTGGTGGCTGGATACAAAACGCCCTTGGGTATGGTGCCCGTTGATCTGGACTTTGCCCGAAAGCTCACGGCATTTGATCCAAAAATTGGGTGGGTTAGGCGAGCCCATGAGGTTGAACACTCCCTTGAAATCCAGTTGCCCTTTCTCCAGACCGTACTCTCTGACTTCAAAATCGTCTCTGTCCTGATGGGGAGCCAAGACATTCAGAACTGCTTACTCCTTGCCCGCGCCCTTACCCAACTCCTGGGATCAGAGGCCCGCTCCCAAGGCTCTCGCCATGTGCCCACCTTGGTCTTGGCAAGCACTGATCTTTCCCACTACCACCCCTTTGAAAGGGCGGTCTTCCTCGATACGATTTTCATCAGCTATGTGAAGCAGGTGGACCCAGAAGGGCTTTACAGGGCATTGAGTCGAGGCCGGTGTGAGGCCTGCGGCGGAGGGCCTGCCATAAGCTTACTTCACTGGGCCCGCAGCCTAGATGCCACCCCCATGATACTCAAATACGCCAACTCAGGCCATGTCACGGGAGACAAGGACCGGGTGGTGGGCTATCTCGCCTCTCTCTTTTTCAGATCATGTCATAAGGGTCCACATCAAAAATAATCTGTACCCCTTTGTACTTGGACCCTGGCCTTTTTGCCCTCTCCACCTCCCTCAGCAGGTACTGGCCCACACCTGGAGCTCTGGCTTTTACCAGTATCTGGTAGCGATACTTGCCCCTTAGCTTTGAGATAGGGGCCTCCACAGGGCCCAGGACGGTTATCTCTTTGCCCCTGGTGGGCCATGATGCCAGTGTCCTTTTCAGCCCCCCTGCCAGGTCCATGGCAGCCCGTGAGGTGGGCTCTTTGTGGTTGCCTTGTAATCTTATGGAGATGAGGTGTGCAAATGGCGGATAGCCCAGTTGTTTTCTCAAC
>JALVMN010000361.1 GCA_027027005.1 Desulfobacterales bacterium | reverse complement strand
TCTTTCAAAACATCAAGATACTTGCTGAAGAGAGCGATGAGCAGGGATCAATGGTCCAAGTCATGGAGCTTGCGAATAGACTCGAGGACTCACTTTCGGGCAGTGGAGGGAATGGATCAAGCGAAACAGAACTGGCCTTACTGGGGGATGTATTGCGTGGCTTTGAAAGGATTTCAAGCCTATCTCTCAAGATGCTTGAGCCATTGAGTTTCCAAGACCTGGTGGGTCAAAGGATCCAGAGGATCGTAAAGCTGGTGAAAACCATGGAAGAGAGGATAGAAGACCTGGTTATCTCCTTTGGCGTTAAGTTGCAAAAATACAAAGAGGATCCAAAGCTTTCGTATGAAGAAGTAAGTGAAGAAGTGGAAGAGATCAGATCAGAGCTCAAAGGTCCTGCAAGGGAGGGCGAGGGATTGGACCAGTCGGCCATAGATGATCTCTTGGCCTCTCTCTAGCGGGAAAATTTTCGTATATCCAGAATTGGTTAGGAGGTAATGCAATGGCGCTTGATACCAGCATAAAAGTCCTGGTGGTGGATGATTTCGCCACCATGAGACGAATCGTAAAGGGGGTATTGAAGCAGCTTGGTTTCAAGGAGATCATAGAAGCAGAGGATGGAACAGCGGCCCTGGAGGAGCTTAGAAAAGAAAATATTGGCCTCATCATATCTGACTGGAACATGCCAAAGATGACAGGGCTTGATCTCCTAAAGGCCGTTAGATCCGATGATTCCCTAAAAAACATTCCTTTTATCATGGTTACTGCAGAAGGGCAGAAGGAAAATGTCCTGGAGGCGGTTCAGGCAGGGGTGAGCAACTATATTGTCAAACCATTCACGCCCGAGACCATGAGTGAGAAATTGGAAAAGGTGTTCGGTTAATGGGCCTGCTCAGCGGTCAGGAAGACCCTGGCAAGACAAAGGAGCGAGGAGATGGCAGACAAAGAAAGATCGGTTGGTGAGATCCTGGAAAAGCTTGCCCTTGATGTGGTGAGCCTGGAGGCAGGCGACATCCCTGCCATGGGAAAGCTCATGAATGCCCTGAGCTCATTGAAAGAGGCCTCCTCATCCATGGATAACCAGGAATTTCTTGATACCCTTTCCAGTGTCAAATCCCATTTGGAATCCCTTGTATTGGGAGATACTGAAGACATCTCGCCGCTGGAGCAAGGCATCTCAAAGCTTCAAAATTTGTTCTTGGAAATGAGCAGGATGGACCCATCTCCTGACCCCAAAGAGGATGGTGTAAGGGAAGAGGGTGAAAAAGCCCAGGCCGATGAAACTCCGGCCCAGGAGAGCAAAGAGGAGCTTGAAAAACCCGAATCAGAGCCAGGCGCACAGCCTTCTGAGGAAGAGGTGGCAGAAAGCAGTGAACAGGTCACAGAGCCTGCTCCCTCCACCGACATCTCAGAGGAAGACAAAGAAATCATCAGTGACTTTGTCTTGGAGGCCCTGGACAATCTGGGCAGTATTGAGGTCAATCTGGTAGAACTAGAACAAAACCCGGAAGATGTGGAGACCATAAATGCCATATTCAGGCCCTTTCACACCATAAAGGGAGTCTCGGGATTCCTGAACCTGGACCGGATAAACAAACTCGCCCATAGTGCAGAGAACCTTTTGGATAAGGCCCGAAATGGCGAGTTGAGGATTGATGAGCACATCATCGATGTGATCCTTGAAGCAGTGGATACCTTGAAAAGGTTGATAGAGGGTGTTCAGAACGGCCTTGAGAGCGGCGGTCCGTTGGATATTGGGCTGGATACAGAACCCCTCAAAGAACGGATAAGGGAGATCCTGGAGAAATCAGAAGGGGTAAAGGACAAACCCTTGGGCCAGATCCTTGTGGAAAAAGGAGCAGTGGATGAAGAAAAGATGCAAGAGGTGTTGGAGGAGCAGAAGAAGTCTCCGGGAAAGAAAGTTGGGGAAATACTGATTGAAAAGGGCGCAGTTGAGTCCAAAGAGGTGATCTCTGCCCTCAGAGACCAGAAGAAATTTGGGAAAAAGGGGGTAGAGCTCCATGTCAAGGTGGACACCAAGAAGCTGGACACCCTTGTGGACATGACAGGGGAGCTTGTCATAGCCCAGTCAATGTTGAGGCAAAACGAAAAGATACTTACAGTTGCAGACCAGAAGCTTTATCACACCCTCAACCAGTTGCACCAGATAACCTCTACGCTTCAAAAGACGGCCATGTCCATGCGCATGGTCCCCATCCGTAACACATTCCAGAAAATGGTCCGCCTGGTCCGTGATGTGGCCAGATCCGCTGGAAAAGAAGTAACCCTAAAGATGTTCGGGGAAGACACGGAAATAGACAGAAACGTGGTGGAGGAGCTCTATGAGCCCATGGTCCACATGATTCGGAATGCAGTGGATCACGGTATTGAAATGCCGGAGGAAAGAGAGGCAGCAGGCAAGCCACGGCAAGGTACTGTGGAGCTTCGGGCATATCAAAAGGGGAGTAATATCATAATTGAGATAAAAGACGACGGAAGGGGACTTGATAAGGAAAGGATACTGGCCAAGGCGAGGGAAAAGAATCTCATAGATGAGGAGGCAAACCTTACAGAAAATGAGATATACAACCTGATATTCCGCCCTGGATTTTCAACTGCAAAAAAGATTACGGACATATCCGGCCGGGGAGTGGGAATGGATGTGGTAAAGAAGGCCATTGAAAAGCTGAGGGGGCGGGTTGAGATTCAGAGCAGAGCAGGGAAGGGCTCGAAATTCATAATAAGCCTCCCTCTCACCTTGGCAATTATTGAAGGTATGGTGGTGCGTGTGGACGGTCAGAGGTACATCATCCCAGCGCTTGCCATCCTTGAATCTTTCCGACCCACCAAGGAGCAGTATGCCACGGTAAAAGGTCGTGGCGAAATGATAAAGGTCAGGGACAGATTCATGCCCCTCGTGCGGCTGGGGAAACTCTTTGGACATAACGGTTCCTCGAAGGAGCCTTGGGAGGGGCTGGTGGTAGCCGTGGAACACGAGGGCGAAAGGATGGGGCTCCAGTTGGACGAGTTGTTGGGCAAAGAAGAGGTGGTCATCAAGAGCCTCGGCGAAAGCCTTAAGCATATCAAGGGACTTGCAGGTGGAGCCATTATGGGGGATGGTCGTGTGGGCCTGATCCTGGATATGGCGGGTCTCTTTGAAATAGCTCAAAAAAACTAAGTTGCCAGCGAGCAGGATATGACACTGGAGAAATCTGGCTGCCAGAACCAAAATGCAGGCAGGACAGTTCTTGAGGGAGAGTAGGGCGTGA
>JALVMN010000360.1 GCA_027027005.1 Desulfobacterales bacterium | reverse complement strand
TTGATGTTGAGATACTCAACTGGTCCCAGATCCACCACTCTTTGGATAGGGCGCGCCAGGTCCTGAGGAAAAAGGCCCCGAGAATCGTGGGTATCTCCATGCTCCATGCCAATCGCCTGGGGGCCTTAAGGATCGCCCGGCTGGTGAAGGAGGTGGATCCCAAAACTACTGTGGTGGTGGGCGGGGTGGGGGCCACGTTTCTGTGGAGGCATCTTCTGCTAAATTTTCAGGACATAGACTTTGTGCTGACAGGAGAGGCTGAGTATTCGTTCCTTGAGTTGGCCCGATTACTTGAGCGCGGGGATGAAGAGGGAGTAGGCAAGATCAAAGGCATTGCCATGAGGAAAAATGGAGTCCCTTCTCTTGTCCCACAGGCACCTCCCATCCAGGATCTGGACTCATTGCCTGATCCGGCCAGATTTTTCAAATTCCACCATGTGGTATCTTCAAGGGGCTGTCCGTGGGCTTGCACCTTTTGTGGCTCTCCCAGGTTCTGGGGAAGAAGGCTCAGGTTTCACTCGCCCCGATACTTTGTTGATCAGCTGGAAGTCTTGCACAATAAGGGGATCTCGCACTTCCTGGTCTCGGATGACACATTCACCTTCAAAAAAGATCGTGTGATCCAGATATGCCAGGAAATTACCAAGAGAGGCCTTGCAATAACCTGGCAGGCCATCTCCAGGGTGAGCCATGTGGACCAGGAGATCCTATACTGGATGAGAAAGGCCGGATGCATCCAGATCAGCTACGGGGTTGAGAGTGGATCTCCAGAGATAAGGAGGCGTCTCAACAAGAGGCTCAGGCAGGAGGACATAGAGAGGGCCTTTTCCTTGACCCGAAGCTACGGAATCATGCCCAGGGCCTATTTTATATACGGCTCGCCCGGTGAGACTAAAAAGAGCATCATGGAGTCGGTGGACCTGATCCGGAAGATCAAGCCCCTTTCGGCCATTTTTTACATATTGGATATATTCCCAGGGACCCAGCTCTACGACGAGTTCAAGAAAAGGAGCGGACTAAATGATGACATCTGGCTTCAACCACTGGAAGATATCATGTATTTTCAGACAGACCCGAGGCTCACAGCGGAAATGGTGCTTGAGTTTGGGAAGATGCTGAGAGAGGCCTTCTACGGCGGGCTTCCCGAGTTTGCCCAAGCCCTGGAACTTGTGGACAAAGAAGAACTATACCCCCTACATGCAGATTTTCTCTCCCGCCTGGGGCTTACCTTCAGCCATGGGGATTACAGCCAAAACCCCCTGGTTCCGCGACCACAGGAGACAGCAGAGAGGCTCTTTCTGAGGGCGCTCCATTACCACCCTGACCACAGGGCTTACCTAGGACTGGGGATCTTGTACCAAAAAAGAGGGGCTCATCAGGAAACCGTTAGGCTCCTGGAAGAGGCCATTTGCCACCACCCCCAGAGTGAGGAGTTGCATATGTGCTTGGCCGTAAGTCACATGAATTTAGGGCAGATCTCCAGGGCCATTGAGCTATTGCAAAGATTCCCCGGCTCCAGGGAGGCCACCCAATACTTGGCCCACTGCTACTCCACCCTGGGCCTGCAGGACAAGGCCAGGGAATGTCTGAACCGCTTGGCCCAGTGGGAGGAATAGCACTATTTTTTCACCTGCGTCTTACTTTTATGAGGTTGTTTACCTTTTTCACCCCAACGGTGGAGCGGGCCAGGTCTCCTGCCCGCCTCTTTTCTTCCTCTGTGTTTACGGCACCCGTGAGGGTAACCTCTCCCTCAAAGGTGGTAACAGAGATGGCAAAGCCTTTTAAAATGGAGTCCTTGAATAACTTGGCCTTGACCTTGGTGGTGATGGTGGCATCGTCAACCACCTCTCCGGCAGTCCTTCCCGCCGGGGTCTGGCACGATACCAGCAGCAGGGCCAATCCAAGCAGTACTGCTGCTATGGCAAATGTCTTTTCCCTCTTCATGGTTCACTCCTCCTAAATTAGGTGTATGATGAATAAATAGAACTTCTCAAGGCATGAGTCAATGGCCCTTTTATTTTTTGTTTTGTTGACATTTATCAAGATATGCAATAAGTTACCGTAATTAAAATTTCTTTATATATCTTTTTCCATACACCTTTTGTCGAAAGGACCAGACCATGAAAAAAAGCATTTGGGTCAGTTCCCTTACCTCCTCAAAGGAGTTGGTCCAGGGCTTTATGCAGCAGATGAAGCGTTACGGGCTGGAGGTGGACGGCCACTTCTGGGACGAAGATCTGGAAAAGATGGCCTGGATGCAACCAAGGGAAAAGTTGGTGGATGAAGGTGTTGCCATGTGGGTGATCCTGGGATCATCCCAAGACATGGAAAACACTTCCATAAGATACGGCCTCTCAGCGCTTTGCACCACTGTGCAGGCCAAAAGGGGGTTAGGCTTTCCAGTGGTACTTGTGCTCACTGAAGGGGAGTTGGACCCTTCAGGACTACCAACCCCTTTGAGGTCAATAGAGGTTTTGCCCTTTTCTGATCCCGGGCTGGGGGCCAAGATGGTGGCCAGGGCCCATGGAAGTCCAAAGGAGATAAGGCCGGCCTATAGGCTGGATATATACGGGAATTCCCAGATCGGGCAGTGGTTTGAAGTGGGCCCTGCCGAGGGCACATGGAATGGTGCCATGCTGGGAACAAGCGATGGGGAGATAACGTTTCAGGCCGTGGGCCCCAAGGGCAGGCTTCCCAGCACCTCTGTGCTGAACTACCCTATGAAGGGGATAAAGCTCACCTTGGGTGAAAAGGAATACACTGCCTGGGCGGTCAAGAACAGCCTGGACCATGAAAATTCATATTTCGTAAAGGTGGAGGGATTTCCCGAGAGCATAGTGTTTGGCTCTTTTTCAGAGGAGGATGAAACAGAGCTCTTTGTCTATCACCTCAAATAGTAAGAACTGTGGCTGATAACCTTAAGCGTGAAGAGGAATCATGGCCCCTGAAGAAATCCAGAGGAAGAGTCTCGACAACCAGGAGTTTTTGAAGCTCAGAGAGGTTACCCAAAAGGTCTCTGAGTTCCTTTTCTCAAGGCTCAAGAAACACCTCCAAATCCTGAGACCGCTTTTCATCCCAAGGAGGCTACTGGGCACCTATGTAAAGAGCGGGACCATGGAGGAGGTGGCTGGCTCTGACAAGGCATTTGCCGAACTCCAGGAAAAATACGCCTCCGTTGCCCAGAAGCCCTTCGGGCTCCCCTCAAAGCTACATCCGCCCCTGGCCCCCATAAGTAATCAACTGGAAGCCATTCCTTACCAATACCCTCTGAAGC
>JALVMN010000359.1 GCA_027027005.1 Desulfobacterales bacterium | reverse complement strand
ACCAAGGAAGGGTCCAGGACATAGCGCATGGGAAAGGCCAGGACATGGGGCAGATATGCTGCCTTTATCTTATCCATGCCGTAATTGAACGGGTTTTCTATCTCCAGGCTGCAGGCCTCTTCACACTTGCCACACGCAGTGCACTTCTCGTTCACATAGCGAGGATTGATCTTGACCGTGACATCAAAGTCTCCTTCTTGTCCGCTGATTTCTTCAACTTGAGCCATGGTGAAGAATCTGATCCTGGGGTTATCCTTGAGGCGCCTGAAATTTATCTCCAGACCACAATAGGGAGGGCATAGCTTGGGAAAATAATTGTGGAGCTGGGCCACCCTCCCCCCCAGGTAAGGATTTCTTTCCACGATATAAGTGTCATAGCCCGCCTCCGCTGCCTCGATGGCGGCGGTAAGCCCACTAATGCCTCCGCCCACCACCAGGATACCTTGGGTCTCTTTCTGTGCCATACCTATTCCTCCTCCAATATATGGAACATTTCGGGTTTCTCACCAACCAAAAACCCAGGCTCCTACAATAGCTTATACGGTCAAAACCGATTGTTGCCCAGCTATATATATGAAATATTTGATCACTGCAATCAAAAAGATATCCAGCTCGTCAACCACATCCCTAAGCTATCACACCACCGTGTACTTGGGCCCACCACCGCCCTCCGGAGGCACCCAGGTGATGATCTCATAGGGGTCCTTTACATCACAGGTCTTGCAGTGGAGGCAATTGGAAAAATTCAGTTTGAGATTGGGCTTTCCGGTCTCCTCATCCTCCTCCATTTCATAGACATTGGCAGGGCAAAATCGGAGGCATGGGTTCTGGAACTCCTCTTTGCACCTGGTATAACAGATATTCAAGTCCGCAATCTTCAAATGCGGAGGCTGCTGCTCCTCATGGGTGGTACCCGAGTAGTAGACATCAGTCTCCTTGTCAAAGGTGAGCTTCCCGTCAAATTTCATGATTCCTTTTTGCTCATCTGTTGGAGAGTCGGTGCCATAGAATTCCGAAACTTTTTTGAGGGAAGAGTGGTCAGGCTCTGAAGGGAGCCTATCCTTCAATATCTTACCACCCAGGAAGTACTGAAGCCCGCCCTTGATCATCCCTGACCAGAGCCCTCCTTGGAAGGCCTGATGAAAGTTTCTGGACCTATAGAGCTCCTGACCCACCTGGCTCTGGAACAACGATGTCTGGTATGATTCCAGCCTTTCAGAGGAGAAGTCATCTGCCAGCAGGGCCTGAAAAATGGCCTCTGCCGCAAGCATGCCTGACTTCATGGCCACGTGCACACCCTTTATCTTCTGGCTGATGAAAAGGTTACCAGAATCCCCCACTATCAACCCACCATCAAAGCAGAGCTTTGGGATGGAAAAATAGCCGCCCACCGGCGCGGTATTGGCCCCGTATTGGACAATCTGTCCGTCCTGGAGGAGGGCCGATATGAATGGATGCAATTTGAATCTCTGAAATTGCCTGTGAGGGTCAAGATAGGGATCTTCATAGTCAAGGCCGGTCATCAGACCGATGGAGACACGATTTTCACTCATCCCATAGATGAATGAACCACCATAGGTCTTTCCCTTGTGGGGATATCCCATAGTGTGAATCACATCACCCGGCTCTATCCTCCCCTCAGGAATCTCCCATACCTCTTTTACTCCAACCACATAGTTGGATGGATTCCTGCCCTCATCCAGGTTGAATTTTTTTATCAGGGTCTTGGTTAGGCTCCCCCTGGACCCCTCTCCAAATACTGTGACCTTTGCCTGGAGGTCAATCCCCGGTTCGTAATTGGACTTCTTGTTACCGTCTGGACCTATACCCTTGTCCCCTGTGCGCACCCCTATCACACGGTCGTCATCATACAGGACCTCGGTGCCTGCAAATCCAGGAAAGATATCAACACCGCTCTGTTCCACTTGTTCTCCAAGCCACTCTGTAAATTTGGCAAGAGAGATTACGTAGTTGCCGTGATTGTTCAACGGGGGAGGAACCATGGGGAACTTGAATTGCCCATTGTCGGTCAAGAAATAAACCTCATCCTTCTTAACCTGGGCCTCAAGGGGAGCACCTTTTTCTTCAAAATCCGGGATAAGTTCCTTGAGGGGACCTGGATCCATCACTGCCCCTGATATGGCATGGGCGCCCACATAGGCCCCTTTCTCAAGCACTGCTACCATCAATTCATCGAGCTTCTTGCCCTCTCCACCTTCTTCCACCTTCTTGTTGTGGTCTTTGACCAGGTTCATCAAGTGGAGCGCACCACTCAGACATGCAACACCTCCACCCACGAACAGTACATCAACCTCCATAACATCCCTTTCTTCCAATTCCCTTTCCTCCTTAACCTATATTTTCTCCTCGAGTCGAGGTATAGCCCATCAATCTAGTCAACAAGAACCTCTTAAGCATTTTCGATATCTACTTGGCCAGAGCCGCAGGGGAACGCATTTTTAATGTCTCTTCTATCATGAGAATGAATTTGAGGTATTTAAATCCGAACTGCATTACAGCGACATCATCATTTCGCATCCTTTCCACCTCTTGGTCTTCCACCTCGAACAGTTCCAGGAACCTGCTGTCAAATATGAAGCTCCTGAATTTATCCACATCGTAGCTAGCCATAAAGACCAGTTGCTGCTTGTTCTCATCAAGCGGAGGATCGGAAGACCCTCTTCTCCTGAGCTGAATATCGTTCCATTCCCGGTTCATTTCATCGTATTCCAGGGTGCCCTGGTCAGTCCTCCACTCCCCTATGGTCCATTCCCTGTCCTCTTTGTATCCCAGGCAGTTGGGGTCCTTGACAAAGAAGTAGAATTCCTTTTTCACAGGGCCCTTCTCAGAGGCTGCCACCATAAGGCCTTGGCCCACGGGATAGTACCTGCAGTTAAGGGGCCTGCTCTCATATACACTGCAGCCATCGTCCGTGACAAAGGGGCACTTTCCTTCCTCCTCTGTCATCTTCAATACGGCATATGGTTGCCCGCTTTTCTCGTCCACATAAACACGGGTGTATTTTGCCAAAAATTCGTCCGAAGGTATCCCAAGGTGGGTCTTTAACTTGAGGACATCATAAGGTGTCAAAAGTATGTCTGTCCTGGTGCAGCACTTGGTAAAACATCCTATTCCTTTGTAACATGAAAACTTGAACTTGGAGTTCAAGTCCCTTTTGGTTGGCTCCACATATTGCATGCTCATAAACATGGCTTATTTCCCTCTCATGGCCCTCAGGGCATCATATTTTTCGCCTGATTTGATTCTTAGCACATCTTCATTAAACAGGTTAAACCTCACCCATTTATAACCAAAGAGCAGGAGCTCTTCATCATCCAACTCAAGGCGCCTTAGTGTGTCTGGGTCCAGGTCGTATGCCTCCACAAACCTCCACGCAAAAAGAAATTTCCTGAATTCGTCCAGGTCATAGCAGGCCCTATAGAGCAGGCGGGCCTTTTGGCGGTCAAGTCTCCCGCCGCTCTCAAAGAATTTATTGCAAGTTATCTTATTGTATAGGGAATTCATTTTTTCGTATTCTTCCACCCCCTGGTTTTCTTTCCACTCCTCTACTGTCCACTCTCTATCCGCTTGAGAACCAAGGC
This sequence comes from Desulfobacterales bacterium, assembly GCA_027027005.1. Classification (GTDB taxonomy): domain Bacteria; phylum Desulfobacterota; class DSM-4660; order Desulfatiglandales; family Desulfatiglandaceae; genus JALVMN01. The sequence goes on along the minus strand of JALVMN010000359.1, from coordinate 6,198 downwards.
AAGATGGCTTTTCCTCAACCAAATAGGTTTGCTCTTCATCGGGGGCGGGAAAGACTGGATACATCCTGCAAGACCATGGCCTGTTTTCGTATATGGAGCATCCCTCTTGGCCCAAAAAAGGGCAGCTCTTTTTCTCATCGTTCACCATGCGCAGCAAGACATAGGGAAGGCCATCGTCTCCCAGCACAGATACCGTGTAATTCTTTAGGAATTCACCGGAAGAGATCCAAAGCGTCTTTCTCATGCGAAGGACATCGTATGGGGTCAAGAATATATTCACATCAGAGCAGCAACGGTTGAAGCATTCTAGTTCTCTGTGGCAATCAAAGGTGAACTTCTCTCCTGGGGAAAGTTTTTTCATGTTTTTGGATTTATCAGACATGGCCTGGACAATGTCGCCAAATTAAGAGCAGGGGCGACCAAAGTGGTCGCCCCTCCTGTCAACCGATGGTCTACATTACATTTTCATCCAACCATTAACCTACTCCTGCGGCCTCCTGATCACTGGTCACACCGGTTGGCTCAGTGATGATGGGAATCATGGGCCTTTCAAGCACTGTCCACTCTTTCTTTTCCACGTCGTACTTGACGTTGATGAACTTCTTTTCATTTTCGTCAAGCTTTAGGTAATCGTGCTTGAAGTAGTAGCCAGGCCACCTTGATTCCTTCCTCGCCAGCCTGGTCCTGGTGCAGGCCTCGGCCACATAATACCTGTGGATGGCCTCCCAGGCCCTCATCAGCTCATGGTTGTTGATGGATACATCGGCGGCAATCTTTTCGATGTCCTCACCGCAGAAGCTGAGCTTCCAAAGGGCTGTCTCCAGCATCTTGTCAGAAGTGCCAAAGGTGGTCTCCCATCCGCCGACATATTCGCCCATGATCTTCTGGACCCTGAAGAGGAAGTTGTGAGGAGAAATGTAACGAGGATTCACATCCGGGCTGGTGGTGTAATCCTTGTTCTCCTCAAAGAGTTTAACGGGCCTCAGGACCTCTTCTTTCAGCTTGTTTATGGTTTCGTCGGAGACCGTTGGGGTGAAATCCTTGTGGTCTCTCACATACTTGACCGCGGACTTGGCAGCGATCCTGCCTTGGACATGGGAGCCGCTTGAGAACTTGTGAGCGCAGGCCCCCACACCGCACCCTGCAGTAAACAGGGCCTTAACCGTGGTCATGAGGTTGTACTGTTCAGGGAAGGCATCAGCATATTCTTTTGGCATGAGATCTGCGGGACCACACACCCAGCAACCACAAGAGGCAGCATGGGAACCGATGAAGACCGGATCACCAAGGGCTAGCTCCATGGGTTTCTCCATTGGATCCACATTGTGGGCAGCCCAATTGGTGGCGCCAGCAATGGTCATATCCAGGAAGTCTTCCCAGGCCTCGGACTCGTACTTCTTCAGTTCTTTCTTCTGTGCCTTGGGATCGGTCACTTCCTGCTTGATCCTCTCTGCCACCCTCTCGGTGTGCATCCAGAATGGATCCTTACCTTCCTTGATGGCCAGGATCATCTCATAGTTTCTAAGAGGAGTCGGGGTGGGCTTTGCGTCCGCATAAGGAGCCCACTGCTTCAGCTCATCATAAACCCCCACGTAGGGCTCGTCATATGCATTGGTTGCAGGGGTCTTGAAGAGCAGGAAGAAAGTCCCCACAGGACCGTAAGAATCCCTAAACCTGGGGGGCACAAAGGTCACATCCATCTGGGTCAGCTCGCCACCCGCCTGGAGCACCAGGGCATAGGTGGATCCACCCAACCACGGAGGCATCCAGGAGCGTCCGAAACCTTCGGCCTGAGACCTTGGCCTGAACACGTGCACGGCACCGCCCATGAGGGCCACCACTGCATTGGCCTTGAAGACATAGAACTTATCTTCCCTTACACTGAATCCGACAGCGCCGCACACCCTGTTTTCTTCTTTTTCATCCTTCAGGAGGTGTGTGATGTAAACACGCTCCAGGAGTTGGCCCTTGTCGCCCAGCTCAGCAAGGGCATTCTTTGCAGCCTCTGCCACGATGATTTTGTAGCTCTCGCCAGAGATCATCACCTGCCACTCTCCGGATTTCACGAAATTGCCGTTTTCGTCCTTCCAGAGCGGCAGACCCCACTTGTCAAAGTTCTTCACAGAGGAGTCCACGTGCCTGCCCACATCATAGACCAGGTCCTGCCTGGCAAGACCACACTGGTCATTGGTGACATACTCGACGTATCTTTCGGGCCTTCTGGGGTTCTGGCTCACTTTGCCGTCCAAACCCATGTAAGTATTGATGGCCGACAACCCCATTGCGACAGGACCGCTTCTGTCCACGGCGGCCTTGTCAACCCAAGTGACGGTCAAGCCAAGGGGCTTGGCCCAATATGCCGCCTCTACCACGGCTCCACACCCTGCCATTCCTCCGCCGATTATCAACACATCGGTATTTATTACTTCTGTTGTAAACTCTTTCATCTTCTCACTCCTTTCCTGTTACTGCAGTTTAGGGAGTTCATCCACGCCCAACATTTGCGGCTCGGAAAACAGCAACTCATTGTCCAGGTCATCGGGATTGGCTTCAGGGAATCCCTCGAACGGCTTGATTGAGCCTTCAGGTGTGGTCCTGATGGGGTACTTGAACCTTTTGATCCTGCCATCTCTGAAGGTGATGGTCCACATGATGTCCTGGCTTCCCCTGAGGGGCGTGGAAGCAGCACCCAAGGGCATGAAGTCGGCATATCCCCTCACATCCATGGCCTGCTGGGGACAAATCTTGACGCAGCAATAACATTCCCAGCAATAATTTGGTTCCTGGTTAAAGGCCTTCATCTCTTTGCCAATAATTGAACCGTCTTTGTCCAGCATCATCAGGTCATTGGGGCAGATGTACATGCACGCAGTCTTATCCTGCCCTTTGCAACCGTCACATTTCTCGGTTATCACATAGCTTGGCATTCTCACACCTCCTAATTTGTAAATGTTAAAGTTCTACGTTCAGTCCCTGGATCAAAGCTTAAGTTTCCCCCTTACACCTCCTTTCATCCATAGTAGTTCCAGAAGTGAGCGCTTAAACTATTTCTTCACCTCCGCCTCGCCAGTGGCATGGCCGTGGAGCTTTATCTCCACCTTTTCCTCCAGGCTTTGATAATATTCCTGGAGGATGGCCAAGACCTCTGGCCTTGAGAACTGGGGAGGCAACTCACCGCCCTCGGAAAGGGTCTTTCTGACCAGTGTCCCTGACAGAAGTAGTCTGTCTTCTTTACCATGAGGGCAAGTCCTCATTGACGCCATACCCTCGCACTTATAGCAGTAAAATGTCCAATCAATATTTAGGTTCTGGCACTTAAGGGCACCCTTGGGGATCTCGTCAAAGATCTTCTGGGCATCAAAAGGACCGTAATAGTCACCCACCCCCGCATGATCCCTTCCAATTATCATGTGGGTGCATCCGTAGTTCTGCCTGAACACAGCGTGCAACAGGGCCTCACGGGGGCCGGCATAACGCATCTCCATGGGATAACCGCCCTGAACAACTGTGTCTTTGACAAAATAATTATCAACAAGCACCTGGATGGCCCTCACCCTGACATCAGCAGGGATGTCGCCGGGTTTCAACTTGCCCACCAGCTGGTGGATATAAACACCGTCCATTATCTCCACGGCTATCTTCGCCAGGTACTCGTGAGAGCGGTGCATGGGATTGCGGAGCTGCAGTGCTGCAATCCTCTTCCATCCCTTCTCCTCGAAGATCTTCCTGGAATCAACAGGCCTGTGGTAGATACCCTTGAATTTTTCCGGATAATAACTCTCACTCAAGACCTTGACCGGGCCTGCGAGATTATATTTTCCCTGAGCCATCACCTTTTGAACGCCCGGGTGTTCCAGATCGGCAGTCCTGTAAACGGCCTTGCACTCATATTCTTTGTCTATGGTGTATTTTTCAGTGACCTGCATGGTGGCCATCAAGGTGCCGGTCTCATCGTCGATAAGTGCAAGCTCGTCACCCTCCTTGATTTCTTCGTCATCAGTTGAAAGGGTAATGGGGATGGGCCAGAAGGTGCCGTCTGCCATGGTAAAGTTGTCGCAAACACCTTTCCAGTCCGCCTTTGTCATGAATCCTGTAAGAGGAGTAAAGGCGCCGATTCCCATCATTATGAGATCCGAGGTCTCCCTGCTTGTGATGCGAATGGACTTGAGTCCCTCTGCTCTCTTGATCTCAGCCTCAAGCTCGTCGCCTTGCAAGAGCAAGGGCATCAGCCTTTCCTCTTTTCCGTGGGGGGGTATTAAATCAGACATAGACTAGACCTCCTTGAATTTTTTTAACCAAGCTTCCTCCCAACCAGAAAAAGACAATATTTCCAACTTTGTGCCTTTTGTAACAAAGTGCATTTATAACCAAAATCCTTTCCCTGTCAAGAAAAAATGAACGCCAAATCACGAGGAAACACAAAAAATCCATCAGTCAAGGTCCCCAGGATAACATACTATTTTTATTATTGTTTTTAAATCCACCTGAAATTCCTGGAACTGAGACTTTTCAGAGGGACCCAGCCTCTATAGAATAGACGAGCCTCAAAACTTTTTGTGGTGCAAATAAGGCTAAGGAGGTACCCCGAGGTGAAGATCACCGTTATTGGTTCGGGAACAGGAATTCCCGTTTGGTTTCGCGCTTCCCCCTCCCTTGTTCTGTCTGCCGGAAGGCAAATCTATGTGCTGGATTTAGGCCCCGGTACCCTCAGGGAGTTAGCCCGCAGGGGGATCAGCCAGGAGCGCATCTCCGGCGTATTAATCACACACTTTCATCCAGATCACTGCGCTGATCTGGTGCATCTACTGTTTGCCACAAGGCACCCTCCTGTGTTGAAAAAAAGGACTCCCTTTTTTATCGCTGGCCCTGATGGCCTGAAACGACTTCTCACTTCCTTGGAACAGGCCTATGGCCAGTGGATCCAACTCCCTGAAGACCTCCTCACCCTGGTCGAGTTGGAACCTGGTATTGATATAGTGGATCTTTGCCCACAGCTAACCATAAGGACAGTCCCTACAGGACACACCCCGCAAAGCTTGGCCTACAGATTCCAGACACTAGATGGAAAGGCCCTGGTCTATACGGGTGACACTGTCTATTCAAGAGAGCTCATTGATCTGGCAAAAGGGGCAGATCTCTTGATAACTGAGTGCTCTTTCCCTGATGAAATGCCCGTGGAGGGGCATCTTACCCCTTCGCGTGCAGGAGATCTGGCCCGTGAGGCTGGTGCCAAAAAGCTTCTCCTCTGCCATTTCTACCCTGAGGCCACCTCACATCAGGTGGCGCTCCAGTGCAGGGCTCGTTACGAAGGGGAGCTTATCGTCTCCACTGACGGGTTAGATGTTTATTTGTGAGCGGCCGCCCTCAGTAGGAACGCTTTACAATAAACCAGTTTAACTCCAAGAGGGACTGTTTAGTGGGGGAGTCAGGAAAATGGGCAAGACAATCAGCAGCCATTTGCACGAATCTCTGCGCCTCACTCCTCACCCGGTCCAACGCCCCATTTTTCCTGACAAGCTCCAGCACAATCTTGTATCCATCCTCTTGGGTCCCGGACGAGTCATCGGAAAACAGGGCCTTTAGCCTCTCCCGGACTTGGTCTTCCAGGCTTGCTAGAGTATAAATCAATGGAAGGGTGATTTTTCCTTCCTGGAGATCTTTGCTCACAGGTTTACCCACAATCTCAGGGCTGGATGTGTAATCCAGGAGGTCGTCAACCAGTTGAAAGGCCAGTCCCATATTTAGCCCGAATCTGCTTAGGGCCTCCACATCCCGCTCTTCCGCACCCACTGCCAGCCCCCCGCAGGCGCATGCGGCAGAGAGCAGGACCGCGGTCTTTGCCTCGATGATTTCCATGTAGGTCTCGGGTGAAAGGTCCCAATCCCAGGTGTGAATCAGCTCAAGGACCTGACCCTCTGCCATCCTGGTGGTGGTCTCGGTGAGTCTCTTCAGCAACTCTACGTTGCCAAAAGAGACTGCCACGGAAAATGCCTTGGAATAAAGGTAGTCGCCTTGCAATACCGCTGCGTGGTTACCCCACAGCACGTTTGCAGCAGGTTTTTTTCGTCTCAGTTCTGCATTGTCCAGCACATCATCGTGGAGAAGCGAGGCAGTGTGTATGTACTCAAATACTATGGAAAGGGGATATAGGGCCTCATCCCTTTCTCCCACCAATTCTCCACAAAGGACAAAGAAGAG
>JALVMN010000358.1 GCA_027027005.1 Desulfobacterales bacterium | reverse complement strand
AGGGATGAGTTAAGGTCATTTGGACTCACGAAAAAGATCCATTTGAGTCCATGGTACAAGGAAACCCTCCTGACCCTGAAGCGCGGAGGGGTGAACACAGTATGCCAGGCCGCCCTTTGTCCAAACATGATAGAATGTTTCTCCCAAAGGACATGCACCCTTCTTATCCTGGGAGACCATTGCAGTAGGAACTGCCGCTTCTGTGCGGTTCCCCACGGGCCCGGAGGGGAGCTTGACCCTGCAGAGCCCAAAAAGGTGGCAGACACGGTGGTGCAAATGGGTCTCCACTATGTGGTGGTCACCTCAGTGACCCGTGATGATCTCCCTGATGGTGGGGCTGGCCAATACGCACAGGTGATAAGAGAGATTAGAAAACAGGGGTCTGGGATTAGGGTAGAAGTTCTTGTCCCTGATTTTCAGGGTTCTTTCAGGGCAATTGAGACCGTGTTAGAGGCTGGGCCTGATGTGGTTGCCCACAACCTTGAAACAACCGAGGCCCTTTACCTGAGAGTGCGCCCCGGCGCTCGATACCACCGCTCCCTAGAACTTCTGGCCCGCGTGAGGGCCTTGTGTCCTTGGATTCCTGTCAAGTCGGGATTGATGCTCGGATTGGGTGAGAAACCCGAAGAGGTGAAAAAGAGTCTAATGGATCTATTGGAGTCAGGTTGCCAGATATTGACCCTAGGGCAATATCTCAGGCCCACGAGAGCCCATCTGCCGGTGGAGCGCATCCTTTCCCCAGAAGAGTTTCAAGAATGGAAGGAGATTGCCCTGGAAATGGGTTTTAAGGAGGTGGTAAGCGGCCCCTGGGTTAGAAGCTCATATAGGGCAAAAGAGCTGTTTGAGGGCCTGGCAAATCAAGGAAGTTAGGTAATAAAAAGCGGGCGCCCCAAGGCGTCTCTTGCTGCCTCAGAGATGGACTCAGCCAAAGTTGGGTGGGGGAGGGGTGTTCTGGCCAGTTCTTCAAGGGTGCCTTCCAGTTGGATGAATGCAAGGGCAAGACCGATCATTTCTGCGGCGGCCTCAGCCACAATATGGACACCCAATATTTCTCCACAGCGCTTGTCAGCCACCACCTCCACAATCCCTTCTTGCTGGTCCTTGATCATTCCGAGAGGATTCATGGAAATGGGGGCGGTTCCCACCACCACATCGTAACCTTTTTCTTTTGCTTGTCGCTTGGTGAGGCCCACACAAGCGATTTGGGGGCTGGTAAAGGTCACCCTGGGAACAAGCCGCTCTTCCAGGACACTATTCATCCCCATGGCATTTTCTCCTGCCACCACACCTCCGGCAGATGCCAAATGGGAATAGTGGCGCTCTTGTGGAGCTGCTGCGTCACCTACTGCATAAATTCCCTCTGCTTCACATTCCATCCGCTGGTTCGTTGAGAGAAATTCTACATCTGGATCCAGCCCCACCGTCTCAAGCCCAATGGACTGGAGCATGGACCTTCTTCGTGACGAGATGAGCATGTCCACCTGGATGCTGGTGTCTTTTCCATCGGAGTTGAGGTCAACCTGAAGCCCTGTCTTTTTTTCTTTAGTGGATATGACTTGGGTATTGGTGAGGATTTTTATTCCTTGCCTTTCAAGGGCCTTGGTGATGCGGTTTCGGATGGGTTTGTCTTCATAGGGGAGCAAGCTGGAATAAGGGGTCAAAATAGAGACATCAGAGCCAAATGAAATAAGGATCTGGGCGATTTTCAAAAAATGCGCACCATGCTCTCCCATGATCAAACACCTTTTTGGGATCTCATGATGGCTCAAGAGGAAATCACTGGTAACCACCCTGGGCGATTCCTTGATTGCCATATCCATGGGGACCCACTGGGCGCCTGTGGCGATGATCACTTTAGAGGCTGAGATGACTTGGCCATTGAGCTTGACCCTTCCCGGGCCGTGGAGCCTTCCGTGGTTATTAAACAGCTCCACCCTGTTTTTTTTCAGGATTCCCTCTATTCCCATTCGCATGAATGAGATAAGCTCATCCTGTCTTTTTTGCAGAGTGAGCAAATTTTTCTTTTTACACTCGATACCCATTAGCTTGGCCGGAGATAAGGGAAAAAGATGCTTAGCCGCCTCCATCATGTGCACAAAAGGAACACAGCCCCTGTTCATACAAAATCCACCCAGTGCATGTGGCTCCACCAGCGCCACCTTGCCACCTAACTGAGACGCCCGCACCGCGGCTGCCACACCCCCTGGGCCTCCTCCAATGACTATGACATCGTAATGGCTGTCCATCTCAAGCCCTGTGTTCAAATCAACATCAATGTGGGATTCTCTATGATTTCCTTAATGGTCCTTAGAAAGCGGGCTGCTGGCGCCCCGTCTATTATTCGGTGGTCAAAGGTAAGGCTTAGGTGGATAAAGACTTCAGTGATTGCCCCTATCCCTAAGATGGCGCTCTCCGGAGGCCTGAGGATCGGAGTAAAATATTCCACCCCCAGATGGCCCAAGTTGGTCAAGGTGAAGGTCCCTCCAGCAACATCATCAGGGGAGAGGGAATTGTCCTGAATTTTTCTTATGAACATCTCGATCTCTTCTTGGATTAAACCTATTCCCTTTGTATCTGCCTCCTTTATTACCGGGACGATAAGATGTTCTCCTGCCTCCATTGCCAGGCCGATGTTTATCTGTTTCCATACAAGGATTTCATTCCCCTCAACCGTGGAGTTTATCCTTGGATGTTTTCGTAGGGCGCTTGCTGCCATTTTTATCAGGATTGCATTGAAGGAAATATCTTTGGTTTCCAAAAGCTTTTTTCTCAAAGAGACCAGTTCTCCTGCCCTTGCCTTGGTATGAAGAGTGAGTTGGGCCGATTGGGTAATACTCTTGAACATATTCTCAAAGATGGTCTTTCTCGGCCCTCTTATAGGAATTGTCTCGGCGATGTCTTTTATTTTTTCTTTTACCGATTCAGGAGCCGCTTCAGTCTTTTCTTGTTCAATGGCCCTGAGAACATCATCTCGAACTATCCTTCCACCAGGGCCTGAGCCTTTCAATGTTGTTAAATCTATGTTGTGGGTGGCAGCCATGACCCTTGCAAGGGGGGAGGCCTTAATTCTAGAGGTCCCGGGTGCAGCCCCGGGGCTCTTTTCAATGGTCGAGTCTTCTTCGTCCACCTGGACTGATCTCTGTCTCCCATCTGGGGCCTCTCCGGATTCTCTTAAAAGACTTTCATATTCTTCCTGTGTCTCAGCAATATAGCCCACGATTTCTTCTACCCTACATTCTGTCCCCTCTGGTTTTACAGGGTGGATTATCCCGCTTGCAGGTGCTGCTATTTCATAGGTGACCTTCTCTGTTTCAATCACCAAGATGGTCTGCCCCTGGGTCACACTTTCACCAGAGCCAAATTCCCAGCGGACAATGGTGGCGCTTTCCATGGTAAGGCCAAGCCTTGGTATCTTTATTGGAACCATGTGTCATGCCCTCCTAACGATTGAGCATTTCCTTTACTTTTTGGATGATCTGTTCCACCTGGGGCAGCACAAACTTTTCCAAAGGAGGGCTGAAAGGTACAGGTACGTCCTTGGCCCCTATCCTGCACACAGGTGCATCCAGGAAGTCAAAAAGTTCTTCACCTATCCTGGCCGCTACCTCCGCGCCAAAGCCTCCTGTAAGACAGGCCTCATGCACAATCAGGGCCCTGTATGTTTTACGGATTGATCTGGCGATGAGGTTGAAATCCAGTGGTTTAAGGGTCCTCAGGTCGATCACCTCCACATGAATGCCCTCTTTTTCCAATTGTCGGGCGGCATCAAGGCATAACAAGGTCATCATGGAGTAAGTGAGAATGGTGATATCTTTTCCTTTTTTTCTTATCTTGGCCTCCCCAATGGGGACCGTATGATCTCCGGGAGGGACCGGGCCTTTATGACCAAAAAGTCTCTTGTGCTGGAAAAAGATCACCGGATCATCATCCCTCAATGCGCTTCGCAGTAACCCCATTACGTCTGAAGGTTCACAAGGCACCACAACCTTCAATCCAGGCGTGTGAATAAACCAACTCTCCAAGCACTGTGAGTGATGCGCAGCAGCAGAAAGCCCCCCTCCGTCTGGAGCCCAAATCACCAGCGGCACCTTCACCTGCCCACCGAACATATAGCGGATCTTGGCAACCTGGTTTACTATCTCGTCCATTGCCGTGGTCACAAAATCTGCAAAATGGAGATCCACCAACGGTCTCATCCCAGTGATGGCTGCGCCCAGCCCTGCTCCCACGATACAGGTCTCTGAAATGGGAGTATCGATGACCCGATCGGGAAATCTCTCTGGAAGGCCTTTGAACTGTCCAAAGATCCCCCCATGGGCGCGGATATCCTCTCCAATTATAAATACCGTTTCATCTCGGGCCATCTCTTGGGCCAAGACCTCTGCCATCGCCTCAGAACAGCTCAGAATTTTTTCTTCCATGCCCTTTTCTCCGGTCAGGGGGTAACAAACAGGTCATCCAAGGCCTCTTCGGGATCAGGTAGAGGTGCTTCCAAGGCTTTCTCTGCCGCCCTTTGTATGGCCTCTGAAATTTTTGCACGAATTCTCTCTATTTCACTGGCGCCCAAGACCCTTTCTCTTTTCAATCTGGTCTCAAACACCCTTATGGGGTCGCGGGAGCTTATGATACGCCCCACCTCTTCAGGACTCCTGTATTTTTGTGGATCCCCCTCGTAGTGGCCTCTGAACCTGTAGGTATTGTTTTCAACAATTGTAGGCCCCTTGCCTGACCTGGCCCTCTGGACTGCTTTTGCGGCCACCTCTCTTACCCTGAGCACATCGTTGCCATCAACTTGGTGGCCGGGAATGCCGTATGCACAACCCCTCTTTGCCACAGATCCTCCGGCCAGGGCATAATGAGAGGGGGTAGTTGATGCGTATTGGTTGTTTTCGCAGACAAATATTATTGGGAGGGACCAGATGGCAGCCATGTTGCAGGCCTCGTGGAACGTACCCCTGTTTGCCGCCCCATCTCCAAAAAATACCACTGCCACTTGGTCGGTTCTCCGCAGTTTTATGGAAAGTCCAGCCCCAATTATTATGGGAAATCCTCCTCCCACCACCCCATTTGCCCCTAGGATACCAGAGGAAAAGTCTGCTATGTGCATTGAGCCCCCCTTACCCTTGCAATATCCAGAGCGCCTTCCAAAGAGTTCTGCAAACATGGCTTCTGGATCAGCACCCTTTGCCAACATGTGGCCGTGGCCCCTGTGGGTGGTGGCCACATAGTCATTGTGGCGGAGCACAGAGCACACCCCTACGCTAGAGGCTTCTTGACCTATGGAGAGATGGATAAAACCGGGGATAAGATTGTTTTCATACAACTCTGCGGCCTTTTCCTCAAAGGCCCTTATTTTCAGCATCTGTTTGTAGAGCTCAATTTTTTTTGCCTTTGACAGCTTCACCCTTGCCTACTCCTTCTGTAAAAATTGGGTTATGGTGTATAGAGCCCCGCTTTAATGGGCAAATAAGTGGAAAGGGCCGGTATCAAGGATATTATGATCAACACAACTATATCCATCACTACATAAGGGACAGCTTCCTTTGCAATTGAATCCAGGTTCCCCTTAACCAGGTTGGCCGCTGTAAATAGATTTACTCCCACCGGAGGAGTGGCTTGGCCAATGGCCAAGGCACACACAAAGATGACACCGTACCATAGAGGGTCTATACCGAAAGACTTCATGACCGGGATAAGTATGGGCATTATGAGATAAGAAATGGATATGGCATCAATGATCATCCCGAGGGCAAGCAACAACAGGTTCACAAGTATGATCATCACCACGGCATTGGGCGATATCCCGATGATGAAATTTGCAGCCTTATCCACGACTCCAATCACTGAGGCAGCCCAGGTGAAAATACCCGCAAATACCACGATGAACATTATGACAGAGCTGGTCACACTGGCATCTACGAGCATTTTGACCATATCACGCCAAGTGATGGACCTATAGACAAAGACCGCCACAAAGAGGCTGTAAAATACTGCCACCACAGCGGCTTCAGTCGGCGTGAATATCCCTGTATATATCCCTCCAAGGATTATGACGGGGGCAAAAATGGCCCATATGGAGTCCTTGAGGGCCAGGAGAATTTCTTTTGGGTTTCCTCTCTTCTCTAGTCCACGATAGCCTCTGCGCCTGGAGATCAAATATGCAACCATGACCGTGCCGAGACCGGTCAGTATGCCTGGGATTATGCCGGCAACAAAAAGGGCGCTTACAGAGACACTGGTAATATCCCCATAGATGATAAAGGCAATGCTGGGAGGGATAATGATGGAAAGATCGGCAGAATTGGCAATGGTAGCTCCTGCAAAATGTTTGTCATAGCCGTGTTTGACCATGGGAGTGAGCAGTATGAGGCCGACTGCGGCGGTTGTGGCAGGACCTGAGCCTGAAAGGGCCCCCCAAAACATACAGGTGAGCACGGCCACCATAGCAAGCCCTCCAACGGCCCTTCCCACCAACAACTCAAAAAAATGAGCGATCTTGCCAGCCAGTCCTGCCTTGTCAAGTATTACGCCGGCAAGGACGAAAAAAGGGATTGCCAGAAGCGGGAACTTGGCGATGCCTGTGGAGAAGTTAACCCCCAGCATCCCTATTCCAAGATCGAAATAATAGATTGTGACCGCAGCAGAAAAGCCTAGAGATATTCCGATGGGGACTCCTAAGGCCATGAGCACTAGGAAAAGCAGTGAGATCAAAACAATATCCATTAGCGTCAGCTCCCCTGCTCAAGTTTTGAAAGCTTTAGGGTTGCATCCCGATATACTCCTAGAAATACGAAGATGGAGAGTACGGGGACGCCAGCATAATAGATCCAAACAGGAATACCCAGGGCAGCGGAGGTTGCCTGAAACTGCGTGATCTCACTGTAGATGGCCTTTATCATGTAAAAGTCCACGAGGATAAAAAGGAGTGCACTCAGGGTGGCACTCAGAAGAATGGAGAACTTTTTGATGCGCCTAGGAAAGAGATTGTAAAGCGTGATCATCCCCAGATGACCGCCCCGCTCAAATGCAATGCCCCCGCCGATCACGGTCAGCCATACAAATAGATTAATGGTGATTTCCTCAGTAGCGGCAAAAGAGAAATGGAATAGATATCTGCTCAGCACATTTACAAAGGCGATGGCAGCCATGGTGAAAAGAAAGATTGCAGCGAGCCAGTGGTCGACCCTAATATGTTCACGTCCCTTTTTCATGACCCTCTCCCAGTTTGAAAAAATCGACACAAAGCCCCCCTGGATGGTTGTTCCAAGAGGGCCTTGGCCGACCAAGAGTCAACAACTGTGCCGATTACCTTCCCATATCCGACAAGGCCTTTTTGTAAATGTCCTTGCCTATCTTGGGGATCCACTTGTCATAGAGAGCGCTTGTGGCCTCTATAAAGGCCCTTCTTTCTTCGTCTGAAAGGAATGTGATGGTCATACCCTTATCTTGCATGTATTTTATGGGATCAGGTATTTTCATGGTGTAATTAAATTCTTGCTTTAGAATGCTAAGAGACTTGCCTCCATCAAGTCCCGCCCGACAAAGCGCCTTTTCAAATCTACCCGCCTCAACGGCTGCCTCTCGGATGGCCTTTTGAATATCCTTGGGAAAGGAGTTCCACTGTTTCTTGTTCCAGTAAAAGATCACTGGGTCCACCAGATAATTCCAAAATGTTGCATACTTGTGATATTGCCAAATCTTTACAGGAATAAGGACTCCCACCGGATTCTCTTGCCCATCCACAACACCCTGCTGAAAGGCTGGCACGGCATCAGCCCAGTTCATGTTCACCGGATCCGCACCGAGTTTCCGAAAAATATCTATGAAAATGGGGCTCCCCACCACTCTAAATTTGAGCCCCCTCAAGTCTTCCGGCCTGCGTATTATTTTCTTGCTGTTAGTCAGCTGCCTGAAACCATTTTCAGCCCAGGCCAAGCCAACCACACCCTTTTTTTCCAATGCCTTGAAAATGGCCTTGCCGGTCTGGCCGTACTCCATTCTGTCAAGGTTTTCAAAGTTGTTAATGAAGAAGGGGAGGGAAAAGATATTGCATTCTGGAAAAACAGGAGAAATGTTTATGGTTGATTCCATGGCACAGTCTATGACCCCATTGGCAACCATCTGGGCTGATTTGAGCTGTGCCCCTTTCAGAAGAGAACTACGCCAGTATGGCTTGATATTTATCAACCCGTTTGTCTTTTTCTTCACCAACTCCACAAACTTCAATGCGCCTTGCCCCCAGTAAAAGGCTGGGGTTACCACCACGGTCATCTTGTATTCCTTCTTGAACTTTCCCGCCTCAGCGCTCGGGGCTAAAGTAAAAGAAAGCAATAAAGAAAATAAGACGACCAGACAAACCGTATAAGACAGCTTTCCCTTATCCATGACTCAACCTCCTTGTTAAAAGTAGTTTTGTGTTGTGGCAGGAGGTCCTGCCGATCCCCTGATCATTCGGCCCTTCTGGGCATATCCTCGTATCGGAAGGTGCCTGTCCAACGCCCTGGAATTAGATGGACATGGATGGCCCTTGCCGTCTTATTGCCTAAAGACACCCCCTTGTGAGGAATGTTTCCGTTCCAGTAGGCAGCAGTTCCAGGGTTGAGGACAAACTCCTTTGTCCCAAGGGTCAGCTTTACATTCCCTTCGAGTAGATACATGAACTCTTGGCCGTCATGGACTCTGGGCTCTATTTCCTGCTCCCTGCCCACATAGGATACAATTGCAGGCTCCATAAACGGATTTTTCATCCCCTCGGCAAGTAACTCGAGCTCATAGGCCACTAGGCGGCGAGGGCCTGATCTCGAAATGACTCTCCTCCTCTCCCCAGGCAGGGTGATGATGTAATCTTTAGGGTCCTCCTGTTGGAAAAAATATCCTATGTCAACCTTCAGGGCATCCGAGATCTGCTGTAATGTTGAAATGGAGGGGATGGTCTGGCCGTTCTCCATTCGGGAGAGCATGGCAGGCGAAAGCCCTGCCACCTGAGAAAGTTTTTTCTGGGTGAGGTTGTTTTGAACCCTTATTGTCTTTATCTTTTCGCCAATTCTCTTGGCAAGATCATTCTTTTTGTTCATGGCCCTAATTGCATATTATTAAACTAAGTTGATTAATAATAAATATCATCAATACGGTCAAGAAATATCTGGGGTTTTTTTTGGAAAGGGCACTTTATTGTAGAAAAAAGAAAGACTCATATAGAGTTGGATAATGGTCTGTTGTAATCTCATCTTGGAATGAGAGTTTGGAACCGGTGGTTGGAAAAGGTGGGACTTTTTGATACAAGGGAGCGCAGGTTGTTTACCTTGATAGTGTTACTGGAGGGATGAAATGGAAGAGTTGTTCAAGGCCCTTTCTTCCGTACTGCCTTCTGACAGGGTGAGCTTTGATGAGGTTGATCTTGCCACATATGGAGCGGATTCTGCCGTCCCGCCCGGGGGATCGGCCTGTCCTGCTGCAGTGGTGATGCCGCAAAGCCCGGAGGAAGTGCTTCATATTGTTCAGATAGCCGACAGGATGAGAGTTCCCGTAACCCCTGTAGCACGGGGATCAAACATTGCAGGGCTTGCCGTGCCTGTGCAGGGCGGGATAGTCGTTGACCTGAGGCTGATGAATAAGGTGATTGAGGTAAACGAGGACAGCGCATATGCGCTCATAGAACCTGGTGTAACATTTCATCAGTTGTCAAGGGTATTGCGGGAGAAGGGATTTTTCTGCCACTCGCCCACTGCCTCTGGGGGGAGCAGCCCAATGGCAAACTACCTCATGCGCCCTTCGGGCAATTACTCTGCAAGATGGGACCCTGATCCCCTTCTCTCATTGGAGGTGGTAACCCCTAGAAAGGGTATC
>JALVMN010000357.1 GCA_027027005.1 Desulfobacterales bacterium | reverse complement strand
TCGTCGCCGTCACCTAGCCCCATGGACTCCCTTATTGAAGTTGGGGCGACAAGTTCAAGCGTGTCACCATGTACCCACACGCCTTCATCCGGGAAGATGGCTGCAACACGCATTCGGCCAACCTTTGCGCTCAACATCCTGGCCTCGCAAAATTCGGGGTCAGGCGGCTCAAGCCGTTTACCTTTCTTGCTTGCATGTTGGAGAAAGAGCGAATCCTCTCTTGAGATGCGGAGATTCAGTGTCCCGGGATAGGGCTCAAAACCCATCCTCTCCTGGACCTGTTTTCTCACCCATTCAAGTTGTGTAAAGAATGCTCCCTTCCCTTTTCCAGAAAAGAGACTGCCTCTTACAATCAACCTTTGTTTCAACCTTAAGCCTTGTTTGCTGCCTTTAGTTGCTGGTTAGCTTGGTCTTCAAATAAGACTCAGCAACAGATACGGCCTTTGGCGAAAAGGAGACCCTTTTCCAACCCCTTATACGCTCAAATCCTGTGGCATCTATGCCGAGCTTGGATGTTTGAAGAGGGGAAGGCGACGAGGGGTCTATGGCCTGCCCCTTCATGCCATCTAGCACGATGAAATCTTTGTCGGGCTGGCAACGGGTAACCACGGCCCACTCCACTTCCCGCAAGTCCTCTGGATTCACGTCTTGATCCACCACCACCACCTTCTTGATCATGGCCATGGAGAGCAAGTGAACAATAAGGGTGCGGATATCTTCCCTGCTGGTTCTTTCAACCTGGACAACCAGGGAGGAACCGAACGTGTATGGCACAAAATAAAACGCGTTTACAAAGGGAAAAACCTCCTTTATTCGAGGCGAGAACATGGCCTCCGCCACAAAGGTGAGCATCAGGTCAGCTTCCCTGCTCCTGGGCAACAAGGCGTGATAGATGGGAGATTTTCTGCTGCTTATTCTTTCTACCTTGAAAGTGGGGGTCTTTGGGACGGTCAGATAATACCCACAGATCTCGCCGAAAGGGCCGTCTTGGCGCTCGTCCTGGGGGTCAAGGATCCCCTCCAAAAGGAACTCGGCCCTTGCGGGCACATCTATCCCTGCAAGCGTGCTCTTTGTGACCTCAATGGGCTCTCCCCTCAGTGCACCACCCACCGAAAGCTTGTCAACACCTCTTGGAACCCTGAGGGCCGAAGAGAGAAAGGTGAGGGGCTCCAACCCTATTACAGCGGCCACGGGCATGGGTTTCCCTTCCCTGGCATAATCCTTGTAAATATCCAGAAGTGGGGGGTTGAGCAACGCCATTCCCAGTTCATTTCTCCCACGAAGCTCCATTCTGTGGATGCCGCGGGCCGTGATCCCTGACTCGGGGTCCTTGGCAGAGACCACGGCGGTGGTTATGAAGGGGGCAGAATCCCCCTCATAGTGTTTCAAGATGGGGAGGACATCATTGATATGCCCAATGTCTGTCTCTTCCATGACCGGGGCATCCTCCACGTTTACCGGATCAATGGTTTGTTTGAGCCTTTCCCTGAAAGAATTCTCCAGCCTGCCTTCATCCACATCCATGCCCATGGATATGACATTGCGATGGAAGATCAAATTGGCCGCAACCGGGATTTTGTATCCCCTTACCCTTTTAAAAAGAAGAAGTTTTTCCCTCCTGTCGGAAAGGGCCCACACCAGGGATGAGATCTCGAGATCGGGGGAGAACTCCTCCTTGACCTCGTGAACCTCACCACGGTCTTGGTAGAAATTTATTAACTCTCTCAGGTCAGAAAAGGGCATGCTCTAATTCCCTGAGACAGGATCAAAGACCTCCAATATCTTCACGGAGCAAGGCTCAGGGACCAGTTGCCCCCGCCCAAGCCTTACCCACAGGGTGTCAGGATACTTGGCCGGATCCTTTGAAACCATGAATTTGGCACACAGGCACTTATACTTTTTCTTGCCAGGGGTGAGGTCCCTCACAATCCCCTCGATCTCCTGGTCCTGGGGAATGTCTTGGAATTCTCCATGTATGAAGGTGTCGTATTCAGCCATTTGTGTGAATCCTCCCTTGTTTTGCCAGTTCGAACCCAAGGCCCTTAGTGTCATCCCCCTTCTAAGGGGGGTAAACTAATCGGCAAAGCCGTAATCTTTCCAGTTAGCCAGGACCTTTTCCTGGATTTCTTTGGGATAAACCGTCTTGAAGTCAACCTTGATGGGCAGCAGCGCCTTGGGCCAATCCAGAGGAAAGGTGCAATCCAGGATCAGTTTGGGGCACCTCTGGGAGATCCTCTCCTCCGGGTTGGCAAACGGGTAGAGCGGTGTCCCAACCCCCTCTTTCATCAATATCGTGCCCCGCACGGGATGCCACTTGGTGCATATGGCATGTATCACATCATCCAAGCTGTAGATATCTGTCTGGTCATCCACCACCACGATGATGTGAAACCAGGCGGCAGCCTTGCTCCCCAGCAGCAATGAGCCCACCTGCTGGGCTATGTTGGAATAAACCGGCTTGACCCCGATGACTATCAGGTGATGCGTGGACTCTGGCCACATATACACACCTGTGACAGGATGCCCCTGGCTCCTCAGGAGTTGTTCCATGTCCATGGCCAGGGTGAAGGACCTCAATAGCTGCCCCTCATCCACAGGGACACCCATGTTGGAGACAGGCATGATGGGGTCCTTCCTCATGGTTATGCATTTGACGCGATAGACCGTCCTCTTGTCCCTGGGGCTCGTGCGATACCCCGTGTACTCACCGAACGGGGCCTCATCCAGCCTCACATTAGGGATTACCTCGCCCTCGATGATAATTTCGGCATTGGCTGGCACATAGAGGTCACAGGTTTCACATTTGACCAGCCTTGTGGGTTCTCCCATAAGCTGACCAGCGAACTCGGCTTCCGGGAGCGGGGTGGGGGCAAGGCTTGCAAGGGCAGAAAGGGGATCAGGACCGATCACAGTGGCAAAGGGCATGGGCTTGTTCTTGGGTTCATATTTGTTATAAAAAATCTTCCCCATGTCTGAGAAGGGGAGTACCGGCCCCACCATGGTCTTTTCGTCGTGGATCATCTGTCTATACATGCCCCAGTTTACAAATCCCGTCTCCTTGTCCTCGGCCACCACGAAATGCCAGGTGCCAACATATCTGCCGCCATCTCCGTCATGCACCATGGGGGCAGGCAACTCAAAGAGGTCGGCCTCATCACCCATGAGGATCACCTCTTTGCAGGGGGCTCCTTTGCCGTCTATGATTTCGGGCTTATGGGTGGGTCCGCTGGTCCTCTTCCGCCACTCCTCCACTATGTCCCCAACAGAGACATCTGGCTCAAGCCCCAGGACTATGGCAAGTCTCCTCCAGGTGGCAATGGGGGCACCAAGTGCCTGGAACCCAGGGTAATCCTTGATTTTGTGAAAGTAGGGAGACGGCCCTTTTTTCTCGCAGACCCTCCTTACGATGGCACCCAATTCAAGGTCCCAGTCAACCTCCTGCTCTACATCCACCAGGTCTCCTGTCTTTCGTAACGCCTCTATGTATTCCCTGTTGTCCGCGAAGTACTTGTAAGCCATTTCCACCTCCCCTAATGGTTCCCTACGATTTTGTCCATCACCTGGTCCCATTTTCCCTGGGCACGCAATATGAACTCGGCCGTTTCTCTCAGCACTCCCCTGCCTCCCCCGGCGCTCGTAATGTAATGGGCGATATCCTTTGCCTCCTTGGAGGCATCAGACGGGGCAATGGCTAGTCCTGCCCTTTTCATCATCCCAAGATCAATCATCTCGTCACCGATGTAAGCCATCTCCTGGTCTGCAAAGCCGTATTCCTCCTGTTTTTGGTTGGTAAAAGACATCTTGGCAGAGCTACCCCACAGCAGTTCATCAGGGATTCCATAGACCCTTGCCATGGCCTGGTCAGCCCTTGAGATCTTGCTGGTAAGGAACGCAAACTTGACTCCACCCTCTCTCAACATCGTGAAACCAAGCTTGTCATGGAGGGAAAATCGTTCCGACTTCACCCCATCGGCAGTGTAGTAAAGGGTTCCATCGGTCAACACACCGTGTATGTCAATGATTAGGTATGTTATCTTCTTGGCCCTCTCTACGGCCCCTTCCTTTATCGTGGCTCCTTCTCTGATCTTCATGGCTCCTCATCTCCTGCACATGGTCCTATTTGTAGCCCATTTTCACCACCTTCTGGACCCAGCCATCCCAAAGCCCTTTTGCCTTCAGGATGAATTCGCAAAGCTCACGAATGGCTCCCCTGCCACCAGGGGCCTGGGTTACATAGTGGGCGGCTTCCTTAACTTCATCCACTGCATCGGCTGTTGCAGCCGCAAAGCCGGCTTTTTGCATTATCTTGAGGTCGGTTATCTCGCAGCCCACGTAGGCCACTTCCTCCGGGCTGACCCCATGGCTATCCATGATTTCGGCCAGCTTTGCTTCTTTTTCTTCTGGTGTTGAGCGGTAGTAGTGTTTGTCCAACTTCAATTCCTTGGCCCTGTAAAGGCCTTCGTCATCTATGGAGGTGGTATCCAGGTATATGGGGGTGACACCATTCATGTTGAGCGACAAATCGCCAAACCCATCCATGTGCCAGAATTCGTGTCTCCTGTTTCCCTCCTGGTCACAATAGACCACATTGGGGGTCAATACCCCGTGGATGTCGTGAACAAAAAGCTTGATCTTTTTGGCCCTTTCTGATGCTTCACCCAGGTTCTTTTCAAATGACATCTCAGGCACCTCCTCCCTAGATCCCTTCCAGACCGAGCTCTTTCCAGCGCTCCTTTATCTCTTTGACCTTGTCTTCGTTGAGTTTCACTTCAACGAGCTTTCCCTTTTCCTCGAAAGGAGTGGTGGCGTTAAGGATAATGCGGGGGGTGATCAACTTGTTCTCTTCAGAGGCAAGGGCCGGATCCAGCGGGGTGGCCCTTCCACGATTTATGATCTGGGTGCCCTTCAAGGGATGATATCTAACTCCAAGGGCCCACCAGACCCGGGGAAGGTCATCCGCCTGAATGTCTTCGTCCACAATGATTATGCCCTTGAGGCCGTAAGTTCCGGTATTGCTGGCGATCACTGCATGGGCCACCTGCTCTGCGTGCCCTGGATAGACTTGTTGGATGGACACGATCACCCAGAAGCGGCCTGCAGCCTCTGGCAAGGTGTAAACAGACTTGATGCCCGGGATCCTCATCTTCTCCAGTTCTGTCCATAGCGAGGCATTCCTTGCAAATGCATAAAGCATGTGCTGGTCACCCACCGGTCTTCCCACAGTGGTGGCAACGAGGATGGGATCGGTCCTGTGATAGATCCTCTTTATCTCGATAACCGGCTTTGGAATGGGTTTGAGCACTTCGTCGGTGTAATATCCTGTGTATTCCCCAAAAGGGCCTTCTTCTTTCAGCACCGTGGGATCGATCTCACCTTCCACCACTATCTCGGCATCTCCTGGGATGGGTAGCCCTGTGAGCTCTGCATAAAGCATTGAGACCGGCTCCCCACGCAGGGTGCTCACCACATCAAAGCCGCTCCTTGCGCCGGGGATGGTGCCTGCACTTGCAAACATGAAAAGGGGATCACTCCCCATAACCACGCAAACAGGCATCTTCTTGCCTTGTTTGGCATAGCTGTTGAGGATCCGGTCTGTTTTTTTCCCTTTCAGGATCTGGACCCCTAGATGCCTTTCGTCGTGGACCCCCATCCGGAAGGTCCCCATATTAATCTTGCCTGAGGCAGGGTCCTTGGTGACCATGAATATGGCGGTTCCAAAGTAACGGTGGCCGTCTCGTTCGTAGTAACGGGGAACAGGGAAGTCAAAGATGTTGGCGCGCTCTCCTTCCACCACATTTTCAGTGACAGGACCTGAATCCACTTCCCGGGCCTGCACCAGTTCCTTGCTCTCTGTCATGGTCTTCATCCATTCCCTGGTAAGCTCCACCATAGTGAGATCCTTGCTCTTGCCGAGCACTGAGGCAAGCCTCCCCGTGGTGGCATACACACCTGTAATGACGGGGCTGGAATAATCCTTGACCTTTTCAAAGAGGAGCGCCGGGCCCTCTTTCTCCTCCACCAGCTTTGCAATGTGAGAGAGTTCAAGGTTCCAGTCAACCTCGGCCTTGACGCGCCTCAGTTCCCCTTCCTTTTCCCATTTATCGATAAAGTCTCTGAGGTCCATCTGCTCCCCTCCCTATTGATGTGGATGGTGAATGTTCCAGTTTCCCTCGAGACTACGTTGAAGAAAAACTATGTCAATTTCTTTTTTCTTATGGTATCCATAAACTGGAGTTATGATTGTATTTGATGAATAAGATTTTTTTTGGTGATAAACCGCGAATCTATTGGTGGGTCGGAAACATGGTTAATTTCAATCAACTGAGGGCCTTTTATTACACGGCTAAGTTCCAGAGTTGCACAAAGGCTGCAGAGAAGCTCTTTATCACCCAGCCTGCCGTAACAGCCCAACTCAAGGCCCTGGAAGAGTATTGCGATTTGAAGCTTTTCAAGAAAAAGGGCAGGAATATTTTTTTGACAGACGAGGGCAAGGCCCTGTTTGAGCATGCCAGAAAGATCTTTGAGTGGGAAAGAGAGATCGAGGCCCTGATCGAGGATATGAGAGAATTGAAAATAGGTGTCTTGAGGCTTGGGAGCACCAAGACGTATGCTAGATATGTAATGCCCTCAATTATAGGGCGGTTTCACGAGTCTTATCCCCAAATCAAGATACTCCTGGACGAGGGCAGCTCCCTGGATCTGGTTCACAGTCTCCTGGACCTTAGAAACGAGGTGGTCATTATTGCCAAGGTGGAAGACAACCCGAGGGTACAGTTTACCCCTTTCAGTTGTGAAGAACTCATCCTCATTCTTCCCCCAGGCCATGAACTAGCCGCCCAAGACCAGGTCTCCATCAAGGATCTCCACGGGACCCCCTTGATAATGAAGGAAAGGGGTTCAGGCACCAGAAAACTGGTAAATGAGTTGTTTGCCAGTTTTGGAATCAAACCCAATGTCTTGATGGAGACCAGTAATACAGAGCTTTTGAAGCAGATGGTCAGCCGGGGCGATGGTGTTGCCTTTGTGGTAAAGGGGGCCGTGGAAGGTGAGCTTGCAAGTGGAGGCCTTGTAACCGTCCCCCTTGACTGTGGTCCCATCCTGCTGGATGTGAGCATTGCCCACCTCAGGGCAGAGCGGCTGTCTCGGGCAGCACAGGCTTTCCTTTCAATGATCATGGAGATCGCAGACCCTAGAGTCCAGGGTAAAGAAAATACCCTCACACTCATGGACAGGGTGCTTTGCCTATGGAAGTGATCCCCGCTGTGAAGGGAGATGGGACCCTAAGATGGCCAAGGCTCATCCAGGGCAGGCTTGTAAGGCGTTACAAGCGTTTCATGGCCGACATTCGCCTTCGTAACAATCACCTGGTAACCGCCCACTGCCCCAATTCCGGGAGCATGCTTGGCTGCTCTGAGCCGGGGCGCCCGGTCTACATATCAAGGAGTAATAATCCCACCAGGAGGCTTAAATACACCTGGGAGATGATAGAGATGCCCACCTCCCTTGTGGGTATAAATACCCTGGTTCCCAACCGTCTGGTAAAGGCCTCTATAGAGGCTGGGATTATTGGTGAGTTGCGGGGATACGGCCATGTCCGATCAGAAGTTCGTATTGGAAAAAATTCCAGGATAGATCTGGTCCTCTCATCCAAGGACTCCAACTGCTTCGTGGAGGTAAAGAACTGCACCTTGGTGGAAAAGGCTACCGCCTACTTTCCTGATGCAGTGACATCGAGGGGGCTCAAGCACCTCCACGAGCTCCAAGAGGTGGTAAAGCAAGGCCACAGGGCCGTGATGTTCTTTCTGGTCCAGAGGATGGACGCAGAAGAGTTTTCTCCAGCAGATCACATTGACCCTGCCTATGGCCGAGGACTCAGGGAGGCCGTGGACATGGGAGTTGAACTCCTGGCCTACGATGTAACCATAGACCTCAAGACCATTGCCCTGAGAAGGGCATTGCCCGTCATCTTGTGATGCCATACCCGCAGCGTGGACCTGCCCCTTTATGATTAACAAGGCTTGACATGACTCGGGGCTTCCTGTACCGCTCTCTATTCCAGGAGGTTTGATTAGGGAACATGAGGTTCATCGCCGACTTGCACATCCATTCCCATTTTTCCAGGGCCACTTCCAAGGAGCTGGTCCCTGAAAGGCTCCACCTCTGGGCCCAAAAAAAGGGGATAAAGGTGGTGGGGACAGGGGACTTCACGCATCCCGGCTGGTTAAAAGAGCTGGAGGAAAAACTGAGACCTGCTGAAGACGGGCTCTATTGCCTGGCCCCCCAGCTTGCCATAAGGGTGGATCAAGAGGTGCCGCCTTTGTGCCGCTCTGAGCCCAGGTTCCTCCTCACGGGCGAGATCAGCTGCATTTACAAAAGGGGAGGGAAGGTCAGGAAGATTCACCACCTGGTGCTGATGAAGGATATGGAGGCGGTGCGGCGCCTGAACAGTCGTCTTTCCCGCGTAGGAAACATAAAGTCAGACGGAAGACCCATCTTTGGGCTGGACTCCCGCGACCTCCTTGAGATGGTGCTGGACTCCGATGAAGGCGCCTTTTTTATACCTGCACACATATGGACCCCTTGGTTTTCCCTCTTTGGCTCCAAGTCGGGCTTTGACTCGGTGGAGGAATGCTTTGGAGACCTCACTCCTCATATATTCGCCCTGGAGACAGGGCTATCATCCGATCCTCCCATGAACCGGCGCCTCTCTGCCCTGGATGACTTCATACTGGTATCCAACTCTGATGCCCACTCGCCTGCCAAGCTGGGCCGTGAGGCAAATATCTTTGATACCGAGCCTGACTATCCCCACATGGTGGAGGCCATGAAAAGTGGGGAGGGCTTCGTGGGCACCATTGAGTTCTTCCCAGAAGAGGGAAAATACCACCTTGACGGCCACAGGCGATGTGGCATCAGGTTGAGCCCGTCAGAGACAAGGGGCCATGGAGGGATTTGTCCTGGGTGCGGCCGCCCTCTCACCGTGGGAGTGCTCCACAGGGTGGAGGAACTTGCCGACAGACAAGAGCCCAAGCTGTTACATAAATTCGTAAGCCTCATACCGCTTGCCGAGATAATCTCTGAAGTCCTGGGCGCAGGTCCTGCCACCAAGAAGGTGCTCTCGCTATACGAAAAACTGCTGGAAGAGGTGGGCCCTGAATTTCATGTGCTCATGGATGCCCCGTTGGAGGAAATTGAGCGGGTGGGGGGGTATCTCATGGGGGAGGCCATAGGGAGGATGAGGGCAGGGCGGGTCATCAGGGAGGAGGGCTTTGACGGCCAGTACGGAGTCATCAGGCTCTTTGAGGAGGGCGAAAAGGAGGCCCTCATGGGCCAGCACACTCTTTTTAAGCCCGTGGGCCGCTCATCAAAGGACAGACCTTCTCCTTCTTCCAGAGAGCAAGGGGGGCCTGTTACATCGGGGAAAGTCAGGGAACCCAATAAAGGCGTCTCTTGGGACGACCCCATCCTGGGCCCTCTCAACCAAGAGCAACTCCAGGCGGCAACCCACCTGGGAGGACATCTGCTGGTGGTGGCAGGGCCGGGGACCGGCAAGACCATGGTCCTCACGCACAGGATCGCCCATCTCATCAGGGAGGGAGAGGCAAAGGCAGAACAGATCCTGGCCCTCACCTTTACACGCAAGGCCGCCCAAGAGATGGAACAGAGGCTTGTGAGCCTCATTGGTGAGGAGCACTCGAGCCGGATAAGGATATCCACTTTCCACGGCTTATACCTCGAACTCTTGGAACAGAGGGCGGCAGAGGCCCATGAGCCTCGGGCCCTTCGGATATGCACAGAGGAAGACTCCCTGAGGATCGCCTACCAGGTCCTCTCTTCACGCGGTGTGGCAAG
>JALVMN010000356.1 GCA_027027005.1 Desulfobacterales bacterium | reverse complement strand
AAGCAGAAAATTGGAAAAGTTAAGAGTCCAGATCAGACGGAGCCCTGAGGCAAAGGACCTGCCTCTGCCCCGGTACGCCTCTGAAGGCGCCTCTGGTATGGACATCAGGGCAGCGGTCAAAGAGAAAGTGGTCCTGATGCCTGGTGAAATCAAGCTCATTCCCACCGGCATATCAATGGCGCTCCCCCCGGGCTACGAAGCCCAAATTCGCCCCAGAAGCGGGCTGGCCCTTTCCCATGGAATTGGTATGGTCAACTCTCCTGGGACCATTGACTCTGACTACAGGGGTGAGATAAAGATCATCCTTATCAATTGGGGGAAGGAGCCTTTCGTGGTTAAGAGGGGTGACAGGATAGCCCAGGTGGTCTTTACAAGGGTGTTTCGGGCTGCCTTTGAGGTGGTGGATGAATTGTCTCAGACCATGCGTGGAGAGGGCGGATTTGGTCATACAGGGACTAGCTAGAGTTTGTGAGGGAGGCTAGGGTTGCGGTTCACTTTGCTGGCCACGGGAAGCAAGGGCAATGCATGTTATGTGGAAGCCCAAGGGTGTGGGCTCCTCATTGATGCCGGCCTGAGCTGCAGGGAATTGATTTACAGGATGGAGATGGCAGGCCTTGACCCGGAAAGAATCCGTGCCCTGGTGGTGACCCACGAACACGGTGACCATATCAAGGGTGTTGGACCCTTTGCCCGCAAGTTCAATATCCCGGTATTTATTAACAGACCAACCTATCATCGTGCCCGCAGGATCCTCGGTGACCTCCCCTTCCCATTGTTTTTTAATACCGGGGAGAGCATCACCCTCGAACCATTCACCATTGAGCTATTTTCCAAGTGCCACGATGCAGCCGACCCCGTGGGAGTGGTGGTGGTCCACGATGGATTTAGGCTGGGGGTGCTGACAGACGTGGGCAAGAGCACCCTTCTGGTGGAGGATCGTTTAAAGGGATGCCATGCCCTTGTGCTGGAATTCAACCACGACCTGGAGATGCTGGTTCAAGGCCCTTACCCACTTGAGCTAAAGAGGAGGATCAAGGGCCCTGGAGGCCATCTATCCAACGGACAGGCAGGCAACCTGCTGGAATCGTTGGCCCACGAAGGGCTCAAGACCTTGGTCCTTGCTCATTTGAGCGAGGTAAACAACCAGCCGGAAAAGGCTCTGGAAGAGGCCCACGGAGTGCTTCAGCGAATGGGCCTTAGAGGGATAGGTGTGGCGGTTGGAAGCCAGCACCAGCCTACCAGGGTTTTGGAAGTGGGATAGAAGGGTTTAAGTTGCTATGGGTTCAAGGAAAAAGAGGGCCAGGAAAAGGAAGTATCAATGCACCTGTTGCGGCAAGGAGCAGCCGTTTTGCTGGACTTGTCCGTGTGGTTTTCAGATCTGCAATGAGTGTATGGAGGAAAATCTCTGGGGGCTTACATGTAGCGGCGTAAATTGGCAGTGCCCTGACTGCGGGGCCTTGAGACCTTACTAGATAACACCACATAATAAGATGCAACCCTCGGTCTACACAAGAATTGAAATACCTGGCAGGAGAGCGGCCCTGCTGTTACTGGTCCTTTTCTTGTCCCTGGTGTGGGGATGCGCCACTGTTCCACTCACTGAAAGGAAGGCATTGCGGCTGGTGCCCCATTCTGAGATCGTGGGACTCAGTTTCCAGGAATACAGAAAGGTGCTTAAGAAGGCCAAGCTCTCCCAGGACCAGGAAAAGGTTAGGATGGTGCGCCGCGTGGGGATGCGGATTGCAAGGGCTGCTGAGGAGTTTCTTGTGGAAGAGGGGCTTGGCCACCAGGTGGCCTTATACCAGTGGGAATTCAATCTGATAGAGGACGACAAGACCGTCAATGCCTGGTGTATGCCAGGAGGAAAGGTGGCTGTTTACACCGGGATCCTCAAGTTCACGAGGGACGAAGAGGGACTTGCAGTGGTGCTGGCCCACGAGATTGCCCATGCCATCGCGGGTCACGGCAATGAACGCATGAGCCAGGCCCTGCTGGTGAACTTAGGGGGAGTAGCCCTTTCAACCGCCCTGAGGACAAAGCCCAAAGAGACCCGCAAGCTCTACACAGCCCTCTTTGGTGTGGGAGCTACGGTCGCATTCATGCTCCCTTATAGTCGCTTGCAGGAGGCCGAGGCTGATAGGATCGGGCTTGTGTTGATGGCAAGGGCCGGGTATGACCCCAGGGCGGCCATTGGATTTTGGAAGAGGATGAGCAAGGGGTCAGGGCCTAGACCGCCCCAGTTTCTCTCCACCCACCCTGCGCCTTCAGAGCGGATCGCCCAGATAAAGAGATATATACCAGAGGCCTTGTCTCATTACAGGAGGCCGCGGGTCAACCAATAAGAAGTCAGGCTCACGGGAATAAGCGCCGGGGAGAAGGGATTATGGAAGCATCTGTTATAGATTCATTTTTCTTTGCCCTTGTGAGGGTGATTGATGCCATTTATAGGGATGATGAGGACCTGGGCGATATACTCTATTTCATAGTATCCCTTGCCACAGAGCTTACCGGCGGAAAAGGGGCCACCCTGAGGGTGTTAGAGCACGGGACATTTGACCTGAAGGTGGTGAGCAGTTACGGGCTGAGCAAAGAGTACCTGGGCTCGGGCGCTATTGATTACGGAAAAAGTATCACCGAGATACAGCAGGGGGATATCATCATCATAAATGACTTTGATAATGACCCCAGGATTCAGAACATCGATGCTGCAAGGCGGGAAGGGCTCCAAGCAGTGATCGGCATTCCTTTTACGGTTAATGAGACCACTTACAGCATATTGAGGGTTTATTATGGTTCAAAGAAGATACCCACCCATGAGGAGATGGAGTTGCTCCACAGCCTGGGCAGACTCAGTTGTCTAGCAATTGAGAGGGCTGCAATAAACCAGATGAGAAGTCCTGGGAAATGAATACCCTTCTTTCAGGCCCCCATGTTACCATTCATAACCCGGTCCTCCACATAGTGCTTTATCAACCCGAGATTCCGGCAAACACGGGAAACATTGCAAGGCTGTGTGGAGCGGCAAGGCTTCCCCTTCACCTCATCCATCCCCTGGGATTCAAGGTGGACCACAAACACTTGAGGCGGGCAGGACTGGACTACTGGCCCCAAGTAGATGTGCGCCAGCACAGATCATTTGAAGATTTCATAGAGACCGTCGAACCAGGTGCCAGGTTGATTTGCCTGAGTGTGCATTGTGGAGAGTTTTATACAAAGGCAGATGTGAACAAGGGTGATTATGTGATGTTTGGCCCAGAGACAAGGGGGCTACCACCAGATATCAGGGAGACATATCCGTGTTTCAAGATTCCCATCTGGGGGAAGGTAAGGAGCCTCAATCTGGCTACTGCCGTAGGGATTGTGACGTATCACTTCCTACATACCCTCGGTCTTTTCTGATCTTATCCTCCCTCCCAACATCAAGCTTGCTTTACCAGAATGGATGCCCACAGGAGGCTAAAGGAGTCGCCTCTCATAAGAGGCGGTGGCGGCACATGTGGGAAAGATCTGCAAGGAGTACGTGGACCTTGGCGGCCTGATCAGGTGCCATGGTGCCCATGCCGCAGGCTGGGGTGAGCATTGATTGGGCGTAGAGGTCTTGAGGGCTTATCCCCCATTCAATGATGGTCTGGAGGCCGTTAAAGAGTTTTTCAAACAAAAGATGGCTGTTTTCCTCCCCCTTGAAACTGGAAGTGGGCACTATGCCCCAGGCTACGATGCCCCCTGTCTCTAAAAAACTAATTATTTCCTTTTTGTACAACAGGAAGAAACCAAGGTAGTCGTGGGCATCAAAGTTTATTATGTCAGGGCCTGCTTCGAGCAACATGGCCCAGTCA
The DNA here is from genome assembly GCA_027027005.1 of Desulfobacterales bacterium. Taxonomy (GTDB): domain Bacteria; phylum Desulfobacterota; class DSM-4660; order Desulfatiglandales; family Desulfatiglandaceae; genus JALVMN01. The sequence goes on along the minus strand of JALVMN010000356.1, from coordinate 6,027 downwards.
GTATTTCCGCAACAGTGGATCCCCAATAGAACCTCTGCGCGCTCCCTCAGATACTGAAACACCTGTTGCAAATAGCGGATTACTTCCTCACGGCCCACGGGCGAAAAGGCCGAGCCGAATCCAGAAAGATACGGCTCGTCAAAGAAGAGGATCACCCGCCTTCCCGATTCCTCCAGCTTTTTCACCTGCCACAAGGCCTTGATAGAAAGCCCTGCCACCATTGCCTCCATGAGCTCTGGGTCGTGGAGGACGGCCTTCCCGTCAGGTCCTGTTACGGCAGCTCCAAATGTAAGGGGACCTGCGCTTTGCCCCTTGATATAGGCCCCCTCGGAGGGGGATGAGGTTTCCCTTACCATTTCCACCATCCTGTATAGCCCCGGGGCGTAATCAGGTGGTATGGCAAAATACTTTATGTCTTCTTGGAGGTAGTGTTCGTAAAAGTCCAGCAATTCGGCCTCTGTGTTCCTGGAGCCATCCACATGCAAAGATCTCCGCTTCGCATCCACTTCAAGGAGGGGCAGGTGCCAACTTTGCTGAATATTCATGTCTTCGAGGTGTGAGCGTTTGACCAGTTGCGGCCAGTAAGGAATTTCTGGCAGGTTTTGGAGTATCTCGGTGCAGGCGTCCTGGACGTGGGAGTAAGGGACACTCCCAATGCCTGTGGCCAAGAATCCTGAATCAAGACCCTTCTTGGGCACGCCCCAACTCCTGGATCTTGGACAGCCAGCTTTCCAGGACCGCTACGGCATCTACTCGGGCTGGCTCTGGTTTACGCACCTCATCCGGTGTGGAGGTAGTAGTGGCCTCCCGTATATCCTGTGGGGCCGGCTTAGTGAGAGGCTCTTCTTCGGCAGAGACCAGGGCCTTTAGCTCGGCCAGCCTGCGGGCAGAGTCGAGGTTTTGAGGCTCTCGGGCCAAGACCTCTTCATATATCTTTATGGCCTCATGGATCTGGCCTTGCTGATAATAAATCTCTGCAAGGGTAGGGGTGGCAAGAGGCGGCTCTTCTGGCTCCGAGGTAGGCTCTTCCATGGACGGCTGTTGGGGAGGTGCTAGGGTGCTCAACATCCGGGCTGCCTCCTCGTCACCTGGCTCAAGGGCCAGATAGGCCTTGAAGGCAGAGGTCGCCTCTTCATCCCTTCCCTGAGACATGTATAGCTCGGCTTGGAGCTTGAATGACCTGGCCATCTCCTTCACCTTGGCCGTGGCCTTTTTCAAGGCGTCCTCGGCCAGCCCTCCGATACCTTCCTTGATATAGGCCTCTGCAAGGACAAGGAGTAGTGGCACATGATCGGGGTAAAGCTCAATGGCCTTGTTGCACTCCCTGATGACTCGACTGGTGTTGCCTGCCTTAAGGAGTTCGTCCAGGACCAGACAAAGGGTGTGAGGTGACGGGTGATGAGTCAGGATCCTCTCCAAAAGCTCTTGGTCATGGCCCATAAAAATTCTACCTCCTCAAATGACTAAGCCCCATTCATTTAGGTGGGGTTTTGTATTTATTATCGGCTGTGGGGAGAGGTTCATCAGTAAATCTGAATATCAAATCGTTTTTTTTGACCAACCCCAATTCCTCCCTGGCAACTGACTCAATGTATTCAGGGTCTGTGCGAAGCCTCTTGATTTCATCCATGAGGGCCTGATTTTCGATACTCAACCGGTTTATTCTCTGGATCACTTCTTGTTTTTCCAGCTCCAGGCGGTGGAGATGGAGCAGGCCGTGTTTGCTAAAAAAAAGCCACGCCAACAGAGGCACTGAAAACAGGGCCACCAGCAAAAGAAATTTCAAAAAGGATCGTTTTTTTCTTTTCACTTCTCCGCCACCTTCCATTTCGCGGCTATGATTATTGAACGAATACCGGCCCCTTTTGCAGCATCCATAACCGCCACCACCCGCCCGTGGGCCGTCTCCTTGTCGGCTTGGAGGACCAAGTGAACTATCCCCTGCTCACTGACCAGCGAGCCGATCTTGGCCCTCAGGGCACTCAGCCCGACCTTCTTCCCTTTAAAATAGATATTGCCTTCCTTGTCCACCAGAACGGTGATCTTCGCCTGTTCAGAGTTGTACACCTTTTGTGCCACCTTTGGCAACCTGATCCTCACGCCGGATGCGATCTCAAAGTGAGAGGTGAGCATGAAGAAGATGAGTAAAAGGAACACCACATCTATCAATGGGGCCATCCCCAATCTTGGCTCTTCTTCAATTATCCCCTTTCTGAAACGCACTCGCGAGCCCTCTTTCAGCAGTCTATTTGCTCAGTTGGCTGTATTTTTCCATGAGATCAACCAAACGGATGGAATTTTCCTCCATCTCGAAGATTAGATTGCTGGCCTTGTCCTTCAGGTATCTGTAAGCCACAAGGGTGGGTATGGCCACACAGAGCCCTGTAGCCGTGGTGATCAGTGCCTCTGCAATCCCACCTGCAAGGGGGGCCGGGTTTCCAATGCCTTGCACTGAGATGGCGTTAAAGGTCTTTATCATACCAGAGACCGTGCCCAACAACCCCAAGAGGGGTGTAAGATTTGCAATGGTACTCAATATGGCCACATGTTTTTCCAGCACCACCGCTTCCCTGCTCCCTCTTTCCTCGATGGCCTCTTTGACGAGCCACATGCCCTTGTGGCTGCTCTTAAGCCCTGCAAGGAATATCTTTGCTATGGAGGAATTGTTGCTTTGACACAGGAATATGGCCTCGGAGAGTTTTTGCTTTCTCAGCAACTCTTCCACCTTACGGATGAACTCTTCAGGGATAATAAGACGCTTTCTGAGCACCCAGAGCCTTTCGAGAAAGATGGCAAGGGCCACAATTGAACAAAAGATGATGGGGTACATGAATATACCCCCCTTTACGATCAGCTCCACCATCAGAAACGACTCCGAATGAATAATAGCTTGTTGAGAGATATGTTTTGGGTGGACAATGTTATAAACATAACATATCTTTAAAACTGTTAGAAATGCAAGATTTATGCACAAGTGGGCGGTCCCAATGGAAGAAAAACCAGTGAAGGGTGGCACAAAGGTACTTGATCTTGACAGGGCAAGGTCCCACAAGAAGGGCCTCTCAGCCCAAGAGCTCCGCGCACTGGCTCAGAAGAGCGGGTCTCAGTTGATAGAATCTATCCTGAACGCAGAAGACCCAAGGGCAGTGGTGCACTCGCTTTCTCCCCAAGACTTTTACTGGATAATAAAGAAGGTGGGTGAAGAGGACTCTTTGGCCTTGTTGGAGTTGGGTCGACATGAACAGTGGCAGCATGTGATGGATCTGGAACTCTGGGAAAGGGACAGGCTGGATTTGGACCAAGCCTTCAAGTGGCTTTCGTGCCTTCACAGGGCACACCCTCCTTCATTGGCTAGGTGGTTGTTCACCAAGGCCCAACATCTGGCCTATTTGTTTTTTTACAAGAGCATTGATGTGGAGATACGACCCGGAGATGAGGCCTATGAGTTGCCTGATGGTTTTTTCACCTTTGACGGTGTGTTCTATGTAAGGGCCAAGGATCCTGAGCAGCAACAGACCCTCTATGAGATTTTGCGGGCCATGGCAGATGTGGACTATGAACTTTACCAGTCGTTTCTTACCACGCTCTCGGGGGTGCTCCCCGCCGAGCTGGAAGAAGAGATGTTCCGGCTTCGCGGCGTGCGCCTGGCCGAGGTTGGATTCCTCCCCTTTGATGAAGCCATGGAGATATATTCGGGATTGCCCTTGAATGCCATATCCCCGGAGGAAAAGGGGGAGGTGGTGGAACTGGACCAGGATGAAGAAGAGATAAGGGCCATAGTTCCCGTAACCCCCCTATACCAAACACCTCAGGATAACATGCTCATGAAGGTTGCCTCAAAGGCCACCGATAGAGTCTTTCTTGAGCGTTTACAACTGGAGTTTGCCGGGCTGTGCAATCAGATCCTCTCGGCAGATGGGCTGAGGGTGGAGGACTTTGAGGTGCTGGTGGAAACCTGCAAGAGGGCGGCGGCCTATCTCAACCTGGCCCTCACAGAGCTTGCAGGCCAGGATCTCTCCATTGCAGAAAGGGTGGTGAGAAATCACTCCCTGCTCAGGATATTCAGGGTGGGGTTTGGCCTTGCCCTAAAGGTAAAATGGGAGGCTGAAAGATGGATTAAGGAGAGTTGGTTCCTGGAGCAGGGCCTTGACTTTTCTTTCTGGGGGGATAAGTGGGGCGGCATACTGGCCTCCATCTTGGAAGCCAGACCCCGCTATTTCGTAATTGAAACAGGCCAGAGCAAAGACTTTGAACATCCCCAAGAACTGAGGGATGCTTGGGAGACCTCTGCACATGTCAGGGTCTTGGACAGCCTTTTGAGAGGGATTGCAGCACGCCATCGCCTTGACCCTGAGATGCTGAAAGGGCCTGAGGCCCTTTTCCATCCTCTTCTGCTAAACCTGTGGGCAGTGTCTCTGTTGGGCCTTGAACCACAGATAAGGCCCTTGACATTGGATGAGGCGAGAAGATTCCTTGAGGGCCTAAGGGAGGGCGAAAAAGCACCGCCTTACAGCATGGATCAGGGCGGTGAGGCGTTTGTGGAATTCTTCATCACTCAGGCAGGGGATGGAGCAGAAAAAGAGACCCTGTCTGCCGCCCTCGCTACAATCTGGGACGAGTTCAGGGATGAATATGCCAATGTAGAGGCCGGGGACCTGGATCCTCGGTATTCTAAGTTTGTCTTGATCAAGCCCTCTCCCTGATCTGCTCCTCGGTGAAACAAGCGGTGCAGTTCTTGCCCCACAGCGAAAAGGTCCTGTTCTCTTTGTATACTTGAATGTTTACATAGCCCTCTTCCATGAGCTTTTTTAGGGCCGATACAGGGAGAGAAAACCCATCCAGATTCACCTCATCACCGTTTTGTTTCCCAGATACAAGTTGGTCGATCTTCATAAACTCATGCCTCCTCGCCTTCAGTTACCACCTGTGGAATTCATGGGCAATGGCCCCCATGGGTAAAGAGTCCATATTCAGGTCCTTATCTCTTCTAAAATAAACACCAAATAGGAAATTGCAAAGCATATCAATGTGATGGCCACAAGTGCAATCACATGGGGATATACCACTAAAAGGCTTTGTCCGAGGGGGAGGGGATTCTGAAAACGCGACAGGGAAAGCTGCTCAAGGGTGCCCATGAGCACTACGGAGCGGGTGGTCTTTCGCATGGGATCGATGATGGTGGCAGAAGCTTCTGAATAAAGGACCATGGGAGAAAACAGGGATACGGTTTCCTTGATCCTAGCGTTCCTTATCAGGGTTTCCGCTGTTACCCCTTCCTTTTGCTTCACCGGGGCCAGGGAATCGGCCAGCACGTTTGCGCCAAGAGAGATGAAGAAGGAGAGAAAGATCCAAAGGGCCACAGAGGCGAGAGCTGAGGTGGAGATGCCCTTGAAGAGGATTGAAAAAAGGATGGCAAGCCCCAGCCAGAAGGAGATGTAAAAGATGCTGATGATCACATAGACAAAAAGCCTCACCACCTCCTCCACACCGGGGACCACCCCTACTATTGTGAGGCCAAACCCCGAGACCACTAGCACTATGGAAAAGAGCATGATGGAAATGGTGGCCACACCTGCCAGAAATTTCCCATTTATTACTGCATCGCGGTAAATGGGCTGTGAGGTGATCTTGATGAGGGTCCCTTGGGTCCTTTCTTTGTTGATGGCATCAAAACCAAGGACTATACCGATAAGGGGTCCAAAGAAGGCCACGAACTGGACCAATGAGAAAAGGGCCCCACGGGTGCTGAAGAGCATAAGAAATACGAATTTGGGTTTTACCACACCCTCCAGGCTCTCCCTTAGGTGCAGCCCAGCCATATAGCTGGTGATAAAGCTCACCATTGCTATCAGGGCAAAGAGGATCACGAAGCGATAACTGCTGAAGTGATCAGAGAGTTCTTTTCGGAAAACCGCCAGCAACCCATGCATGGCCTCAGGCCTCCTGGAAGTATTTCAGGTAGATTTCTTCGAGGGAATACTGCCTGTCGTCCAGGCCGAATTTTTCCTTTGCCAGCTCATCCATGGT
>JALVMN010000355.1 GCA_027027005.1 Desulfobacterales bacterium | reverse complement strand
GCCCACTGCCTCTGGGGGGAGCAGCCCAATGGCAAACTACCTCATGCGCCCTTCGGGCAATTACTCTGCAAGATGGGACCCTGATCCCCTTCTCTCATTGGAGGTGGTAACCCCTAGAAAGGGTATCATAAGGACTGGTTCGGCCGCTTTCCAGGAGAACCTGTGGCGTGCCCGGTACCATTGTCTTCCTGACCTCACGGGGCTTTTTGCTTGTTCCTACGGCACACTTGGTATTGTGACAAAGGCATCAGTAAAGATTTTTAAAAGAGGTGAAGAGGAGAGGTTGCTCCTGGTGGGCTTTGACAGCCTCCCACCCGCGGTGGAATACATGAAGAGGATAATCAGGGGGAACTTGGCCGAGAGCGTAACCTTCTGGACATGGGGGTGGAACCTGTTCCATGAAATGATGCTCTCAAAGGAAGAAGAGATCCCCCAGGAGATGTTAAAGCCAGACCAGAAGATGCCCCCTGAAGGAATACCATTTGGGATCGCTTCGGCAAGGCTCAACGGATACAGGGAGGTGGTAGAGGCCCAGCACAATGTTTGCGTCAAAATCGCAAAGGAATTGGGAGGAAAGTATCTGGAAAATGAGATGGCAAAAGAACGTTTCCCTGGCTGTTACAATTATCTGCATTCCTATTTTGTCAGGGGCACTCTACCAAAACCTGGTGAGGAATCCCAGATAAGGGCTGGGTTGCATCTGCCGGGCTGTCTTATTAGCGCTGAGCCATCACGTATTCTAGAGGTGGAAAGGTACATGTGGGAGCTTGCAGAAGAGCAATTCGAGCCACCATACTTTTACAGGACACTGCCTTATTCCCATGCCAGGGAATTTTTCTTCGCCTTTGTAGTTTATGTGAGGGGGGCTATTCCTGACCAGCGCTCATATATCCTGAAACTAAGGGGCATATACGGCAATCTATATAGGGAACTGTTGCGAAAATATGGGGCTGTAATGTTTAGGTATCGGAAGGACCCAGGGTTCTTTGCCCTCACTGGCAACTACGGCCAGTTATTACGCGAGTTCAAAGCAGTTCTGGATCCCAATAACATAATGAATCCCGGGGTTATCATGTTTTAGGGGGGAAAGAAATGGTAAAGGATGTGCTTGGCCTGAATAAAGGCTTTTATACTGCTATTCATAAGTGCATCAGGTGCGGGCAGTGCGCTTACGGTAAAGAAGAGGTGGGATATGAGCCTCTCTGTCCTATTCATATGAACAGACCTTATTTTGCGAATACCGCAGGTGGGATTATGCAAATCGCCCGGGCTGCCCACGAGGGCAAGCTTGCCCCTTCTGAGAGCCTTCGTGACTTGCTCTACCAATGTACCGGGTGCGAGGCCTGTGAGGTGAATTGCGGGGTAATAAGCGGGCAAGTGGAAATCATCACCCTCCTAAAGGAATGGCTGAAAAGGAATGAGATTGACTACAAGGAAGAGCACCAACTGATGTTGGGTAATCTCATGAAGTCGAGAGTACCTTATGGTGGAAGGCTCGGCCCCAGGCTTGAGTGGCTGGGAGAGGATGGAAAGAAAGCTGTCTCGAGTAACCCCCAGGTATTTTATTTTGTGGGATGTGCATCGTCGTTTAGGGAGACAGAGATGGCCGCCTCCTTTGTGGAGATACTAAAGAAACTTGATGTGCCTTTTTCCTTGAGTGAGAAAGAGTGGTGTTGTGCGGCCCCGCTCTATTATCTTGGCCTTAAAGAGGACTGCAAATCCTGGGCTGAGTACAATGTGAAGATGATAGATGAAACGGGGGCGTCGCTGGCGGTTTTTACGTGCCCAACGTGTAGCATGGTCTTCAAGAAGCACTATCCCAAGTGGGTAGGGGGTGAGTTGCCCTTCAAGATCATGCATGTCAGTGAATATATAGAGAGTCTGATGACGAGTGGAGAACTCCATTTGAAAAACAGGATAGACAAGAAAATCATATACCATGATCCATGCCATCTGGGGAGAGGCCAGGGCATCTATAGAGCGCCGAGGAATATTCTTGGGGAGATCCCAGGGATCCAGTTGGAGGAGTACCGGTTTAGTAAGGAGAACAGCCTCTGCTGCGGTGGGGGAGGGCTGTTGCCAGCAGGGTTCCCAGATCTGGCTGACTCCCTTGGTGAGAAAAGGGCAGGGCAGGCCATGGAAAAAGGACCTTCACTGATAGTATCTTCCTGCCCTGGTTGCAAGGAAAACTTGAAACTGGGGGCCAAAAGGGCGAGACTCAAGAAGGTTAAGGTGAAAGACCTCACAGAGCTTGTAGCTGAGAGCCTTTAAGATAATGCCCTAGGGTCGAGCTTAGAGGATGATACTTATCAAATTTTTTGTGGCTTGAACAATATGAAGAAGGAAATCAAAAAGGGGAAGAAGATGGGTTCCACTCTGGTGGTCATGCTGGCACTGGCCCTATTGCTTGCATTATTGACATACAGGAAGGATCCGGCTCAGGTCATTGATGGATTGAAGGATGGTGGGAGGATGTTCTGGAATATCCTACCAGTGCTCATTGTGGCCTTTGCAGCAGCCGGGCTGATGAGCAAGGTGCTTCCCAGGGAATTGCTGCGAAGTTGGATGGGGGAAGGCTCTGGAATTCGAGGTTTGCTGCTTGGCACCATGGCAGGTGCAATCACCCCAGGTGGCCCCTTTATCCAATTCCCCATTGTGGCGGCTTTGCTGAAGAGCGGGGCCGGAGTGGCACCTATGATGGCCTATATCACTTCATGGTCCTTACTTGGGATTAATCGCCTTATAGTATTTGAAGTCCCTATGCTAGGATGGAGGCTTGCAGGAGCAAGGTTTCTGGCTAGCTTAGTCTTTCCTGTAATTGTGGGGATTTTGACGAAACTTATATGGATAAGGATGGAATGAAATGGCGGGGACGACGAGACTCGAACTCGCGACCTCCGGCGTGACAGGCCAAAGGTTAGGTTTTACCTCTATTTACCTAGGTTAACTCAACTCCCTTGGATAATTAGATTTTCTCGGATTGCCTTCTCTCTTGACTTACCTGAAGACACCTTGTAATTTACGAAATGTGTTGGGAATACTGTTGGGAATAGAATTCCCAGTGACCTCCGGCATAGTGAAAAAGGAGGCAAAAAATGCCTGCCAAAAAGCGTAATAAAACCAAGTATCCGGGTGTTTACTGGATAGAAGGAACAGGGCCGAATGGAAAACCTGAAAAAATCTATTACATCCTGTATCGCAAGAACGGAAAGCTGATCGAGGAAAAGGCAGGGCGTCAGTACCAGGACGACATGACACCTGCCAGGGCTGCTAGGCTTAGGGCCGAACGCATGGAAGGCAAGGCCCTATCCAATAAGGC
>JALVMN010000354.1 GCA_027027005.1 Desulfobacterales bacterium | reverse complement strand
AAAGTTATACCGGCTGAAGGGCCGTCTTTGGGTATGGCGCCCTCTGGCACATGGATGTGGATATCCACCTTTTCATAGAAATTATCTGGGAGCTTGAGCATCCTGGACCGTGATCTCACATAGCTGAGAGCAGCTTGGGCAGACTCTTGCATAACTTCGCCAAGCTTCCCGGTGAGGACCAGGTTGCCCTTTCCTGGCATGATGGTGGCCTCGGTCTGTAGCAACTCGCCGCCCACATCGGTCCATGCAAGGCCTGTGGCCACCCCGATGTTGTCCTTTTCCTCGGTCTGACCATATCGGTATTTGGGCACACCCAGGTATTTATGGATGGAGCGGGCGGTGATTTGTATCTTGGTATCCTTGCCCCTTCTAACCACCTCCTTTGCCACCTTGCGGCAAATGGATGATATCTCTCTTTCAAGGTTCCTCACTCCTGCCTCTTTCGTGTAAAGGCGGATGATGGTGAAGATGGCATTGTCAGTGAAGGAGATGTTTTCAGGGCTCAAGCCGTTTTGCTCAATCTGCTTTTTAATGAGGAACTGCTTTGCAATGTTGAGCTTTTCGTATTCCGTGTAACCAGGAAGCCTTATTATCTCCATCCTGTCTTGTAACGGCAATGGGATGCTGTGCAGTGTGTTGGCAGTAGTGATGAAGAGTACGTTTGAGAGATCGTAGTCCAGATCCAGGTAATGGTCGTTAAAGGCATAGTTCTGCTCAGGGTCCAGGACCTCGAGGAGCGCTGCGGCCGGATCACCCCTGAAGTCAGTGCTCATCTTATCCACTTCGTCCAAGCAGAAGACCGGGTTGTTGGCCTTGGCCTTCTTAAGATACTGGATGATCTTGCCGGGCAGGGCCCCGATATAGGTCCTGCGATGGCCTCGGATCTCGGCCTCGTCCCTCACGCCTCCCAGTGAAAGCCTTACAAAGTTACGCCCCGTGGCCCTTGCCACAGACTTTGCAAGGGAGGTCTTGCCCACCCCTGGGGGGCCCACAAAACACAGGATCGGCCCGCGCATCTTGCGTGTGAGGCGCTGGACGGCCAAATATTCAAGGATCCTCTCCTTGGGTTTTTCAAGACCGTAATGATCTTCGTCAAGGATCCTTTGGGCCTCTTCAATGTCGAGCTTCTCTTTGGTCTTTTCATACCAGGGCAAGGAGAGTATCCAGTCGATGTAATTTCGCACCACCGTGGCCTCAGCCGACATGGGTGACATCATCTTGAGCTTCTTGAACTCGTGCTTTACCTTGGCATGGGCCTCTTTGGGGAGTCGTTTTCGCTTTATCTTTTTTTCCAGCTCGTCGAGTTCGGCCTTGAAATCGTCTTTTGCGCCCATCTCTTTCTGGATGGCGCGCATCTGTTCGTTGAGATAGTAATCCTTCTGGGTCTTTTCCATCTGTTTCTTGACCCTTGCCCTGAGCCTCTGCTCGAGGCGAAGGATACTTATCTCATTGCGGAGTTTTTCAAAGAGCCTCTCAAGCCTCTTGTTGAGATCATCTATCTCCAGCAGCTCCTGTTTGTCTTTCACCTTTAAGGCCAGGTGGCCTGCAATAGTATCCCCAAGTCTTTCCGGGTCCTCAATGGCAGTGACGGTGGCCACCACCTCATCGCTGATCTTGTTGTTCAGCTTTGCGTATTCCTCGAAGCTGGAGTTGATGGTGCGGATCAGGGCCTTGGTCTCCAGGGTTATCTCGTACTTGGTGGGGACCTTTCTTACCTCAACAAGGAAGAATTCCTTGTCGCCCAAATAGTTTTGAATCTTGCCCCTGGCCTTGCCCTCAATGAGGGCCTTTACCGTTCCATCAGGCAACTTCAGCAGTTGCAGAACCGACCCTAGTGTTCCATAGGTGTAAATATCCTTTGGCGAGGGATTGTCCACCTTTGCGTCCTTCTGGGCGGCAAGAAAGATTTCCTTGTGGTGGCTCATTGCATATTCGAGGGCCTTAATGGATTTGTCCCTGCCCACGAAAAGTGGGACCACCACATTGGGAAATACTACCACATCCCTCAACGGTAATAGGGGATAGTAATATACATCGCTTTTGAGAAAATCCTTTGAATCTTTCCTGAGGTTAAACATGGTTCACCTTAGTTTATGCGTACTCTACCTGGTTCTCATAGAGTATCAGAGGGGGCTCCCCCTTGGTGATCACTTCTTCTGTGATCAGGCATTCCCTGATGCCCGGTGTGGACGGGATATCATACATGATATCCAGCATTACTGACTCCAGTATGGCCCTGAGCCCCCTTGCGCCCGACTTGCGCTTCAACGCCTCCTTGGCCACGGCCAATAAAGCCTCGTCCGTGAACTTGAGCTCAACGCCTTCCAGTTCAAACAGCTTTTTGTACTGTTTCACCAGCGCATTCTTGGGTTCTGTGAGTATTCTTACAAGGGCATTGAGGCTGAGTTCATTGAGGGTGGCTATAATGGGTATACGGCCAATGAACTCGGGTATCAGCCCAAACCTTATGAGATCTTCAGGCTGAACCATGGCCATCAATTCCTTGATGTCCATCTCCTCTTTGCTGCGGATGTCGGCCTCAAAGCCCAGGGATTTCTTGCCTATCCTGTTCTGGATGATCTTGTCCAAACCGTTGAATGTCCCACCACAAATGAAGAGGATATTGGTGGTGTCCACCTTTACAAAATCCTGCTGCGGGTGTTTCCGGCCGCCTTTTGGCGGGATGTTGGCCAGGGTTCCTTCTATGATCTTGAGGAGGGCCTGTTGTACGCCTTCTCCAGAGACATCCCGGGTGATGGAAGGGCTGTCTGTCTTTCTGGCGATCTTGTCTATCTCGTCGATGTACACGATCCCTCTGCTTGCTGCCTCCACGTCATAGTCTGCAATCTGGACCAGGTTCAGGATAATGTTTTCCACATCCTCACCGACATAACCGGCCTCAGTAAGTGTGGTTGCATCGGCTATGGTAAAAGGCACTTTCAAAATCTTTGCCAAAGTCTGGGCAAGAAGGGTCTTGCCTGATCCCGTGGGCCCGATGAGCAATATATTGCTCTTCTGGATCTCCACCCCTTCCATGTCCACTTTGGTGTTAATGCGCTTGTAGTGATTGTGGACCGCAACGGAGAGGATTTTCTTAGGCTTTTCCTGTTCTATTACGTATTGATCAAGGATTTCCTTTATCTCGGCAGGCTTCGGCAGGTCTGCCGTCCCTTCTTCGCCTTCCTGGGCGTATTCCTCGGCAATGATTTCATTGCAGAGCTGGATGCATTCATCACAGATGTAAACCGAGGGGCCTGCTATGAGTTTTTTTACTTCGTCCTGGCTTTTCCCGCAAAAGGAACAAAGCAGGTCATCGTTGTGGCTGTCTTTACGGCTCATGGTACCATCCTATCCTATTTTTTTTCTACTGGTGTTTGCTGGGCCCTGGAGGTGATTATCTTATCGATAATTCCATACTCTAGGGCCTCCTGAGCGCTCATGAAAAAGTCGCGCTCTGTGTCCTGTCTTATCTTCTCAATGTCCTGGCCGGTGTGCTTGGCCAAGAGTTCATTGAGCAAATCCCTAATCTTGAGAATTTCTCTGGCGTGAATATCAATGTCTGTGGCCTGGCCCTGGGCACCACCCAAAGGCTGGTGTATCATGATGCGGGCATGCGGCAGGGCATATCGTTTGCCCTTGGCACCCGCGGCCAGGAGAAGGGCTGCCATACTGGTGGTCTGACCCATGCAGATGGTGGCCACATCAGGTTTGATGTACTGCATGGTGTCATATATGGCCAGACCTGCTGTGACAGAACCTCCAGGGGAGTTTATGTACAGGTTAATGTCCTTGTCAGGATCCTCGGACTCAAGGAACAGCATTTGGGCAATTATGGTGTTTGCCATTCCGTCATGTACTTGCTCTCCCATGAAGATGATTCTGTCTTTAAGGAGTCTGGAATATATGTCATAAGCCCTCTCGCCACGGCTTGACTGTTCAATAACAATTGGAATTAACATGGCTCTATGTGTTTACTCCCTATCACCCCTAACGGTTTATTTATGATGCTTTTTTTAATTTAATCTTAGCATGCTCCATGAGGTAATTCAATGTTTTTTCCTCTAGAAGCCTCTCCTTGTAGGGCTCCAACATCTGTTTGGCCTCGTAATAGCGTCTCAAGACCTGGGCGTCCTGTCCTGTGGATGCGGCCAACCCCTGGAATCCGTTTTCCACATCCTCCTCTGTAACTGTTATTCCCTCTCTTTCAGCAATTTCGGTCAGCACAAGGAAGTTCTTGACCCTTTGTTGGGCAGAAGGCTTCATCTCTTCCCGAAGTTTCTCCACTGAGAGCCCCGCCTTCTCAAGGCTTGAACCGGTTCGAAGCAGGTTTTGTTCTACGCTCTCTACTGCCTTTGCCAGCTCGGATTCCACCATGGTTTCAGGCAGTTCCACCTCAAGGTCCTGGGTGATTTTCTCAAGGAGCCTTTTCTTGGCCTCTGTTTGGGCCTTATCCTCTTTTTCCTTCTGGAGAATTTCCTTAACCTTTTCTCTAAACTCAGACACCCCCTTAATCTCAGGATCCAGGCCTTTTACAAAATCGTCAGTAAGTTCCGGGAGTTCCATCTCTTTGATATCCAGGACCTTGACCTTGAACAGCACCTCTTTACCTGCCAGGGCCTTGTGGAAGTAGTCTGGCTCAAATTTCACCTTGATCTCTTTTTCGTCCCCGATTTGGAGCCTCACTAGTGCCTTTTCAAACTCTGTGTGGAAATTCCCTGACCCCACCTCGACAAGGAAATTATTGGAATGAATACCTTCCAGTTGTTTGCCATCCTCAAAGGCCCTGTACTCAAGTATTGCGTAATCGCCTTCCTTTATGGGGCGGCCCTCGGAAAAAGCCTCCAGTTTGCCATGAGCCTTTAGTATTTGCTCTATTCTTTCTTCAACCTCCTGGTCCGTGACCACTACCTCTTCTCTTTCTATTTCAATTCCCAGATAGGTGCCCAGCTCAATCTGAGGCCTCACCTCCATAATGGCTGAATAGCGAAATGTCTTGCCCCGTTGCACAGGGCCCTTTTCCAATTCCGGGAATGAAATGGGTTTGCTGCCGGTCTCCTCAAAGGCCTTGGGAAGGGTCTCGCCGATGAGTTCTCTGGTGAGTTCTTCCTTTACTTGCCTGCCAAAATAACGCTCCAATATGCCGATGGGGGCCTTGCCCGGTCTGAAGCCCGGAATCCTGGCCTTTCTCCCAATCTCTTTTAGGGCCTTGTTAAGGCGTTTATCTATCTCTTCGGCTTCTACTTCCACGGTGAGCTTGCGCTTTACAGGACTGATCTCTTCGATCTGAGTCTTCATCATTTTACTCCTTCACGTTTTTAACTTAAGGCTCCGCTACGAGAGTTTCAAGAAAGCACAGAAAAAATGGCCCTTGGAGCCAAAATATTTATCTCACTCCTGTAACTTAAAAAACGTTACTGGAACTCACGGGGTGGTGTCAAGGTGTTGTGGGGCAGTTATCTTGGCTGGGAAAGAGATGGGAATTTCTTTGTAATTTTAGTTTGAATTCTGTATCGTAACAATTCCATGAGTGAAGCCTTACTTGTTTTGAGGAGTTCCATTGAAGCGCAAACCACCCAAATCCTGGCCTGTGAACAACCCCTTTAAGGTGGTCGCCCTCTTTTGTGTCCTAGTGGTCTGTTCCGCATCCATGGCATCCGGCTTTCTTGTCACAAAGATCTATGACGGAGACACCATCCGGGTGGAATCCGGCGGAAGGGTCATATATGTTATGCTCCTTGGCATAGACGCCCCAGAGGTTGCCGCATCCCCCGGGCAGCCTTCACAGCCCTATGGCATAACGGCCAAAAAGACGCTTTCTGAATTAATTTTGAACAGAGAGGTACAGATCATCGGGTATGGAAGGGCTCCGTCACCGGATGACAAGATCATCGGCGTGGTCATCTGTAATGGGAAAAATATTAACTTGGAGATGGTAAAAAGGGGATTGGCGGAAGTCTATGAGGAAAACCTGCCCCAAGGATTTGACATCGCTCCTTTTGTCCAAGCGCAGAAGGAGGCCAAGGGCCAGGGGAGGGGTATGTGGGCCCAGGGCTCTGATTATATAAGCCCGCGTCAATGGAGGCAGAGCCACAAGAGGTCCCAACAAGGAGCATCCCTTCACTGATGATGTCAGAATTCAGAGTCTTTGGCTGTTTCGGTTTGGCCCCCAATCCTCTGTTCAGAAGCCGGCTGGATTTGAGCTCCTGAAAACTCTGAATTCTCCATCTTGCCTGAACCTTGCTCCAGGCCAGCCAATACAATCAACTGGTTTACCACCCCCTTCATGTATTGAGCCTGGGCCCCCAGTTGTTCTGCAGCACTGGCCGATTCCTCCGCGCTTGCAGCTGCCTGCTGGATGACCCGCTCCATCTGAGCAATGGCGTTGTTGATCTGAGAAATCCCTTCTGCCTGCTCGTGAGATGCAGCAGCAATCTCACCCACGAGCTCACCGGTTTCTTTGGAGGTATCGGCGGCCTTTATGAAGGTGTCGTTGGCCTTGCTTACAAGTTCAACACCTTTGTTGATCTGTTTGACCGAACCCTCAAGCAACTGGGCTGTATCCTTGGCAGCCTCGGCAGCCCGCATTGCAAGGTTGCGCACCTCGTCTGCCACCACTGCAAAGCCGGCCCCAGCCTCTCCTGCCCTGGCTGCCTCAACAGCGGCATTTAGCGCCAACAGATTTGTCTGAAAGGCTATCTCATCAATGGTCTTAATTATCTTTGAGGTCTGCTCACTGGACCTCTTTAGCTCTTCCATGGAGCTTATTACGTCTTCCATGGACCTGGCCGCTTCGGTGGCTGCGGTATTGGCCTGCCGCATCAGTGAGTCTGCCTTGGAGGCATTTTCTGCGTTTTGCTTGGTCATGGTGGATAGTTCTTCCAGAGAAGAGGATGTCTCCTCAATTGAGGCCGCTTGCTCAGATGCCCCCTCTGCCAAGGACTGGCTGGCACTTGAGACCTGTTCTGATGCAGAAGATACTTGGTCTGCCCCCTCTCGGAGCCCTTCAACAATCTGGGCCAAAGGCTTGCAAATACTTTTGTTGAGGATGATGGTGGAAATTGCCAGTGCAAGAACAATCACAAGGAGGGAAAATCCCGCTATCTTCCACTGCAAGCCCCTTATCTCCCGGGCCACAGTCCTTTGTTGAGCTTCAATTTCTTCCATGATCTGACGCTCTTGGGCCTGGATCTTTTTTTCCAACTGGGCCTGACGCAAGGCCACGGCCTCCTCTACATCATCCAGATAGACGCCAGTCCCTATAATCCAGTTCCATTTTTTAAAGAGTTTCACATAGGATAGTTTGGGCACAGGCTTGTCTGCCCCGTATTTGGGCCAGTAATAATCCACAAATCCCTCTCCCTTTTCCTTGCAGACCTTTACAAATTCCATGAACAGCTTTTTTCCATTTGGATCTGCCACACCCGAGAGGTCCTTGCCGTTCAGCTTGGGTTTGTAAGGGTGCATTACCATCCTTGGGTGGAGGTCATTGATCCAGAAGTAGTCCTTTCCCTCGGGCCCGTATCTGAGGTGGCGGATGAGATCAGCCGCCTTTGCCTGGGCCTCTTCAAGGAGGGCTTGTTTCAGGGCCTCATCTGTTTCACCCCTCAGGCCTTGCATTTCAAACGATGCCGTATCATTTATGAATTTGTTGAGCGCGCTGAAGGCCGTCTGCACCTGGGACCTTATGTATGTCTTTTTTTCGGCCAAAAGATCTTCGCGATAACGGGCTATCTGGGCTTGGCCATCGGCCCTCATCTTCTTTATGTCAGATTCGCCAAGGGCCTTTAACCTGGCAATGGTGGCCTCACCAGAGCTCCTTAACCCCAAGATTGAAACGGTGCCAACAAAGCCTGCGATAAAAACCATGGATACAGCCAGAAGGAGTAAGATTTTTGTCTGAATTTTCATTTTTGCCCTCCCCGATCTGCTGCGGAGTGTTTTTTAAAGCCGGCCAAAAGGCCGCCAAAAGTTTGTCTTTGCGCTATCTATTTGACGCTGGAGCGCTCCCTCATTCTGATTCCACACCGCTCTAACACAGAACTTTCAGGACTGAGGTGAGCTTCAAGTTGAGAAGAGAACTCTACCGGAATGATTGGAGCAATATATATGCCAGATTTTATTCCAAGCCGAGAGGCTTGTGTTGCATACCGTCAGTAAGGAGAGCCTCTTTTTTGAAGCTGGGAGTTTTGGATAAGGTATCAATCCATCCTAGGTGTTCTTTTGCCGATAATCCTAGGATTTGTTGCCGAAATATTTCTAATGTTACATCCCCTCACTCCCCGACAGGGGCTCGGGCTTTTCTGCGATAGAATTCCAGGTAGTTTATGGCGTAGTCGTCACGACCGGCCAGTACATCCGCCGCCAGGATGGTCTCAGTCATTTCCATCGAATTGGGGTTGAAAATGGCCGCGCTGAGTCCACACAACACCGCCATGGATACAAAGGCCCGGTTAAAAATCCTTCTCTCCGGGAGGCCGAAACTTACATTGCTCAGCCCGATAATGGTGGCACAACCTAGGTCCTGGGAGACCGTTCTTATGCATTCTAGGGTTTCCAAAGCCGCAGAGGGGTCTGCAGCCACAGTCATGGCTATGCAGTCGAACACCAGGTTCTGGGGCTCAAACCCGATCTTTGCTCCGTAATCCAGTACCTTTTCGGCCACCCTGACCCGGTCCACCGCCTTACGGGAAACACCCTTTTCGTCGTTGAGCATTACCACCAATGGAATGGCTCGATCTTCTAAGAACTCCATGAGGGGTTTGTAAGACTTTTCTTCTCCAGTGGCCGAACCCACCAACGGGGTGTGAGGATAGGCCTCCACCGCGCTCATCAAAGCGGACTTTATCGATGAATCCAGGTACAGGGGAAGGCGAGAAATCTCACTGACCCGCTCCACCGCCCTGACCAAGAGTTCTGCTTCGTCTACCCCGGGGATCCCAAGATTGATTCCGAGCACGTTGGCCCCAGCCTCCTCTTGCTCCCTAACTAGATGGTCAAGCCACCCCAGGTCTCGCTGCAAGATCAAGTTCTGGATCTTGGTCTTGCCGGTGGGATTGATTCTTTCCCCAATACGTGCAGTGGGATGCCCGGGCCCGAATTCCAGCGTACGTCCTTGGGAACGTATGGTGGCCATGTTCAATACTTCCCCGCTTCCCTGGCGTACCTAAACATCTCGGTAACAGCCTCAATCGTGCAGCTACTATGAAGCGAGTTGCTCGAGGCCAGCATGAAACCTCCACCCGCCTTGGCTTGTCGCATACAACGGTCCACTTCTTGACGAACCAGGTCCAGGTCGGTGGTGGTGAGTACCCCCACGCAATCCACATTGCCCATCAGGACTAAGCGTTCCCCGTATCTCTGCTTGATACGCCCCAGGTCATTGCCAGCGACCGGTTCTATGGCATGCAGGCCTCGTATGCCGGCTTCCAAGGCAAGATCGATAAGGGGCTCTATGAATCCGTCAGAGTGCCAGAATAGAGGGATGTCCAGCAAATCCACTATCCTCTTGTAATAAGGTATAGCAAGTTCCTTGAAGTCATCGGGAGAAACAAATGTTTTTCCCTTATAGGCCACATCGTCTCCCATTACAATGAAATCCACCCCAAGCTCCTGAACGTACTTTGCTATTTCAATAAACCACTGGGTTCTCCTGTTGATCACCTCTTTGACGAGATCCCTGTCATCAAAGAGGGAGTAAAAGAAATGCTCAAACCCCATGCTTTCCATGGTAAGTCCGAACGGTCCAGTATGAGAGTTCATACAAAAGGCCTTATCCGGATATTTTTCTCTGCATTTTTCTAAAAGATCAGGCGGAGTTCGCTTCTCTAAGAGTAAGGGGGGAATATACTTGTCGATATCCTCCCAGGTCTTCAGCGCTCCACCAATATAAGATCCCCTTTTCCATATACGGCCGAATTCATCAATTCCATCCCACCCCCCGAAAGCACCGCCGGCCGTCTGCTGGTCCTCAGGGATGTCCATGAACAGAGAAGCCATGGCGGGCATATCTCCACACCAGTTCTGGACCCTGATGGGAAATGTATCCAGTCCCATTCGCTCATAGGCTTTGAGAGGGTTTCCATCACCCCAGGCCCGGATAAATTTTGCGTCTACAGAGAAGGCGAATAGGGGCACTCTGTCAGGTTCCTGGTGAGCGATTGCAGTCATTACTCTTTCCTTTGACGACATTTCCATAATTAAAAGCCTCTTCCAGTCTTCTTATCTTTGAACAAAAAAGACACTTCTTACCTTGATCTCATCAGTTCAAGGGCTTTCTCTACTGCAGAAGCTGCATCAGGGGCATAACCATCCGCCCCTATCTCTTTTGCAAATTTTTCGGTTACTGGGGCACCACCCACCATGACCAGACTCACATTTCTCACGCCGGCAGCCTCAAGGGCATCAATGGTAGTCTTCATCATGGGCAGTGTCATTGTGAGTAGGGCGGACAATGCGAGAATATCCGGTTCGTGATTCCTGACTGCTTCCACAAACTTTTCTTCTGGCACGTCAATGCCCAAATCAATCACTTCAAAACCGGCACCTCGAAACATCATGGACACAAGATTTTTCCCTATATCGTGCAAATCACCCCTTACGGTTCCGATTACGAGCTTGCCTCTAGGCTGCACTTGTGCATTGCTTAACACCGGGTCAAGAACCTCCAAACCTGCGTGCATAGCCCTTGCTGAAATCATTACCTCAGGGAGAAAGATTTCATCATTCTTGAATTTCTTCCCTATGACATTCATACCCGCAATAAGACCTTCATTTAGAATGATTTCAGGGTCAATGCCCTCATTTAGGGACTCCTGAACGAGTGCTTTCACAACCGGGGCCTGCCCTTTTATTAGTGCTTCCGCAATTCGATCTACATTTGACGCAAGTGAAGTCATTGGCTACTCCTATTGAGAACTGGATCCTTAATCTCTTAAATCGCCCATAGACGCCTTATCAGGACCGAATCTCATAAAATGTCTTTTTCAACTGCTCACCATCGACAAATCGCATGCACCTGATAACTGCCTGCGGGCCACGGACGAATTTGTTTTAAAGTCCCAGATACGTCTTACGAATATGGGGATTTTCCAGCAAGTCCGCACCAGTGCCGCTCAAGGCAATACGCCCGTTTTCCAGCACATAGCCCCGGTCAGAGATCTTTAAAGAATGGAAAACATTTTGTTCAATCAAAAGAATCGATGTGCCTTGGGCATTGATTTTTTCGATGATTTCAAAAATGGTGCTCACCAGCAAGGGCGCCAGACCCAGGGATGGCTCATCCAGCATCATCAGTTCCGGCAGCGACATCAGACCCCGCCCCATGGCCAGCATCTGCTGCTCCCCACCGCTGAGGGTGCCGGCCTTCTGATGGAGCCGCTCCTTCAACCTGGGAAAATAGCTGAACACCTGTTCCAAAGTTTGCGGCGCCATTTTCCGGGGCCGTTGAAATTGGGCACCCATCTCCAAGTTTTCAAGCACCGTCATGCTGGGAAAAATCTGCCTTCCCTCCGGCACGTGGCTGATCCCTAGCTCCACAATGCGCCATGACGCAGCACGTGTTATATCCCTGCCGCCCATTGAGATGGATCCCCTGCGGGGACGCAGTATGCCTGATATGGTTTTGAGCAGGGTGGATTTGCCGGCCCCATTGGAACCGATTACGGAGACGATTTCTCCAGCCTGCACTTCAATGCTGACTTCCCGTAGCGCCTGCATGTCCCCGTAATACACGTCGATTTTATTAACCTTGAGCACCTAGAAACTCCTTGCCCAAATAGGCTTCAATAACCCTGGGATCTTTGACCACATCTTCAGGTGAGCCTTCGGCGATTTTGACCCCGTAATTGATGACAATGACACGCTGGGAAAGCGCCATGACACCACGCATCACATGCTCGATGAGCAGGATACTGATCCCTTGCCCATTGATTTCCTTAAGCAGAGCGATCAGCTCGTCCACTTCGGCAGGATTCAAGCCGGCCATGACCTCATCCAGCAGTAATACCTTGGGACCGGTGGCCAGGGCCCGGGCCAACTCGAGGCGCTTGCGCAACGGCAGCGGCAGTGCATGGGCTTCCTGATCTGCAGTGTGAGCCAGCCCCACGAAGTTCAGGATTTCTTCGGATATTTTTTTGGCACCGGCGATGGTTCCCTCCCGTACCAGGGCCCCCACCATCACGTTGTCAAGCACTGAAATGGTGGGAAACGGCTTGACGATCTGAAAAGTGCGGGCCATTCCCAGTTGGCAGATCTGATAAGGCTGCAGCCCGCTCAAAGGAGTTCCCTCGAAAAAGACCTCGCCCTCGTCAGGTGTGAGAAACCCGCTCAGGCAGTTAAATACCGTGGTCTTGCCGGCACCATTGGGGCCGATCAGTCCCAAGATTTCACCTCTTCCGAGCTCAAAGGAAAGGTGCCTCACGGCGATGAGTCCCCCGAAATGCTTGGTCAACTTTCTGGCTTCAAGTATGTTCACTGTCTGCTTCCTGCCAGTTCTTTGCGGACGCTTACTTTTTCCCTTCTGGAGTTAAAAGGGGCTTCAGCAGCCGCCTAACGTAAACAATGATGCCCTTAGGCATAAAAAGCACCACCAGGATGGCCAAAATGCCGTAAAGGATTAGATGTAGGCCCTCCAGGCCACCTTTGGTAAAATAGGCCCGCGAAATCTCCGAGAGCGGTGTCAAGCAAAATGACCCGATCGCCGGGCCGAAAAGTGTCCCCAATCCCCCTACAATGGGCCGCAATATGAGTTCGATGCTCAAAGCTATCCCGAAAAGAGTGTTGGGGTGCAAATAAAAAATATAGTTGGCGTAAAAGGCGCCGGCCAGCGACGTCATGAAGGCGCTGATGGCAATGGCGATCATGTTGTATTTGAAGGTGTTCACCCCTAGGGCCTGGGCCGCCTCCTCATCTTCACGGATCGCCACCATAAATCGCCCGATTCTAGACAGCTCGAGCCATCTTACGGCGGCCAGGGAAGCCAGCATGAACCCCAAGGAAATATAATAATAAGGCACGTTTCCTCGGAACTGAAAATTCCAAAATGAAGGATTGAAATCCACAAAAATACCACCGAAAGAACCCAGTGCCTCCACATGGGAAACCAGCAATCGAGCGATTTCGGCAAAAGCGATAGTTAAAATTACGAAGTAAACCCCCCGCAAGCCGAAACGAAACCCGAGAAATCCAAGCATCAGGGCCACCACCACGGCCACGGCTCCGCCCACGAGCATGCCCAGCCAGGGACTCAGCCCGAACGTCTGGGCCAGGTAAGTGGTGGTGTACGCGCCGATGCCCACATAAAGTGCGTGGCCCAGGGAAATATGACCTGTGTAACCGGTGAGCACGTTCCAGGACTGGCCCAGGTAGGCATAGTAGAAAATCATCACGAAGATACCCAGGGCATACTTGTCTAACACAAGAGGCAGCGCCAACAGTATCGCCACAACAGCCGCCAGCAATCCGTAGAACCGTTTCATTTCTTTCCCCCGAACAAGCCCTGAGGTCTGAACAGCATGATGATCACGAGAATGCCGAAACTTACAACCTGTTTCATGGTTGCCGGCCAGAATAACGTCGCCACCGATTCTGCTACTCCCAGAATCAGCCCCCCCACCAGGGCCCCCAGAAGGTTGCCCATTCCGCCTAAAATAACGACCACAAAGGCCGTAAGGGTAAAATCATGGCCGATATGGGGTGAAAGCGGCATCAGCGGCAGCAACAAAGCACCGGCGGCGCCGGTTGTCGCCGCCCCCAGGGCAAAGGAGATATTGTAGATGCGGTCGACGTCGATACCCACTAAGATGGCGCCCGTACGGTTGTCGGCAGCAGCCCGGATGCGTTTGCCCACTGTGGTTTTTTTTAGAAAAAGAAAGATGAAAATGGTGATAACAATCGCCAGAAGAAAAGCGATCAGGCGGGGAATATCCACCATCACAGGGCCGATCCATAGCGTCTTTAGTCCCCAAGCGGTCTGGGGACTGCGGGGGTCAGGTCCCCAGAACAAAAGAGCAGTATTTTCCAAAATCAATCCTATGGCCACCAGGGGTAGTACCTGCATGGCCTCGGGGTAGTCCAGGATGCGGTTGACCACTGAAAATTGGATGAGGTATCCAAGAATAAAGATAGAGGCCGCCACCAGCACCAGGGACACATAAGGATCAATGCCCAGTAACACGAAAAGCCAGTACGACACGTACATGCCCATGACCATCATTTGGCCGTGGGCGAAATTGATGACCCCCATAACGCCGAAAATAAGGGAGAGACCCATGGCGATCAAGCCATAGATCCCTCCCAGCAGTATCCCCTGCACCAGAAGCTGCAGAGCCAGTGACTGTTCCATTAGCTCCTTTCCCACATCTGCTGCGGCATCGGAAATACATACTTGGCCTGAGCATACTTCTCGGGCAAAACGATTTTCACCCGCTTGGCCGGATCGGGATCAGGCAGCACCTGCAACATGGCACAAGTGGCGTTGATGTTGTCGCCCTTTTCGTCAAACTTTATCGGTCCTCCCACCATGGGGTGATCCTTGAAATTGGTATTGCGCAGCGCCTCAACAAGGGCTTCAGGATCAGTGGATTTGGCTCGTTCCAGGACGTCGGCAGCCACCAGGATCGCCGTGTAGGCAAAGCCGGTGTTCAAATCCATGGGAACCCCGTATTTTTCCCGGAACCGCGCGTTGGCCTGCTGGAAGATCGGACTGGCGGGGTTGGGCCAGGGCGCGGTGTCCATCACGTAATAAACCAGCTTGCCCAGGTCCTTGATGACCTTGGGTTCGTACCACCCCGGAGAGCCGGGGCTGATTATGCCCATGAGCTCCACCCGCTGCTTGTAGAGCTCCCGGGTCATGAGGGCGGAATCTCCAGGCCGGCATACAGGAAAAAGTAGGTCCGGCTTGGCGGCCTTGATCTTAGCCACCTCGGCCGACAGATCCTGGATGCCCAGGGGATAGACAATGTGTTCCACGATTTCGATAGGCAGCCCGGATTTTTGAAAAGCCTTGATAAATCCGCCACCCTGAGACTTGCCGAAGGGGTCACCGGTGTTGGTTACCACTGCTCGCTTGGGTGATGTTCCGGTCTCTTTAATGATCTGCTTTATGTAGTTGACGGAAGATTTGGCAAAGGTACTGCCCTTGACGAAGATCCGGAAGGTATACTTGTACCCCTTCTGCGTGATGGCATCCATGGCGGCGATATCCATCAGAAATGGCACCTGGCGCTGCTCGGCCAAAGTAGCGATGGCCATGGCCGTTCCACTTTGGAAGGGACCCACCAGCATGACCGCCCCCTCGTTAATCAAACGATCGGCTTCCTGGCGCCCCACGGCGGGTTTGGTCTCAGAGTCTCCCAGCAAGAGCTCGATCTTGGCGCCTCCCATGGACTTGATACCACCTCTGGAATTGATGTAGTCAGCGGCTAGAAGCGCTGCCTGGCGCATTCCCTGGCCTATAAAGGCCAAACCCCCTGTTACAGGGTGCACGGCTCCGATTTTTATGGTCTTCGGGGCAGCCTTTAACAACTGGGGAACGCCGAAAGTAGAAGCCACCGCCCCCAGTCCAATGATGCCAGAAGTCTTGAGAAATGTACGGCGATCCATGGTTTTGCTACGTGTTTTATCCATGACCATTTCCTCCTTTGCCTGTGGTTTTAGCCAAATGTTGACCAGCACCGGAATGTTAATCCCAGGCCGGTCTCCTGCCTCTGAAATCATCAACCGCGCGCGCCATGGCCTCAAAACTGGCCAGAGGTGTTTCAGGAGCGAGGCCGCCCGCACTGGAGAGCAAAAACCGACCTCCGGGCGAACCCTGTTCCAGGCAAGCCACAGCAGCATCATAAACTTCTTGCGGGGAACCGTTTAGCATCACGTCAATGGGATGCAGATTGCCCATTAGAGTTATTTTTTCTCCAAGCGCCGCTTTCACCGGTGCCAGTTCCCCTCCGAAATGAAAAACGTGAATTTTGAGCTGTGCCAGGGCTTCCAGATACGGTATGGGATACTCGTTGTGGTATAACACCAGCGCACCAGGGAATTCCTCAAGCACTGCAGTGGTGTATGGCAGCCAGAATTCTTCGAAATGCTCCCGGCTGATCTGGCCCGGGATGTGATCGGCAATGGCGATTCGCTTCAAGGAACCGTTGATATTTTCATGGGCTTTCAACCAGCGGAGGACGGATTCGGTGGTGATTTCGAGCAGTGCTTTCATAAGGTCAGGCTCCATGACCAGGTTCAAGTAGAAGTTCTCATGGCCAAGCAGTACTGCTGCCAACTCCACGGGGCCGAAAGAAGCCGCAACCCCCTCCAGATAGCCGTATTCCTCGATATACCTTCTGTCCAAGTGGTCCCAGAAATACCGATAGTCTGCCATGGCCCGAGGCATCAACCCGTCCTTTTCCGGTTCAACGGGCTTCAGAGATGAAATTTCCGATATGGAATTTATCACCGGCTGAGCCATGGGCATTCCATCTTCAGGCCAGGCGATTTCACATCCAAAGGCCGAGGGTTCACAGAGGGCGCCAAAATCCGCCCATATGCCCGGAAAACAGAAAAAGGCCGGAAACCGGTCCTGAAAATCCAGTTGCGCCCGCAACTTGGTTGCCGAGTCCATGTAGTAATCTTTCAGGTCAATCCCGGCCATAGAATTGAGAAACGGGGCTGTATTCCAGATGGCCACCAGAGTATCGTCCCTGTTGCGACCGGCAACGATGTCTTCAAACCGTTTCCCAATTGTTTTCGGGCAGGTATCTTGCATGATGTAAAGTGTAGTCAGAATGGTCTTGATTCACTTTTTGTGACGAAGTTTATAGAAATGCCCCCCTGGCAAGTCAAGCAATAATTGGCCAAGCAGCTCCCCCTTCCCACTTACAGTAGAAACTTCCTGCAGCATGCTGCAGGAAATCTTTTCCTTAAGGAAAAATCTTATTTTGGGTAACCTCCTGTCACGCCTCTGAGTAAAGGAAAATACGGTTTCAGTCTAGTTCAAAAAAGGCTTGCCTGGATTTCAATCGGCTTAAGGTGATGAGAGGTTAGGGAATAAGCGTTCGCTTTGCGTGGGATGAGGGACAGGAGAAGAAGGAATTGGGTGTAAATCTGACTGGAGGATGGGGTTAAATGTGGTCGTTCAACACTTACATGAGAAAAGCTGGGATGCCGGGGTCGGCCATTATGGGGATTACTGGGCATTCCAGCAGAGAGATGTTTGACCTCTCGGACGCGGCCGCCGAGGAGGATGGCAGGAGAGGAGTGTAGTGTATTGAAGATTACATTGCAGATGTTAACCAAAACATTTGTAATTAAAATTTGTAATCAAAAATGGTGCGAGAGGAGGGAGTCGAACCCTCACGGGTTGCCCCACTGGATCCTAAGTCCAGCGCGTCTACCAGTTCCGCCACTCTCGCACAAAGAACACATAAGGTTTAGGCGGCAGCATAAGTAAACTTCTATTTTATTTTGGAGCATGATGTCAAGGGGGCAAGAGGCCTTTTTTCAGACGCTGGTATTCAGCATCAAAGCGCCTCAGCAGACCTTCATCAGCATAGCTGTAATACTTGCCATTGCCTATGATTATATGATCCAATATTTGAACCTGGAGTAACCTGGATGCCCACACTATCTCTCTGGTGATCCTGTGGTCGTCCTGGGAAGGGGCCGGGTCTCCAGACGGATGATTGTGCACAAGCACCAAGGAGGCGGCCTTTAGTTCCAATGCGGCAGAGAGGATCTCCCTCGGATAGACGGCAGCCCCGGCAAGGGTTCCCTGGAACAGGTCCCTCTCCTCTATCAGCTCATTTTTTCTTGAAAGGAACAGGACCTTGAAGACCTCGCGTTTTAGATCCTTCATGGCATGAAATAGGTAGTCAAATACCTCCCTTGAGTTGTGGAAAAACGGGGCCTGAGAGACCCTGTCGCGCAGGTATCTCCTTGCCACCTGATGGACGAGGCCCAGATAAAGCGCATTCTTGGGTCCTATGCCTTCTATCTGGGTGAGTTTGTCCATGGGCGCAGAAAGCACCGCCGAAAGAGAACCAAACCTCTTCAGTGCGGCCCTGGCCTGTTGTTTTGTGTCCTTGCGAGGGGTGCCAAGGGTGAGGAGGAATTCGATCACCTCTTCATCAGAGAACCTCTCGATTCCACCTTCCAGAAACTTTTGCCTGAGTCGTTCCCGGTGGCCTTTGGTCTTGTGTTTCCAGGACTGATTGCCAGGCATATTTGGCCCCCCGATCTTATCGGCACCATGGTAGCAAAGGAGAGAGGACCAGATCAAGGGCACACGAAGGGCACTGGTGAAAAGATTTGATGAAGGCCGCCATTGCATGTTAATATCAATAACTAACTTGAAATCCACCCTCCTTTCCACCCTGGAGCTTTCAGACAGGTAGCTATGGCGGACGTCAAGACACAACCAGTGGTCTCAAAGGCCCTAGAGGCAAATATCGCCTGCACCCAGGTCCAAGTGGAGATAGATGAAGGTTACCAATTGCTCTATGAGATCATGGAGCAATATCCTGGTCTGAGAGAAGGCCTCCACTCCCTGCTGGAAGAGGTCTGCCATCCCTATAGAAATTGGCCCTACATATTGAAAGAGGCAAGGACCTATGCCTTAAACTACCTTCATCTCCTTGTTACACATCCTAAAGGGCCCAGTGGGGCGAGGATTTACGCAGATATATTCTTCCAGGCCCTCTTGAGCTCTGATGACGAGGAAGTCAGGGCAAGGGCCGCCGACAATCTCCTTTTGTTCGTCCAAAGGTTAATAAAATTTGGGAGTGATGCAGGGCCTGAATTCAGCCCTGTGGTGGAGGAGATCTTCCAAAAAATTGTCGGGCTTTCAGACCAACTCCTGTTTCTCTTTGTAAAGAGCTTTTACCGACTTGAAAAGATCGCACACGCACTCCTGGAAAACTGGGGCATGCCTCTGTCAACCACCGCCTCGCTGCTCTTGCGCTTCCACCACTACACATACAGCTACTGGCTAGGTCAAAGGGACCCTTTAGAGGTCTTTAAGGCCAATTCGGGCTTGGATGAATTGCCAGAGGAAATAGAAAGATTATTTTTGCCTATCTCCCACAGGAGGATAAAAGAATTAGTTAAAGAATTAGATGATATTAAAGCCCTCCTCAGCTCAGACCCTCGCAAGGCACTGACCCACTTGATTGAGATGCCTTCTTACGGCGAGATTGTAGATTATTACAATGGGCTGCCCAGGGCCCTCTTTGAGGCCGGAAAAGGGTCCGGACAGGGATACCTGTGGCGTCTGATATTCTTGTTGGCAATCCTGGGAATAGAGGGGCTTTCTTCCATACACGAGGAAGCCCTCAGGAATATCAACAAGGTCCTAGGCTGGGTGATAGAAAACGAACCCCTGGATGTGAGCAAGGCATACCTGGAAAGGGTGTTCCAGGCCCTGAAGGCCAATGTGATCAAATACAGCTCCACCACACTTAATTGTGTCCTAAACATGGGAAAGGCGGTGTACAGGACGGATGAAAGTGAGTTGGTGGACTTTTTCATAGACCTTGTTATATCGCTGGGCTTCCACACCCCGGATGTAAGAGGAGTGGGGGAGGATTGGCAGATCAGGGCAAACCAGTCCCATGTCCAGAATATCAGGACCTGGCTGGAATTGATCGAGCTCAAACCCATATGGTCCAAGAAGCTCCTCTCATCTCTCATCATCTACCTTTCGCTGTGCGGAGTCTTGATCAAGGATACGGACCTCTTCCCCAGGGATATCACCAGGCTCCTCAACAGCCCCATTGGCCCGGTCTACAACCTGGTAAAGCAACTGGCCAGGCTCTTTCCCGCTTACTTTAATGACATCGGGGCCGAAGGGGAGCTTCGGGATATTTCCACACGGATTGACGAGGTATGCCTGAGGAAGGACCCGCTGGTCCACTTCTTGAGAAAGCAGAGCCATGTGGAGAGCAGTAATCGTATCGTGGAGCTCATGGAAGCGGTCCTCGGGTTTTGGCTAACCAAAGACAAAACCCTGCTTGGGGCCCACCTACCGCCTACCATCTACGAGCAGGTCAGTGAAGAAGGTGAATACATCGATGGTGTCCACAAAGTTTTGGCAGCCCTCTTCAGGGAAAAAGGGCTCAGGGAGGCCCGTCAACTACTAGGCATAGAGGAATCCCAGGTGGAGGGTGTCGTAGGACGGCTCAAAGGGGTGACGGAGGTTGATAAAAAGCGGGTGAAAATGGCCATCACCTTATACAAACTGTTCCACCAGAAATATCATCCCCTTTCTGCAAGTATTGATTCCACCCTTGCCCAAGTAAAGGCAGCAGGCCTCCCTGACCATGATAGGTTGAAAAGAGCCCTGGCCCTTGATGAAACCCACAAGAAGGTGTCCGCCCTTTTGGACTATCTTGAGACTCTGAAAGGGATAATCCTTTCTCAGGAGAGCTATGAGATCAGGGAAGACATATACCGCAAAAGACACTTCACTGTGGATATCCCCTCCATGTACGGGAGATATCATGAGCTAAAATTTGATGCACTGGGGCTTACTTTCAGGATCGAGGCCTTGCTCGGCCCGCTGTTTGAGGAAATGGTTGAAAATATAGATCTTGGGCTGGTGACACGGGCCACCATCAGCCAGATCTTTCAAATCCTGCAACTCTTCAAGCGGGCGCTTGAACTTGAGGGGCTGCGGTCGGTTGAGTTGGACAGGCAGCTTGACCTTGTTGCCCATTCCCTGGAAATACGGGGCTTTTCCTCCACCCAATATATTGACATCTTCCGGGGACTTACCCAGGCGGTCAATAATATCGTACATGACCACTTCAACAACATCCACGAGGGGAATCTCCAGAGGATCCTTAAGACCTTACCGCGTTCAGCACTTCTGTCAAAATACTGCCCTAAAGATGCCCCTAAGGAGCTTGACAAGCTGGCCCACAGAGTTAGTGAGGTGTTTTTGAGGGAGAGGATTGCAAGCACTTTGGGCCTCCAGGCTCTGGACAGGCTCCTGGGAAAGATACTTCACACACTTTATAAGCAGAGCATTGAACTGGAAAAAGAGCACCTGCGTCAACTCCTGAACTTTGATCCACAAAAGGCCCTCACCCCCATCTTTCCTGTACGGAAAAAGGTGGCAGACCTGATCCACCTGGGCAACAAGGGGCTCAACCTCGTGAAGATGGCGGGCATCGGTGTGCCCGTGCCACCTGGGTTCATCATAACAACAGAGGTGTTTCGCTGTCGCCATCTCATTGAGCACTACGAACCTGCAAGGCGAAATTTCAGAGAACAGATAAGGGACGCCCTCCAGGCGCTTCAAGAAAAGAGCGGGAAACGGCTGGGCGAGCCTTCAAATCCCTTGCTCCTCTCTGTAAGAAGTGGTTCTTCCATCTCACAGCCTGGTATGATGAATACCTTCCTGAATGTGGGGATTAATCATCAGGTGGTGGAAGGCCTTGCAGACAAGACATCCAATCCCTGGTTTGCCTGGGATACCTACAGGCGCTTCCTCCAGGCCTATGGTATGGGGTATGGACTGGAAAGGGACCGCTTTGACGCTATCATTGCAGAGGCCAAAGCTAGATGGGGGGTGGAGTTCAAGAGGGAATTCAGTGGCCAGCAGATGAAGGAGGTGGCCCTCTGCTACGAGAGGCTCCTGCAGGACCATGGCGTGGTCCTGGAAACAGATCCCCTGGAGCAGCTTTATGTTGCCATCTCCAAGGTGTTTGAATCATGGTTTTCAGACAAAGCCGTTGCCTATAGAAAGATCATGGGGATCTCTGATGATTGGGGCACTGCCGTGACAGTACAGGCCATGGTATTTGGAAATTATTCCAATTTTTCCGGCTCAGGGGTGTTCTTCACCCATGATCCAAGGTGGTCAGGGGACATGTTGGTCCTGTGGGGGGATTTTACCCCTGGGAATCAGGGTGAAGATGTGGTCTCCGGGCTGGTCAGAACCCTTCCGGTCTCATCCCGCCAGGCCGAGATAGAAAACCGTGATCCCCAGGCCAGCCTGGAATGCATGTTCCCCCAGATTTACCAGGAGATGAGAAAGTGGGCCAAGAAGCTGATCTATGATGAGGGTTGGAGCCCCCAGGAGATGGAGTTTACATTTGAAGATCCCGGCCCTCAAGGGCTGTACTTTCTTCAGGCTCGAGACATGTTTATGAGGGAGAGAAAAAGGACGCAATCCTTTGAACTCCAGGAAAAGGATAAGAGGAACTTCTTGGGCCACGGGATCGGAGTGAGCGGTGGGGCATTGAGCGGCAGGGTGGTCTTTAACCTGGAGGACATTGAATACTGGAGAAACAAAGAACCAGGCACCCCTCTGATCCTTGTTAGGAACGATACTGTGCCCGACGATATTAAGGAGATCCACGAGGCAGACGGCCTGTTGACGGCAAGAGGCGGGTCCACCTCTCACGCGGCCATCGTGGCCCACCGCCTGGGAAAGACCTGCGTTGTGGGGTGCGGCACTCTGATATGTAACGAGAAGGACAGGACCTGTTCTGTGGGCCACGTGGCCTTGGCGACTGGCTCTTGGATTAGCATTGACGGAACAGAGGGGTCGGTCTATAAGGGCAAGATGAAGGTCCGCAGATTCGAGGTGTAGGATATGAAGACAATGAGGCTTGGAATAAATGGACTGGGCAGGATAGGGAAACTCACATTATGGCACCATGTGGCCAGAAAGTTTTTCCACGAGGTGGTGGTTAACATCGGCAGGGAGGTGGGCACATCCCTCAGAGACATAGCACACTATATAGAAAAAGACTCAACTTATGGATCCCTGGGGGGATATTTGTATGGATTTAGGGGCGGGAAGGTCATAACCGATATAGATGAAGGGGCCGGCACCATGTCCATAGACGGCCTGAAGGTGAAGATCTTGAGGGAGACCAGGGACCCTTCGGGCATTGGATGGGATGAACACGGTGTAAGACTGGTGGTGGATACCACAGGCAAATTCCGGGACCCCACTGAGCCGGCTGACTCCCCAAATGGCTCATTGAGGGGGCATCTGGAGAGCGGGGCAGAAAAGGTGATCCTTTCGGCCCCATTCAAGATAAAGGACAAGAGCAAGTCAATGCCAAGGGACTCCATAACCACGGTAATGGGTATTAATGAAGACGACTATGAGCCGGATCAGCATTGTTTGATCTCGGCCGCTTCCTGCACCACCACGTGCCTTGCCCACATGGTGAAGCCGCTGCTAGACTACTTCGGCCCCCAAAGGATCCTCACTGCATCAATGGCCACTGTGCATGCGGTAACCAGCTCCCAGGAGGTGCTCGACAGGCTCCCAAAGCCAGGGGCCACGGATCTCAGAAAAAACAGGGCTATCTTCAACAACATCATATTGACCACCACCGGCGCTGCCGACACCTTGGGCCTGGTGATCCCTGAGATGAAGCGTATAGGCTTTATTGCAGAATCGGTCAGGATACCCAATACCACGGGCTCCCTCGTTATCCTGGTGGTCAATCTGCTGGAAGAGCCCACGGGGGAACCCATCCGCAGAGAGGTGATAAACGGCATTTACAAGAAAGCCTCAGAGAAGGACCTGAGAGGCTACCTGCACTATTCCGA
Organism: Desulfobacterales bacterium; assembly: GCA_027027005.1. GTDB lineage: Bacteria > Desulfobacterota > DSM-4660 > Desulfatiglandales > Desulfatiglandaceae > JALVMN01. The sequence continues at coordinate 3,711 of JALVMN010000354.1, read as the reverse complement.
AGAGCAAAATGTCTCAAGCGATATCATCGGGCTCCCGCGGGCCGCAGCAGTGATCGAGGCAAGGGAGACCCACACCCGAACCGCAGAGGTTGGCATTGATCTTGAAAGGGCATGCAGACTGGTCGATGGGAGGCCTGCCTTGGCAGACAGAGAGCACAAGATCAGTATTGCCATTACCCAAGCCGTGATCTATGGTTGGTACGACAATGAACTGGGAAGCTATGTAAACATGCTGGGTGATCGCACGGTTTCCATTGCAGAGTGCATGTGAACCCCATTCACCCTCAGGGCTTGAACCGATAAATCTGGCAATAACAAGGACTTGGAGAATTTGAGAAAAAACATAAGAGTCTTTCTGAAAAAACTGGCAAAACCTGGAACCTTTCTGATTTGCGGCACCCTACTTGAACTTTTGGCGCCAAAACTCGCCCTTGCATGGGGGCCTGCGGTACACACGGTGGTGGCCTTGAGTGTGCTGGATGGGGTATCTGGGATCTTGCCCTTTATCGGGGCTGCCATCTCTTCAAACCCCATAGAGTATCTATACGGGTCTTTGGCTGCTGACTTTTTTATTGGTAAGGGGAGGCTCCTTGCCACCAGGCACATACATCACTGGGAGGGGGGATTCAAGCTGGCACGGGAGGCATCCACTGAGGCCGAAAAGGCCTATGCCTACGGATTCCTCTCCCATCTTGCAGCCGATGTGGTGGCGCACAATCTCTTTGTGCCAAACATGATGAGACTCTTTCCAAGGCCCAGGCGCACCGGACACATTTACTGGGAGATAAAGGCAGATTACCTCATGGGCCCCTCCTACATGAGGGTGGCAAGGGGGGTGCTCACCATGGACCATGCCCTTTGTGACCAGTTGCTCAGCACAGTATCAGGCAAGAAGAACGGACTCATGGCCAAGAAGCGGATATTTACCCAATCAGTAAAGGTGTCGGATTTTTTGTGCGCTTCCCATCCCAGACTGTTCAATCGCAGTCCGCTATCTGCCCAGGCATTTGCCAATCTTGTGTTCAACATGGTGTCCCTTTCCTGCAAGCTGGTGCTGGAGTTCCTTAAGGACCCAGCATCCTCCCAGAGCCTCGGTAAAGATCCCCTGGGTAAGGAGGCCATTGAGGCGGCTGCCCGCAAAGGAGTATTTTTCAGGCTGTTTAGACCCTCTCCCCGGTACCGCCCCTTCAGGACTGAAAAGAGCCTGCTTTGACCATGAACCGCATCAAGATCCTTCCAGAAGAAGTTGCATCCAGGATAGCGGCCGGAGAAGTGATAGAGAGGCCTGCCTCGGTCCTAAGGGAATTGATTGACAACAGCATCGATGCCCAGGCAAGCCGCATCATCGTCAGATACCATCAGGGCGGAAAGGCCTGGATGAGTGTGTCTGACGATGGGATTGGCATGACAAGGGACGACCTGCTCCTGAGCGTTGAAAGACACGCCACGAGCAAGATCAGGAGCGCATCAGACCTCTTTTCAATAAACACCCTGGGATTCAGGGGTGAGGCCCTTCCCAGTATTGCAGCGGTTTCCAGGCTAGAGATCACTTCAAAACCGAGGGGAGAGGTGGTGGGCCATAGACTTAGTGTCCAAGGGGGCAAGATGCTCTCCATAGAAGAGGTGGGAGCACCTGAGGGGACCACGGTTGAGGTGAGGGACATATTTTTCAATCTACCTGCCAGGCGAAAATTTCTCAGCGGACCGAGGGCAGAGACAGCCAGAATCATTGAGCTCTTTGCCAGGGTCGCGCTGGCCTACCCAACCATATGGTTCCAGTTGCTGGAAGGTGGCAGGGAGCGATTCAACCTTCCCCCCACAGAGGATTTTCGCACAAGGCTTGCAATCCTCATGGGCAGGGGCGTGGCAGAGAACATGATTGAGTGGGTGGCAGAAGGCCCGGAGGTGAAGATTGCGGCCTGGTTGTGTCCCTCTGAATTCAGCAGGAGCAGGGGCGATAGGATACTGACCTATGTAAACAGAAGAAACATAAAAGACAGGCTGCTCACCCGTGCCATAATGGATGGTTATGGCCAGCGTCTTATGAAGGGGAGCTTTCCCCAAGTGGTCCTCTTTCTGGAGATGGCCCCTGAGGCTGTGGATGTAAATGTGCACCCGGCCAAGCAGGAGGTGCGCTTCAGCAAGCCCAGCCAGGTTTACAAGGAGGTGTTGGAGGCCATTGATCAGGCCCTGTCTGGGAGCACTCCATCCTTGGGAGCTCCTCCAGAGGGTCTGGCCCCCAGGTCCTCCTCTGTCTCAGAGCCATCCCCTCAATCCTGGACTTTGGATCACTTTCCCTCAAGACCACATGGCAAATATCCCTCCCTATATCCTGCCCATGTGAAACCCCGTGATCTATTTGAGCCTGAGGTGCGAGTGGTTGGACAACTTGCCAAGACTTACATCCTCTGTGAGTCCCCCAGAGGTTTGATGATTGTGGACCAGCATGCCGCCCACGAAAGGGTCCTTTACGAGGCCCTCAAGGCGGGCCTTGAAGGCTCCGGCCTTCAGGTCCAGAAGCTCTTAATCCCTCAGGAGGTGGAACTTACCCCAAAAGAGGGCAGGGTATTGGAATCCAATTTGGAATTTTTGAGAAAACTAGGCTTGGAGGTCCAGCACTTTGGAGGACAGAGCTTTCTTATACATTCTGTGCCATCTCTTTTGGGGGATGCAGACCCCAGAGGCCTCTTGGAGAAAGTGGTGGCAACCATGGAAGAGGGTGGAGCCAGAGGTGGGGAACTCATGGAGCGGGTAATTGAGGCAATGGCCTGCCATAGCGCTATCAGGGCGGGCCAAGAGCTCGGCTCGGAGGAGATGGCGGAGTTGGTTTCATGCCTCAATGCACAAGAGATTCCAACCAACTGTCCGCACGGTAGGCCCACCGTAAAGTATATAGACTACAGAGAGCTTGAAAAGATGTTTAAAAGGGTTGCCTGAGATTGGACCTGTCCAAACCAAAGGTGATAGTGATTGCAGGGCCCACTGCCAGCGGCAAGAGCCACGTGGCCCTCAAGATTGCCAAAGAGATGGAGGGCGAGATCGTAAATGCCGACTCCATGCAGGTCTATAAATACATGGATATAGGCACGGCCAAGGCCACTGAGGCCGAAAGGAGAGAAGTCCCACACCACCTCCTGGATGTGGTGGCCCCTGATGAGCCCTTCAACGCTGCCATGTACATGAGTTTGGCCCTGCCCGTAATTGAGGACATAGCCAAAAGAGGCAAGACGTGCCTTGTGGTAGGAGGCACCGGGCTTTATATTAAGGCCCTGGTGGGGGGATTGTTTTCCTGCCCTCCCTCTGATACTGGACTTCGCGCCTCTTTGATAAAAGAGTGGGAAGAATTAGGCCCTGAGGGATTTCACCAGAAACTTGCAAGCATTGACCCTGAATCTGCATCAAAAATTCACCCGCATGACAAGGTGAGGGTGACCCGGGCCATGGAGATATACCTGCTCACAGGAAGGAAGGCCTCAGAGCTTGCCCAAGAACACGCCTTTAAGGATAAAAGGGTTGAGGCCCTGAAACTTTGCCTGGATCTTCCTAGAGGGACCTTGTATGAAAGGATAAATAAAAGGACCGACGCTATGGTGGAAGCCGGGCTCTTGGATGAGACCAAGAGGCTTCTGGAGATGGGCTATTCAGCCGATCTCAAGCCCATGAAGGCCATTGGATACAAGCATATGGTTGAGCACATAAAAGGGATTACCA
>JALVMN010000353.1 GCA_027027005.1 Desulfobacterales bacterium | reverse complement strand
GGTCACCGGCTACAAGAGACCTCGGGACGCCTCCTGGTAAATGGACACAAGATATGGATAAGAAACCTTGAAGGCTGGATGGGAAAATCCAGGTTCCATAATGTTTCCCTCAGGATCCCGGACCCTTCCAGCCATGACCTCATAATTTCCATGGCCGGAGAGGGCATTTTTCAACTCGCAGACCTCTTGAAATTTTCCCGAGCCATAATAACACCGCCCCGATACAAAGAGTTCCTGGCAAAGGTGGAGAGCGCCTCCGGGGCCCTCTTTTCCCGGTTTTCGGGCAAACTCCTGGAAGGGGGAAGGAAATTCGTGCTCTCCAGTGCGAGCCTTCACCTGGATCAATGCAGGCTTAGGTTGCACTCATGGAAGCATGATTTGAGGATCACTGTTGCAGACATCGAGGTGGCGGATTTTGGGCGGTTCAGGTTCATGGGCAAAGGTCTCTGGGGCCGGAGCTCATTCAAGTTTTCCGGCGCAGGCGCTACAGACCTGAGCCTTGTGGGGACAAGGGTTGAGGGCCCAATATTTCCCAAAGAGATTTTGAAGGGTATTGCCCCTCAGCTTAGCGACCATATCAAGATCAATGGCCCGTTGCCTGCAAAGATTGCCCTTTCCAAGTCATATGGTCGCATGATCTACCAAGCAGAACTGGACCTAAACGGCCTGAAGTTCATAAGCGATTCTGCTGAATTGGCACTGAAGACAAAGCGCCAGAGGCTATTGATCAGGGGGGCCATGGGGGTGCCCGGCCATGAGGGCACTTATCATTTGTTGCTGGAAGCTGATGAGCACTTTGTTGAGGCCACCTTAAGAGGGTTTAAAGGCAAGGCCTGGGAGATAGATCTAAATGCTCAGGGATTTCCCCTTGAAACTGTATCCGTCTCCAGGAACGGCGATAAAGTGCCATTGTCAGGAGCCATGTCTCTCGAGATACAGGCCTACATCCCTGCCAGAGGCATACAAAAGATCTCGGTCAACGGGACTGTTTTTTGCAGGGATGTAATGCTGAACCATAAAGACGCACCATTGCCAATTACAGTCAAAGAGTTAAAGGCTGCCTTCTCGGACAAGGATGTCTCCATCACATCCGGTGAAGTGGATATTGCAGGGCTTCCATTGGTGTTAAAGGGGAGGCTCAAGGGATGGGAAGATATCTCTGGGGAGTTCCATCTTAGAAGCAGGTATATTGACCTAAAAAGATTTATTGGATTGATATCAGCAGCAGGGAGCGGCGGAGGAAAAATCATTCCTTTTTCCACGGCACTCAAGCGCTCAAGCGTGAGGATTCATCTTCATGTGGACTCAGGGAACTATGGGAAGATCAGGTTCGGTCCTGCAAAAGGAGAGATATCTCTTCACAGGGGGAATCTGTTTGTGAAAAGATTTAGGACCGAGCTATCCCACGGGGAGCTCACCTTCACAGGACACCTGAAGAAGGGGAAGGGAAAGGCAGCGTTTTTTTCAGGAGAGATAAAGCTCAAGGATCAACCTTTGAAAGAGATCTTTCAGAGCTTTGATGTTGCCCAACCCAGGCTTCAGGGCACCCTGACGATGGACTCTGTGTTCTATACCCAGGCCCAAGAGCTCAAGGGTCTCATTCGTGGCCTCAGGGGGGCGGCCAACTTTGTTTTAACCAAGGGCAAGATCATCAAGAGCAACTTTATGATAAAGATATTGGATTTCTTGAGCCTTCAGAAAATTTTCATAAAGGAGCCGCCTGACTTGTCCAAAGAAGGTTTTTATTATGAACGCATCGGGGGGGCAGTGGATATACAAGGTGGGGTACTTAGCTCTGATAGCATTGTCATGAAAAGCCCCGTATTCAATGCCATTGGAAGGGGAAAGCTAGATCTTAACACCATGGAAATCAGGGGGGAGCTGGGCGCACAACCCTTTGTGGCCATAGATGCCATAGTAAAGAGGATACCCATAGCAGGCTATGTGATCACCGGAAAAGAGGGAGCCATTCTTGTTTACTACTTCAAGGTAAGGGGGCCTCTAAGAGACCCTGAACTGACCTATGTGCCACTGAAACACCTTGGCAAGGGGATTGCCTTGTTCCTAAGCAGGGTGGTGCTAACTCCTGTAAGACTTTTCAAGGACATCTATGGGTTTTTTCATAACCTCATGAGAAAAGAGGCCCCAGAGCCCGGCAAGATTCCGTCCAAGTGATGTCCGCCTTGGCATGTCTGTTGTGCTTGATTCCCTTGCCAAACCCATGATAGGCTTTGAGCCATCTTTTTTCTAAGTTTGAAGTTAACCTAATGAGGAAGATATGAAACTTGATCTTGTAGAGATATTCAAGAAGCGCACCCGACATCCCTTCAGGCCGCGGGCATCGGACATAATATCGGGATTGTTTCCTAATTTTGAGGCATTTGCCACCCCTGGGGAGTCCCTGATATGCGGGAAGTGCACATACCAGGAAAAGCAACTCTATGTAATAGCCCAGCAAAAACCAAAACCAGATGACCTGAAAACCGCCGATGACCTCAAAAAGATAAACTACGGCATGCTCACATCCGACGATCACTCCTTTATCCTCTCTGTGCTGAAGAGGACCAGGAACTCGGATCCGGAACACACTTACATATTCTGCATCATAGACACCTATGGCGCTGACATATCCATGTATTCCGCCCAAAGGTTCCAGGCCTTTTTCATAGCCCACCTCATCCGTGAATTCCTCACCATCCCTGTGAGGACCGTCTCCCTGATCTTGGGTGAGGGGGGAAGCGGAGGGGCGTTAGCCATCCAGGTCACTGACATTCGGGGCCAAATGGATGACGCCCTGTATGCCACGGCCCCGCCTGAGTCAATGGCCTCCATCGTTTTTAGAGATCCCAATCGCATCCAGGACGCCCTTTCGGTATTGAAGCCCACGGCGAAAGAATTAAAGGTGCTTGGGGTTATCGACAGGATCGTTCCCTCCCCTCAGAATGTCACTGACACTGAGGGATTTACTAGGAACATAGACCAGTTTTTGTCCAAGGCACTCAAAGACCTTTCGCACTCCCGCATAAAAAAGCTCATCAAGAAGCGGGAGACAAAGGCCAAGAGATACGGCCTTTACAAAAAGACAGGCCCATTTCACGACATAAAGCGATACATTGAAAAGCCACTGAAGGCCTTCCGCAAACCTCCACCAGACATAAAGATCGTAACCCACCACACGCCCATAGAAGTGGCGGATAATTACGGCGAACTGCAACAGAAAGACTCTGATGCCGAGTTTGTGGAGTGCGGGGCAGGCAGGGGTGGATCCAACCGGCGGAAGGGTTGTGGCCAGCTGATACCCCTCAAGAGATTCCTGGAAAACTACAATGTATGCCCGGAATGTGGCTTTTCATACACCTTGGATGCCTCTGGTTGGATCGATTGCCTGGCCGATCCCGGCACATTTCATGAGCTATATAGAAACCTCACGGTGGACCAACTCCTGGAAGAGGAGTCCATCACCAATTATTACAGAGACTTTCTGGCCAAGCAGGAAGGAAGAAGCCAGTTCAAGGAATGCCTGGTGGTGGGGAGCGCCAGGATTCACCGATTCAGGGTGGTCATGGCCATCAGCGAGTTTTATTTTTGTGGAGGCTCCATGGGGGTTGTGTTCGGAGAAAAATTCCGACGCGCCGTGGACTATGCAATCCAGGAAAACATCCCCTTTGTGAGCCTCTGCTGCTCGGGTGGTGCAAGGCTTTACGAAGGTATTGCAGCCTTGATGCAGATGGTAAAGACCATCGAGTCGGTCAATCGGCTGAAACGCCACGGCCTGCTCTACATATCCATCCTGGCAGACCCCTCCACCGGTGGGGCCATTGCAAGCTATGCAGCCCTGGGTGATGTGATAATTGCTGAGCCAGGGGCCCTGGTGATATTTGCAGGGCCTCGGGTCATGGCAGCCCGAGGTTTTGAGGTACAGGAAGAAAAGGTCCGCTCCGACTCCCTTCACAACTATTCCAAGGAGATTTACAAGAACCTGGATTATTATCACAATATCAGGGGGATACAGGAGATTGCCACTAGAAGGGAAATGAAGTTTACGGTGGCAAAATACCTGGACCTCTATTGTCGAGTAAAACCCAAGGTAAGGAAAATACCAAAGAAAAAGAAAAAGGCAAAGGCTGCCAGTATGATCTAGGCCCGCCCAAAAGGAAAGCCCCTGTCAAGGTAGGGGCTTTCTGATTTTAGAGCAACATTATGGCGATTTTTTCAGCGTCTAACCTTAATTACCTCTGAGCCTCTTCATGTCATCCACGAGGCCCTTCACCGCATCAGCAGAGTGCTGTAGCGCCGCCCTTTCCTCTTCGGTAAGCTTGATCTCTATTATCTCCTCTATTCCTTGTGCCCCCAGCTTTACCGGAACACCGATGAATAACCCCTGGATCCCGTATTCGCCTTCCAGGTAGGCTGCACATGGTAGAATCTTCTTCTTGTCCTTCAATATGGCCTCGGCCATTTCCACTGCTGCAGAGGCCGGTGCATAGTAAGCGCTTCCGGTCTTGAGCAGCGAGACTATCTCGGCCCCGCCGTTTCTGGTTCGCTCCACCAATGCCTCTATCCTGTCAGGGGGAAGGAGCTCAGTGATGGGGATCCCCGCAACAGTGGAATATCTAGGAAGAGGGACCATGGTGTCACCGTGCCCACCCAGTACGAATGCGTGGGTGTTTTCCACTGATACATTCAGTTCCATGGCTATGAAGGTCCTGAAACGAGCAGAGTCCAGCACCCCGGCCATGCCCATGACCCTGTTTTTTGGAAATCCACTCACCTCAAACGCCACATGGCACATGGCATCAAGCGGGTTGCTGACCACGATAAGGATGCTCTCAGGGGCCACAGAAGCCACCTCTCTGGTAACATTTTCCATGATCCCCATATTCGTCTCCAGCAAGTCATCACGGCTCATGCCAGGCTTTCTGGGAACCCCTGCGGTTATGATTACTATGTCAGAGCCCTCTGCGTGGCTATAGTCGTTTGTTGCACCTATGAGCTTGGAATCATGCTTTTCTATGGGTGCTGCTTCTGCCAGATCCAGGGCCTTGCCAGCCGGCACCCCTTCCAAGACATCAATCAAAACCACGTCGGCAAGCTCTTTTTCGGCAACACGCATGGCTGCCGTTGCTCCTACATTTCCAGCCCCCACCACCGTTACTTTTCTCCTCATATCTCTAATCTCCTTCCATTAGATCTATGTCCACCAATACACTTTTGATTGGCGCCCGATTATAAGAGATCCACCCTGGATCGTCAAGGAAACAGAGAGGTTATTCCTCTATCATTAAACCAATGCCTTGTCTTTGGACTTCTTCCACTTAGTTTGAGTAGATCTCTATGCCTGCACAAAATCTGTTCTTGGACAAGAGGAGGGGCAACGCCTGTCTGACCCGCTTGAGTGCCCACGGCGGCACTGAGGGGATGTTCCCTACCTGAACTGGAGCGTAGCCTGTGGTGTTTCAAATTTCTGGCCGGTGGCGATCATGCGTCGGTTCATGAACCCGTAGTCGCCTGCGTTTTGATGAAAGGAGAAATCGGTTCTAACGCTTACACGGGAAAAACCGGCTGATTCCAGAAGAACGGCCAAACTTTTGGAGTCATACAGGCGCACGGCATAGGTGCGGTCGCGGATCAGGCCTTTTTTTTTGCTGAGCACCATCTCACGGGCACAAACCACACTGTCTCGGATTTCCCGCTCCCGACACACCACGATATCATCACCGATTTCGTGCCAGGCATTAGGGCGAAATGATTTTTTCACCACTTCCCCATCAGTTACATCTACCAGCAACCAGCCGCCGGGCCGCAGCACGCGGTGGGCTTCTGCCAGTATCTGGCCGTCGGCTTGCGGCTCCTGGATGTAACCGATGGAATTGCCCAATATCAGCACATGGTCGAAACTTTCCCCAGCCAATCCAGTCTTGCGGGCGTCAGAGCATACCACATCCAAATGCTGCCCGGTTTCTCTCGCTTTTTCGCGGGCGATATCGGTCATGGCCAGCGAATAGTCCAGCAGGGTGCAGCCTCTGAAACCCCGGCGGCAAAGCTCCAGGCTGTGGCGGCCGTGACCTCCACAAAGATCTAGGATGCGGTGGCCCGGTTGCAGGGGTAGCATCTCACATATCAGGTCCACTTCCCGGCGTGTGAGTTCTTCGTCACAGACCGAACGTGCATCGGTGATCAGATACACCCTGTCAAAAAGGGTTTTCCACCAATCAGCATCGACTTCAATGGGCATGGGCTTCTCCTTCCCGATCCGCTCCGAAGCTGAACAACCCGTCGGAGGCAATGATGGCCGGCGACCCTTCCCAGGGGTCCATGCGCGCTATGGCAAGCTCTTCTTCTTCAATGTCAATCAGTTCATCTAGTTCTCCGGCCCGCCACATGACCTCCAGAGTGAGACAATCCTTCCACATTTTTTGACCATATCTTTCCAGGGCTTCCATTTGGCCTGCGGTGATCAGCCTGGGGCGCAGGGCGATCTTAACGGGTCCCAACAGGTAAGTGAAATCGCAGTCCAAGGCCATTTTCTTCTGCGCCTCGATCACCTCCTGCAGGTCACCGCGGTCCATGCCCATGATGGTCTCATTGATATGGTCAACGGCTTCGCGGATCCTCATTTCAGACCGCAAAATCGCCAGGGGCTGGAAGCCGCCCCCACTTCCCACGTTGGTGGGCACCCCACCATAGCGGCCCACAAAACCCATCAGACCAAAGGGACCCATCAGGCAGCGGAAATCGGTCTGGTAGGTCTTCAAACGGATGCCTTTATTGTCCAGATGAGGAATTTCCTCGCTCCACAGAGATAGGGGAATCTTTTCCTGGACGATGTAGTCCCCTTGGTGCAGGGCCAGTCTGACGGCTTCATCCGTATCCGCGTTGACACCCCCTACCCGGACTCCGTGGCCGGAATAGCCCCTTGCGGGCTTGAGCACCAGCTCATCCCAGTGGCGGCGGGTCCATTCCACCAGGTCTTCAATGGCCTCACCTCCGGGACCCTGTGTGCGGCGGGGCAAGAACCGCCGCGTCCAAGGAGTGCGCCTTACAATCTCTTCATGGAAGCGGTTTTGCAGGGGGCCGGTGAGCACCTCAAACATGCTTTTCACATTGAAGGGTTCCATTCCCCGGGGATTGATCACGCGATGCTCTTTGATGGCTTGTAGCACAGGCTCAAGGCCGTATTTGCGGTGTAGGGCCAGGAGCACATCGGTGTTGAAATCCATAAATATCACCGACACCGCTTTGCCTTGCCAGCAGACCTTTCCCCTACGCAGTTCCAACTCGTGGGGGGGCATCAGGGCACCGGTAATGCCCTCTATGGCATCCAGGTGCCTGGCCAGATTGATGTTTTCGGTAACGTCGGCCAGGGTTTCTTCTTCGGCCACCACGGCAATGAGACCGGGGTTTCGTCCTTCACGGGCACGATGTGTCTCCACCAGCAACTCCACCAGGCCCTCAACCGGTGAAAAATAGGGATGGTCAAAATCCAGCTCAAGCCCGAAGGGCTTGATTTCCTCCAAGCGCTGCCAGACCGCCTTGCCGATGATCTGGGTCAATCGCTGATAGTCCCACCCTCCCGGGCTCCCGAGATTCCACTCCGAATGATAACCCTTAAAATCTTTCACGTCTTAAACCCTCATTCAATCATCACTTGCTGACGTTGATTCAGCCGTTTTTCGATCAGGTGAAACGGTAGCTCTCCGCCTTCAAGGATGAGCCGATGGAAAAGGTTACGGTCCATGGGGCCGCAGAAGTAGTCTCTGAGCCTTCTCAATTCGTAACAACCCAAAGTGTAGCAGAGTTGGTATCCGGGGTTCAAACGAAAACGATCCACCTGTCGCCGCGCCTCCAGGGTAGAGAACCCGCAAGCTTCCAGGAGGCCAATGGCCGCTGCCATGTCGATTTTGCCCGTGGCCAGTCCTATGTCCACCTGGCACCGAGCGGATCGCCAGAGTTGCCTTTTGCAATCCACCAGTAATTCCTTTGGATCGCTGATGTAGCCGTAATCCACGAGCATGGACTCTGCATAAGACGCCCAGCCTTCATAGAAAAGGGGGGATTCGATCTGGCGTCGCACCGGATTGGACAAACGGCGGCGCACGGCATCCAACAGGTGGTGGCCCGGGAAGGTCTCATGGGCTGCGAGCATTCTATATTCCCGGTGAAACCGCTTCTTCAACATCCCCTCTAAGGGCTTATCATGCTGCTCTCCGAGACGGGTGGTAATGTAGAAATAACTGGTTTCCTCTGGATGTGCCGTAAAAGCGGCCGCAAAAGAGGCAGCCCCCCTTACTGAGCGCAAATACAACGGTGTTTCGGCAATTTTCAGGGGCGCATGAAGATCCGCCTTCATAAAGCCCTGGCGTCGGAAAAACACTTTCAGTCTCTGGATTTCTCCGGCGTACAAGGAGAAGGTATCGGTTTTATCGACCCCAGGAGGCGAATACTCATGGTACAACTCTTGCCAGGTCTTTCCAGGATCAATGCTTGCCCGACGCTGTTGCAGCCGCTGGTGGTTTTGATGCCACTCATCCAGGGCCAGTTCATAAATCTCTTCAACACTACGATGGCACATGAAGTGATCGTATAAGGTCTTTTCCAGTGTTGCAGCGGCAAAAAGACTATCGGGCTTAACCTCCAAGGATGCACAAAACCTTTCCAGTGACTCCAGAGTTCTCAGGACCTTTTGTAGATACCGCTCCAACCTGGCGGCCGGCTCCTGGGACCAGGCTTTCAGCATGTCATTACCTAGGACCTTGAGATACTTCCGGCAGTCTTTCAACATGGCACCGCTGGCCTCGTGGTAGGACTCCGGCACCACTGTGATATTCTCCATAGCCTGCTGGAAGAGCCGGGGAACAGCGGCCAGGCGCGCCAACAGCCTATCCATGCGCTCCTTGCCATCGGCGGCGGGCTTGTTAAGGGCATGATCCAGGCCGATAAAGGCGATCTTCAGGTAAAGCAGGGGGTTAGATTGCCAGGTGCGTTTTTGTTCCAGATCGATCAAAATACCGGCAATACTGGCCTGCAACAACTCAAGGTCGATGCTGTCTTCAAGGTGGTTTTCGGCCGCCATCATCAGGGAAAGATCCTTTTTCAGCGCCTTTAATTCGTGGATGCATTCTTCCAAGCTATGGGCGTCCATTTCGTCCAGGCGGTCATAATAGCGGGCGGCTGCCTGGGCTCTGGGCAAAAAATCGAACTCATCGCTAGCACACATGACGGGAAATCGGCGGGCCAGAGACTCAAAGTAGTCCCGGGCCAGTCTGATATGGGGGGCGACATCAGGCATGATCAACGAAGTATCGGATGATAATTCTTACACATAATCTCAAGTAGATACAAGCGCTACTTTATCTTCATCGGTCAAGAGGGCTCTGGACCGGGACGCGCCTTATTTTACTCAATATTCCTTGTTCTGCCCCTCCAAGGCAAAAGATCCAGCCTCATCTCCTTCCCCCCGTGGTCTATGATGAGTCTTGATAATGTTCGGGAATTGTTTTAGAAATTAGACTGAAAAGGTACATATGATGATTGGATTTGGGATAAAGCACAAGGAGGATATGGCAGATGAAAGTCAAGACATTCACAACAGCACTGAAGATATTCAGGGCCAAAGGAGAACTGGAGGAATTGGACAAGATGGTCAACCAGTTCATAGAGCAGAATAATGTGAAAAAGGTCATATCGGTCAGCGATACCTGCACTACTGACGACACCGGCGCTACTATTGGCATTATCAGAGTCCTGGCATACGAGTAGGAGTTAGTCCACCGAAGGCAAGTTGGAGGTCATTTAAGGGATGCTCACTATGATGCCCTCGCACAAAGGTTCGGACAAAGCGGCGGCATAGCGTCATCAAGGCATTTCATCCGGCTTCGGTTGCCAATACTTATTGCCTACACCAAGGTTGTGCCCACCTAAAACAAAAAAATACCTGGCCCTTACCCTTCTATCATATTTCGCTAAAGTTCTGAAACGGTCCATGGCCAATGTGAGAGAAGAGGGTCCTTGAGGTGTTTCATCATTTTAGGATCATCTCCACGCA